>NZ_JARGEK010000150.1 GCF_029211165.1 Roseisolibacter sp. H3M3-2
AGCGCCTCCGGCACCGCGAGGCCGAGCGGGAGGGCGGCGGCGCGCACGGTGGCCAGCTGCAGCTTGGCCGCCCCGGCGCGCAGCGCCGCGATGTCGGCCAGCAGCATCGCGCCCGGGACCTGCACGCACCCGCCGACGGCCAGCACGCGGCCGCGCGCCTCCTTGTCCCCGTCGTGGTCGAGCGGCGGCAGCGCGAGGCGGCGCAGCAGCGCGGGGGTGACCGCGCGCGCCGCGGTCATCCCTTCGGCGCCGCCGGCGCGTCGGGGCGCGCGGTCACGGGCGTCCCCGCCTCCTCGAGCGGCGCGACGAAGTTGTACGCCTCCAGCCGCAGCGCGGGGTCGCCCCCGTCGGGCGACGGCGCGAGCACGTAGCGCGTGACGCCGCAGTTCGCGACGTCCCCCTCGCGGTCGATCGCCAGGATCCGCTCCTCGCTCATCTCCTCCAGCAGGTAGCGGAGGCAGAGCACGATCACCTGGTGCGCCACGATCAGCACGCGCGACCCCGGCGCGGCGTGGTGCAGGCTGATCGTGTCGAGCACGCTGCGCAGCCGGAGGATCACGTCGACCCAGCTCTCGCCGCCCGGCGGGCGGTGGTAGAACTTCCCGACGCGCGTGCGCGCCTCCGCCTGGTCGGGGAACTGCCGCTCGATGCCGGCGCGCGTCAGCCGGTCGAGGATGCCGAACTCCTTCTCGCGCAGCCGCTCGTCGACCTTCTCGGCGGCGCCGGGCGCCAGCCCGCCGGCCTCGCGCACCAGCGCCGCCGTCTGCCGCGCCCGCACGTACGGGGACGCGACGACGACGTTCGGGCGCGCGTCCTCGGGCATCGCCGCGAACCAGCGCCCGAGCGCGGCCGACTGCCGGGCGCCCAGCTCGCTCAGCGGGACGTCCATGTCGCGCTCGGCGATGTCGATCACGTGGAGCCCGGCGGCGTCGGCGGCGTCGCGCGCGACGTTGCCGGCGCTCTGGCCATGGCGGACGATCCACAGCTCGTCGGGCCAGCGTCTGGTCATGCGCGCGCTCATCGCGAGCGCCGTGCCGGCTGCGCGAGCGTGACGGCGGGCGGCGCCACCGGCTCGCCCGGCGGCGGCCCGGCGTGCGCGGTGTCCGGGTCGCCCGCGTCGGCCAGCGCGTCGGGCTGCAGCACGTCCAGCTCCGAGGCGCGCCCCTGCAGCGTGAGCCCGGGGATGAGCGTGTTGCCGATCGTGTAGATGATGAGCGCCCCCACCAGCCACGGCGCCGCGGCGAAGCGGTCGCGCAGGATCTCCGCGAGCACCAGCGAGAACACGAGCGTCGGCGTGAGCGCGAGCGCCACCGGCAGGCCGGCGCGCAGCGGCTGGCGGAAGGCCGCCCGCCGGTGCACCAGCACGAGCATCACGCGCAGCGGCACGCACACCGCGAGCAGCAGCGCCCCCACCCACAGCGCGCGCGGCGGGAAGTCCGCCGGCCGCAGGTGCGTCCCGGCGTAGAAGAAGTAGAACGGGGCGAACAGCGACGCGAACGCCTCGACCGCGTGCACCAGCGACTCGGAGGAGAGGGCGGGGAGCCGCTCGCGGAACGACTGCGCCGCCGCGCCGACCAGGAACGCCCCGACCAGGTAGTAGACGCCGAGCGCCTTCGTGATGTACGCGGCGACGACGGCGAGCATGAGCAGGAAGGCGAACTCCGACCGCGGCGCGACCGGGGCGATGCGCGCCGCGAACAGCCGGAACGCGACCGGGAGCACGAAGGTCATCACCACCAGCGCCCCGGTGGCCGCCGTCAGCCGCTCGGCCGAGGTGGACTGCAGCACGACGAACAGGATCGCGAGCGCCAGCAGCTCGGTGGCGATCGCCTTGGCGCGGATCCAGAACTGCTCTTCGACGCCGACGCCGAGCTGCGGGAGCGAGCTCAGGATGAACCCGGTCGACGGCGTGAACAGCGCCAGCGCGATCAGCGCCGCCGGGCGCGCCCCCACGTGCAGCAGCTGGGCGACGACGAACCCGGCCGCCAGCACCACGAGCGCGCGCAGCGCCAGGTGCTCGACGATGACCCGGGCGCCGCGCCGCAGCTCGGCGACGTTCACCTCCAGCCCGGCCACCAGGAACATCGAGGCGATGCCGAACGTCGCCAGCAGCGGGAGCGTCGGGCCGTGCGGGAGCAGCTCGACCCCCGAGAACGCGACCCCGGCGCCGAGCAGGAAGCTCGTGATCGCCGCCGGCAGGCGGTACCGCTGGAGGATCCGCGGCACCACGAACAGCGCGAACAGGAGCAGGACGTACCGGAGGTCGTCGGGCATGCGCCGCACCCCGGCAACGGTCGGGCCGCTCGTACGGACAGGATTGACAGGAAACCGGGGGAAGGACTGGAGCCTGACGTCCCTCCCCCGGTTTCCGTGTCCCTCCGTGTCCGCCCTTACCTCGCCAGGTCCCGCACGACGCCGGCCAGCAGCCGCACCTTCGCTGCGTCCCGCGCCGACCCCGCGTCCCGATCGAGCGCCGTCGCCAGCGTCGCGAACGCCGTCCGCCGCGCCGCCCCCTGCAGCCCGTCGGCGCGCGTCAGCTCGCGCTCGACCGCCGCGCGCCGCGCCGCCGCCAGCCCATCGGCGCGCGCCAGCTGGTCGAGGTACGCCTTCGCCACCGACACGTGCGCCGGCCAGGTGATCCGCGTCTGGAGCTGCGGGTTGAAGCGGTCCCACCTCACCAGGTTCGCCGCGTCGATCTCGTTCTGCGACAGGTCGGCGCTCGGCGTCAGCCGCAGCACGTCGAGCCCGCGCCCGATCTCGGAGCCGACGATGTGGCCGTTGTACCAGTACGCCGACCAGTGCCCGCCGAGGGCGAGCTGCGACGCGCTCATCGGGCCGCGGTCGAAGAAGGCGATCTCCTTCGGGTTCTTCGGGTCGGTCCAGTCGAAGACCGAGATCCCGCCCTGGTACCACGCCTGCACCATCAGGTCGCGCCCCGGCACCGGGATCAGCGAGCCGTTGTGCGCGACGCAGTTCTCGGTCGCCGTCTGCGCGGCGGGGAGCTTGTAGTAGCCCTCCGGCCGCAGCTCGCGCCCCGCCACGCTGAACATGGCGTTGGCGCCCCACTCGGCCTTGTCGGTCGTCTGGCAGCGCGGCGCGACGCCGCCGCCCCACTCGTCGGTGAACAGCACCTTGCGCCCGTCGTTGCTGAACGTCGCCGAGTGCCAGTACGCGAAGTTCGGGTCGCTCACCTCGTCGATCCGCTTCGGGTTGGCCGGGTCCGCGATGTCGAGCAGCAGCCCGTTCCCCGAGCACGCGCCGGCGCCGAGCCCGATCTCCGGGTAGACCGTGAGGTCGTGGCACTGGTCCGTCTCCGCCGTCTCCTGCGCGCCGGCGCGGATCGCGCCGCCGCGCCACAGCCCCGCCGGGTTGCCGGCGCTGTCGGCGAACAGGCGCGGCGTGCTCACGATGCGCGCGTCCTGCGGCGCGGCGAGCGGCACGCGGATCACCTCGATGCGGAACAGCGAGGTGTTGGGGTCCTCCTGCGGCGGGCGCCCCGAGCAGCCGGCCAGCTCCTCGGCGGGGCGCACCGGGCTCGTGCCGCCGACGTACACGTACATCACGGTGCTGTCGCGGCGGTCGGGGACGAGCGTGTGCGTGTGCGAGCCGCGGCACGTCTGGACCGCGGCGACCTGCTTGGGCGCGTCGAGGTTCGAGATGTCGAAGATGCGCACGCCGCGGAAGCGCTCCGCGCTCGCCGGCGCGCTGACGCCCGTGGTGCCGCAGTCCACGCGGCCGCGCGTCTCCTCGACCGACATGAAGAGCAGATTGCCGTGCACCGACACGTCGCCCTGCCCGCCGGGGCAGACGAGCTGCGCGCGCAGCCGCGGCGCGGCCGGCGACGACAGGTCCCAGACCTGGACGCCGTTGAAGCCGCCCTGGAATGCGTACGGCCCCTGGAACGCGAGGTCGGCGTTGGCGTAGCCGAAGTCGCCCATGTCGGCGGGGTTGAACCAGCCGGCGGGGCGCGGCGTCGCCGACACCAGCTCCATGTGGCGGATCGCCGTCTGCGCGTTCATCCAGCCGGCGCCGAGGCCGACGCGCGGGTCGGGGCCCTGGTCGGCGGCGGGGACGCTCTTGGTGACCGGGGTGCCCTGCGCGGCGAGGAGGGCGGGCGCGGCCAGCGCGGCGCAGAGCGCGAGGGGCCGGCGGGTGCGGTGCGGACGCATGAGGGGTCGGGAGGCGTGCGGGTCAGGGAAGCAGGGCGCGCATGCGGCGGATCTCCGCGCGCTGGTCGGCGTCGACGTCGGACGCGAGGCGGAACGCCTCGGGCTCCTGGCCGGCGCCGGGGGTCTTGAAGTACTCGGCCACCATCGCGAGCGCCCCCTCGTGGTGGCGGATCATGAGCTCGAGGAAGAGGCGGTCGAACGCCGCGCCCCGCGCCGCGCCCAGCCGCGCCAGCTCGGCGTCGGTGAGCATGCCGGGCATCGCGTGCCCCGCATGCGACGCGTGGTCGGTCGCGGCCGGCGCGCCGCGGCGCTCCAGCCACCGGCGCATCAGCGCGATCTCGTCGCGCTGCGTGACGGCGATCCGCTCGGCGAGCGGGCGCAGCTCGGCGCGCGCCGCGCGCTCCGGCACGAGCGCGGTCATCGTCAGCGCCTGCGCGTGGTGCGCGATCATCGACTGCATGAACGCCGCGTCGGCGGCCGCGCCGGTGGGGGCGGCCTGCGCGGCCGTCGCCGTCGTGGTGGCCGCGCCGGTGGGCGTCCACGGGCGGTCGGCGGCGACCGGCGGGGCGGGGGCGGGCGCCGACGCGCGGCAGGCGGCGGCCGCCAGCAGCACGCCCGCGCGCCAGGCGATCGTGCGCATCGGGTCCTCCTCGGGAAGGGCGTCGCCCTCGTACCCGCGAAAGCTACCGCGGGTGCCCGTCCACGGCGCGCCGCGCGGGGAGGGCGACGGCGAAGCGCGACCCGCCGCGGTCGGGGAACTCCGCCCACACGCGGCCGCCCACCGCCTCCGCGGCGTCCTTCACGATGCTGAGCCCGAGCCCCGTCCCCTCGACCCCGGTGACCGTGTCGGTGTGCGCGCGGAACCCGCGCCGGAACAGCTGCTCGCGGCGGTCGGCCGGGACCCCGAGCCCGTTGTCGGCCACCTCCACCACGACCTCGGGCGGGTCGGCGACGGTCCAGGCGCGCACCTCGACCCACGGCGCCTCGGCCGCCGGGTCGCGGTACTTGATCGCGTTCGAGACGAAGTTGGTCACTGCCAGCTCCACCGGCGCCGCGCTCACCGGCACCGCGGGGAGCTGCGCGACGCGGACCGTCACCCCCGCCGCCGACGCGGCGTCGCGCAGCTGGCGCACCGCCTCGCGCACCGCGCTCGCCAGCGGGACGAGGCGCTCGCGCCGGCGCGCGGCCGCGTCGCCGGTGAGCGGGTCGATCTGCGAGAGCTCGACCAGGTTCTCCAGCGCGCGCGCCATCGACGCCACGTTGCGGTCGACGACCTCCAGCAGCCGCCCGCGCTCCGCGTCGGGGAGCCCGGGGACCGCCAGCACCTCGATCGCCCCGCGCGCGGCGCCGATCTGGTTCTTGAACTCGTGCGTGACGGCGCGGTTGAAGGTGCGCAGCCGGTCCTCGCGCTCGGCCACCTGCTCGCGCGCCAGCTGCAGGAAGTGGATCACGCTCGCCTGCTGGATGAGCGCCACCGCGCGGAAGAGGCGGTGCGCGCACACCAGCAGCTCGCCCTTGTCGCACGGCTCGTCGATCTCGGCGGCGGTGCGCACGAGGAACGCGAACAGGATCCCGCCGAAGATCTCGTACTCCTTCAGCAGCTCGTACTCGCCGAACCCCTGCTCGTGGCGGAGCGCGCCGAGCTCCATCGCCTTGCCGACCACGGGCGCGTCGCCGGCCACCTCGCGCGCCGGGTTCTCCATGAAGTCGGCGATCCCGTCGAACAGGAGCGGGACGTGGTCGAGCAGGTCTTCCGTCGGGAAGACCTCGTTGGGCGGCAGGTTCGCGCGCTGCGCGATGCGCTCCAGCCAGCGGCGGGTGAGCTCCTCCCGGGCGTCGCGGAGGCGCGCGGCCAGCACGTGCGCGAGCGGGCAGGCGTCGTCGAGCTCGATCATGGGGGCGGGTTGGGGGCGCGGGGGGAGATGCCAGTCCCGTTCCGCCCGCCCCCGCCCCCGGGGCCGCCTCAGGGGCGCGCGTCGCGGCCGAGCACGGCCAGGTCGTCGCCGCCGTGCCCCTCGGCGATCAGCGCGTCCATGCGGGCCGCGATCGACGGGAGCGCGGCCAGCGGACGCCCGTCGGCGGTCTCGAGCATGAGGCGCACGTCCTTGCGCGCCATCGACAGCTCGAAGCTCGGCGTCCAGTCGCCCGCCGCCATCAGCCGCCCGCGGCCGGAGATGGTGGACGACGGGTTGAACAGCCCGATCACCCGCAGCGCGTCCTCCCCCGGGACGCCGGCCCCGCCGGCGACGCTCAGCGTGTCGGCCACCAGCGCGCTGAGCCCGATGATGAAGGCGTTGCCGCACAGCTTGAGCACGGCCGCCGCGTCGGGGCGCTCCCCGACGTACTCGACCTTGGGCGCCATGCGCGCCAGCGCCGGCTGCACGGCGTCGAACAGCCCGCGCGGGCCGGCGGCCAGGATCGTCCCCTGGCCCTGGCGCGCGGCCGCGGGGCCGATGAAGACGGGGCAGTGGAGGTAGCGCACCCCCTCCGCGTTCAGCCGCCGCGCCCGCTCGGCGGTGAGCGCGGGCTGCGTCGTCGTGTGGTCGACGATCACGGCGTCGGGGGCGAGCCCCGGGCGCAGCGCCGCGACCACCTCCTCCACCACCGCGTCGTCGCGCAGCACGAGGTGGACGCGCTCGGCGCCGCGCGCCGCGTCGGCCGGCGTGGCGGCGACGGTCACGCCGAACGCCTCGAGCGCGCGCGCCTTCTCGGCGGTGCGGTTCCAGACGGTGATGCGCTCGCCGCGCGTGGCGGCGGCTTCGACGAGGGCCCCGCCGAGCAGCCCGGTCCCGAGGAAGGCGATGTGGCTCATGCGGGCAACATACGCAGCGCGGGGCGGCGCCCGAAGACGCCGCCCCGCCGCGACCCGCCCGTCGTGGACGTCGGTCGACGTCAGACGATGAACGGGTCGACGATCGCGAGCACCTCGGCCATCGTCAGCGGCTCGTCCCACGCCTCGGCCACCGCGTCCTGCGAGATGTCGATCTGCGGGCGCAGGCGCGCGAGCAGCGGCACGACGTTGATCCCGGCGTGCGTCGTGTTCTGCTCCCCGGCGTAGACCGCGTTGGCGCCCGGGACGTCGGTCCGGTTGCCCGTGATCCACCCCTGGTAGAACGGGTCGAGCTCGTTGAACGTCCCGCGCAGCCGGCGAATCTGCGCGGCGTGCCGCGCCTCGACCGAGTGCACCTGGAGCGCGACCTGGAGCGCGAAGTTGTTGCCGTCGGGGCCGCGGAAGGGGCGCAGGTTCGGCGCCTGGCCCTTGTACGCGCGCACGCCCGTGTCCTCGAACGCCTGCGCGACGGCGGTGAGGGTGGCGTAGTTGCGGAACACGTCGGCGTACGGGCCGCGCCCCGAGCCGTTGCCGGCGGTGAAGTCGAAGGTCGGCTTGGCGACCGCCTGCGCGCCGAGCGACTGGCGCAGGAACGCGACGTGGGCGAGCTCGTGGTCGCGGATCGTGGTGAAGATCGGCACGACGTTGGCCGGGAGGACGCCCGACTGCACGGCCCGCACGTAGAACTCCGCCTCCAGCTCCTCGAGCGTGAGCGCGAAGTTGAAGATGTCGACGACGGCCTGCGGGAGCCCGCCCGTCTGGCCGAAGGCGTCGCGGGCCATGGCGGCGAGCGCCACCGGCGCCGAGGCGGCGCGCAGCACGGTCGCGAGGCCGGCGGTGGCGGCGGCCCCGCCCTTGAGCGCGGCGCGGCGGGAGAGCGGGGCGCCCATGCGCGACACCGCCTCCGGGTCGTTCGAGGCGAGCGCGGCGAGAATCGGCTGCTGCTGGTCCATGGGGGTCCTCGCGCTCAGGCGTTGGTGACGACGATGTTCTGCACGACGAACCCGCGCGCAGCGGCCAGCACCTGCGCGGGCGTCAGCGCGGGGTCGAGCGCGTCGGGCGCGAACGCGGTGGTGTAGTTCCCGTTGCGGATCGCGCGGATGGCGGCGGCGTGCCGCGCCTCGACCGACACGATCTTCCCGGCGACGAGGAGGAACGCCTCGTTGGTCAGGTAGCGCCCGGCGCCGTTGTACGCGCCCACGCCCAGGTCCTCGAACGTCTGCGCGACGTTGAGCACCGCGCTGCGGCTGGTGAAGGCGATGCTCGAGAAGTTGACCGACAGGTCGGGGATCGCGCTCGTGCCGAGGGCTGCGCGGAAGAACTCGCGGTGCGCGATCTCGTGGTCGCGCAGGTCGCGCAGCACGGTCTGCTCCTCGGGGGCGAAGCGCGTCTCGAAGCCCGGGGTGGCGACCACCTGCGTGTAGAACGCCGCCTCGAGCTGCTCCAGCGCGTAGGCGTAGTTCAGGACGTCGATGTCGCTCCGGAAGTCGAGCGTGACGGTGTTGCCGTCGACGACGGCCAGGCTCGGCGCGCCCGGCTCCAGCGCGCCGCGCGAGTCGTCGGCGCAGGCCGCCAGCACCCCGCCGACGGCGAGCGTGACGCCGCCGACGCCGGCGGCGCGCAGGAAGTCGCGGCGGCTGCGCGCCGGCGTTCCTTGCATCTCTCCCATGTCCCCTCCCCCACACAGGCACGCCCGGGGTGAGCGCGCCCCGTGTGCCGTCGGGCCGCGCCGCCGCCCGCGCGATGCCGCGGGCCGGTCCTCCCCACCTCTCGCTGCCGCCACGCCTCGGGGGGCGGCCCGGTGGGACGCCCGCCCGCGTTGCTGCATCACGATGCAGCAGGTTGGCGCATCGTGCAAGGGGCAGGAATGGTGCCGCGGGGCTCGCCGCTGCCCGGGGCGCCGGTCGGCGCGCCCGGTCGGGGCGCCCGGTCAGGGCGCGCGGTAGATGGTGACCACGCTGTCCCCGAAGGCGCGCCAGCGCCCGCCCTCGGGGAGGCGGTGCGCGCGCGCGTGCTCGACGACGAGAACCCGCGCGAACGGCCGCGCGTTCCAGGCGTCGAGCACGCGGTCGAGCATGCGCGACTCGTACGGCGGGTCGAGGAACGCGACGTCGTAGACGCCGGCGGGGAGCGCCTGCGCGAACGGGAGCGCGTCCTCGGCGAACACGCGCGTGCGGTCGCGCAGGCGCAGGCGGCCCACGTTCTCGCGCAGCGCGCGCAGCGACGACGCGCGCGTCTCGACGAAGTCGGCGGCGGCGGCGCCGCGCGACAGCGCCTCGAGGCCGAGCGCCCCGGTGCCGGCGAACAGGTCGAGGACGCGCGCGCCGGGGACGTCGGCGGCGAGCGCGTCGAGCGTCGCCGCGCGGACGTGCTCGGCCGTCGGGCGCACGCGGAAGTCGGCCGGCGACGCGAGGTCGCGCCCGGCGAAGCGGCCGCCGACGATCCTCACGGGACGGGCGACGGGCGGGGGCGCGGGGGGCGGGGCGTGCGCGGAATCTGACGCGCCGGGGAGGGGGACGGTACACGTCGTGCAGCCGGACGCGCGGCCCGCACCGCGCGGGTGACGGTGGGGTGGGCGCAGGGTGGCGTGTGGACCAGTGAGACGCCTCGACGAACCGTGATGTCCCCAGTCCCCCATCCGCCGCACACCGCGGCCGCGCCGGCCGCCGCCGCCGTGGCGGGCGTGCGCGCGGCCTGGCAGCTCGCGCGCCGCGACGCCGACCCGCACGCCGAGCCGTTCGCGCAGGCGCTGCGGGCGTACGCCCGCGACGCGCACGCCGGCGGGGTGCCGGTGTCCGCGCTCCTGCAGGCTCTCGACGGGCTCGTCCGCCGCGACGACGGCGAGCCGGGGTTCGAACGGGTCCGCGAATGGGCGGGCTCGCAGGTCATCCGCGCCTACTTCCGCGCCGACTGAGCGCGGGCCGCCCGAGCGCACCGGGAGATCCGCCGTGCCTCACGACTTCCTTCCCTGGGACACCCCCGACGCGGGGCGCTACGTGCGCCGCGCGTTCCGCCTCCACCGCGCCTTGGCCGCGCTCGACGCGGGGGCGCCCGGCGGCGAGCTGCGGGCGGCCACCCTCCGCTACCTGGAGGTGGTCCGCGCGCAGGGGTACGGCCACCGCACCGCGCTGCGCCTGCTGCTGATCGCCGCCGCGCACTGGGCCCCCTCGGCGCTCGACGCGGAAGCGCAGGACCGGCTCGGCGAGCGGCTGCGCTTCTGGGTGGGGACGGTGTACGGGCTGCGGTGGCGCGCGGCGGGCGCCGCGGCGCCGATCGCGCCGCGACGCCCCGCCTGATCGTCGGCCGGCCTTACGGGTGGCTCGGCGGCTGGCCCGGCGGCGTGCGCCGGGTGGTGTCGCCGGTGGACGTGTCGCGCGCCGTGGTGTCGGTGCGGCCGGTCGTGTCCATCGTGCCGGTGGTGCCGCCGGTGCCGGCGGAGTCCATGGTCGAGGGTGCGGGCATCGTGGACGGCGGCGGCACGGTGGCGGCGCTGTCGGCCGCGGCCGTGTCGGCGGCGTTCGTGCCGCCGCCGCAGGCGGCCAGGGCGAGCAGCGCGGTGGCGAGGGTCAGGGGTCGGTACATGGCGACTCCGGGAATGAGGGGTGACGGGGGTCGCCGGCGGGCGTCTCACGGCACGTGCCACCTCGTTGGGATGCCAACGACTGTCGGCGTGCGGGCGCGCGCCGGGCCCGGTTGCGCGGCGGCCGGCCCGGCGGTTCGATTCGCCGCATGCTCCCACTCCTCGCCGCGCTCCTGCTCCAGCCGCCGACGCAGCCGCCGACGCTCGACCAGCTGATCCGCGCCGAGGACGCGCGGGCGCGCACCCCCGCCGAGCGCGCGGTGCGCCTCGCCGGCGCCACCGCCCCCGCCGCCGAGCGGCGGCGCCTCGCGGTG
>NZ_JARGEK010000151.1 GCF_029211165.1 Roseisolibacter sp. H3M3-2
ACGAGACGGCGCGCACCGAGGCCCAGCGCGCCGAGCCGCCGCGCGAGTACGCCCTCGCCGCGCGGCGCCCGGCCGCCGTGGCGGTCCGCGAGGCGCAGCGCCTCACCGTGACCTACCAGGACGCCGACATCCGCGACGTGGTCGCCGCGTTCGCGGCCTTCTCGGGGCGCACGATCATCGTCGGCCGCGAGGTCACCGGCAACATCACCGCCGAGATCAAGGACCAGCCCTGGGACGTCGCGCTGCGGGCGCTCCTGCGCTCGCAGGGGCTGGCGCTCAGCGAGGACTCGGGGAACGGCATCATCACGGTCGACAGCTACAAGAACCTGGCGTCGAACCGCGCGACCGAGCCGGTCGCGACCCGCATCATCGACATCAACTACGCCAAGGCCGACTCGCTCGTCCCGCTCGTCCAGACGCTGCTCTCGCGCGAGTGCGCGCCGGGCGACGTCGCCGCCGCCGCGGCCGCCCAGCAGGCGAAGAACCCGGGGCAGTCGCAGATGGTGTCGAGCAACCAGGGCGACCAGAAGGGGGTGCCGATGGGCTGCGTGGTCCGCGGCGCCGTCACCGCCGACCGGTCGACCAACAAGCTCCTGATCTCCGACGTCCCGTCGAACATCCCCGAGATCATCGCCCGCGTCCGCGAGCTCGACATCCGCACCCCGCAGGTCGCGATCAAGGCGAAGATCCTCTTCGTCAACCGCACGGGGCTCGAGGACATCGGCGTCTCGTACGACCTCGGCACCGGCACGCAGCAGTTCTTCCAGCAGCTGGTGCAGCGCCTCGACCCGTCGACGCGCAAGCCGATCGACACCAACGCCGACGGCGTCCCCGACGCGCTCGGCGGCGGCGAGCCCTTCGGCGGCGACCGCGTCGCGCTGGGCGGCAACGCGCTCTCCGCGCTCGCCAACGCCAACTCGGCGCTCCAGCCCTCGGCGCTCAACCTGATCTACTCGGCGACCCTCGGGCGCTTCCAGATCACGTCGTTCGTCAACGCCCTGCAGCAGAGCGAGCTGGCCGACGTGCAGTCGGAGCCGAGCATCGTGACGCTGAACAACCGGGCGGCCGAGATCTTCGTCGGCCAGCAGGTCCCGATCCGGGTGATCGACGCCAGCTCGGCGAGCTTCGGCAACAACGCGCCGCGCGCCACCGTCCGCCTCGAGGAGGCGGGCATCCGGCTGAGCGTGGTGCCGCAGGTGACGAACAACCGCCGCATCGTGCTCGACCTGTCGGCCGAGAACTCGGACGCGCAGCTGTCGACCACCGACGTCGGCGTCGTGTTCAACCGGCAGCGGGCCGAGAACCGCGTCCTCGTCGGCGACGGCGAGACGGCGGCGATCGGCGGGCTGACGGTGACCAAGACCTTCAAGGTGAAGACCGGGATCCCGTTCCTCGTCGACCTCCCGTTCGTCGGCCGCCTGTTCGGCCAGACGCGCACCGAGGAGCGCAAGCAGGACCTGCTGATCCTGGTGACCCCGCACATCCTGGACGAGGGCGAGCCCGCCCCGATCCCGGCGCCGCGCCGCTGAGCGAGGGCCTCCGAGCATGCCCACCATGGCTTCTCACCTCACGCGCGCCGTGCGACCGGCCGGCGCGCTCGCCCTGGCCGCGGCCCTCGCGGCCTGCGGCGAGTCCTCCTCGTCGCTGATCACCGGCGGCGCCGAGAGCGACCGCACGCCCCCCGCCGTCACCGTGGCCGCCGCCGCCGGCGCCGCGAGCGACAGCGCGGTGGCGGTGCAGGTCAGCGCCCGCGACAACCTCGGGCTGCGCCGCGTGCGCGTCGTCGCCACGCAGCGCCTCCCCATCGGGCGCGACACCACCATCGTCGGCCTCGACACCGCCTTCTCCTCGGCGGTGACGAGCTTCGTCCAGACCATCAGCTTCAAGGTCCCCGCCGGCACGCCGGCCGGGACGCAGGTGACCGTCAGCGGCGAGGCGACGGACGGGGCGGGGAACGCCGCGCCCGACGCCTCGGTGCGCGTCGCCACCGGCAACCTCGAGCCGCCGCGCGTCCGCCTCACGGCGCCGCAGCCCGGCTCCCTGTTCGTCATCGGCAAGTCGGGGATCATCTCGCTCGCCGCGTCGGCCCGCCTCAAGGTGCGCGGCGTCGGCTACGTCGCCACCGGCCCCGGCTTCGCGGCCGCCGACTCGGTGTTCTACCGCGAGCCGCTGCGCGACTCCGTCTCGGTGATCGACACCGTCACCGTCCCGGGCACCGCGCAGACGGGCGTGCTGACCGTCACGCCGTTCGTCATCGACTCGCTCGGCCAGCGCGCCACCGGCGTCCCGGTGCAGTTCGCGGTGCAGCCGATCACGGCGGTGAACAGCGTCCCGGTCGTGAGCTCGGGCGTCACCCGCCGCGTCGAGACGCAGGACACGGTGCGCGTCGCCGCCAGCGACCCGACCGGCATCCGCGTCCTCGGCTACGAGATCGTGGACACCGTGCAGCGCCGCGTGATCGTCGCCGACTCGACGATCCTCTCCGGCCAGCTCACCGTCGCCGAGACGACCTTCACCTTCCGCGTCCCGCTCGCGAACCTGCCGTCGCCCGTCTACGTCCGCGCCTTCGCCACGAACATGGCGGCCCGCCGGTCGTACACGAAGCTGCCGTCGGGCGTCGACCGCGTCGACTCGGTGCTCGTGGTCGCCGGCACCACCCGCGCGCTCCCCAGCGGCGGGCTGCTCGCCGACGGCGTCTACATCAACCGCTACGACCGGCTGTACCTGACCAACATCGACCGCAACCAGGTCGAGGTCTTCAGCCTCGCGCGCCAGGCCTTCGAGCGCCCCGTCGTCGTCGGCTCGCGCCCCTGGGGGATCGTCCCCTGGCCGCGCAACCGCGTCGGCACCCCGGGCGACACGCTCCTCGTCGCCAACTCGGGCGGCACGAACATCAGCTACGTTCAGCTGGGCGGCGACGGGCTCGGGCTCGAGGTCTACCGCTACCCGCTGCCGAACATCATCGCCTACTCGGTCACGAGCGAGCTGTCGGCGACGACGGGCGAGATCATCCAGACCCGCAAGGTCTACGACTTCAGCGACCGCCCGCAGTACCTCGCGGCGACTTGCGAGGTCGGCAGCACCAACGGCACCACCTGCGGCGACGTGAAGCTGGTCTACTCGACCACGCCCACCCCCGGCCAGACGTTCCAGTTCCCGAACAAGGGCACGGTGCGCTGGGAGAGCCTGACCTCCTGCACGTCGCACTTCTTCTTCGAGCAGGCGATGGGGACCGCCGTCCGCCGCGCCGACTCGCTCGAGGTCGAGCGCTACGCGGCCCACCCGTCGTACCGCCTCCCCGTGACGTGCGAGCAGCCGGCCGACCGGGTGACGCTCGTCCCCTTCATGCAGACCATCACGGCCGCCGACGGCTCGACCCGCACCTTCTCGGTCGAGGTCGACCCCGACAAGCTGGCCTTCCGCGACACCACCTTCGTCCGCAACTCGGGCAACTTCGCCCGGGCGATCCTCGGCGAGGGCGGCACGGTGAAGGGGAGCCGGGCGATCGGCTACGAGGCCGACCCGGGCATCGCCCAGGACGTCCTGATCGGCGGCCGGTCATACCGCTTCGCGATCCCGTTCATCGACCTCGGCGTCTCCGGGCCGCGCGACGTCTCCGACTTCATCGCCAACACCTTCGCCACCGTGAAGGGGGTCGCCATCAACTTCGACGGCGCGCTCTCGGCGATCCGCGGCGACTCGACCTACATCATCGACCCGAACCTCCGCCTGCAGGGGCTCATGCAGACGACCGGCGGGCCGAACGCGGGCTTCGACTTCCACCCGCAGAACTCCGGCTCCGGGTCGAACCAGACCGACATCGGCCGCCGCCTCGCCTTCTCGGCGAGCATGACGCCGCAGATCGAGGTCTACGACAGCTACTGCTACCAGAAGCTGGGGAGCATCGAGGTCCGCGACCCGATCGTCGGCCCGATCAAGGCCTCGCTCCGCTCCAACGGCCAGATCGTCCTGGTCGGCGCCTCGGCCCGCGGGGTGGTGGTGATCCCGCTCGAGCGCCAGTTCACCTCGGGCTGCACGCCGCGCTGACCGCCGCGCTGACCGCGGCTGCCCCACCCGGCGCCCGGCGCCGGCCCCTCCCCGGGGGCCGGCGCCGTCGCCGTTCCGCCCCCGGCCGGCCGCGCCCGGCGCGGGGTGGTGCCGGACGCGACGCTGTTACCTTGCGACCCTCCCGCCCCCGCCGACCCCCCGCGAGCCCGTCCGCGCCATGACCCCCCTCCACTTCACCACCGCCGGCGAATCCCACGGCCCGGCGCTCGTCGCCGTGCTGGAGGGGGTCCCCGCCGGGCTGCCGCTCCTCGCGGAGCACGTCGACGCCGACCTGGCGCGCCGGCAGCAGGGGTACGGGCGGGGGCGCCGCATGCAGATCGAGACCGATCGCGCGGAGTTCCTCTCCGGCGTCCGCGCCGGCGAGACGGTCGGCAGCCCGATCGCCATGCTGGTCCGCAACTCGGACTGGAAGAACTGGCAGGACGTGATGGACCCGGCCCCGCGGGAGGGCGACCCGGACCCCCGCCGTCGCTCCCTCACCCGCGTCCGCCCCGGGCACGCCGACCTCACCGGCGTCCTCAAGTACGACCGCGCCGACGCCCGCGACATCCTAGAGCGCGCCTCCGCCCGCGAGACCACCATGCGGGTCGCGGCGGGCGCGATCTGCCGCCGCCTGCTCGACGAGCTGGGCGTCCGCATCGGGAGCCACGTCGTCCACCTCGGCGGCGTGGACGTCGAGGTCGCCGAGCTTCCGCCCGACGTCAACGCGGTCGCCGACGCCTCCGCGGTCCGCGTCCTCGACCCGTCGGCGGAGGCGGAGATCGTCGGCCGGATCGACGAGGCCAAGCGGGCCGGCAACACCCTCGGTGGCATCGTCGAGGTGGTCGCCACCGGGCTCCCGGTCGGCTTGGGCTCCCACGTGAGCTGGGACCGCAAGCTCGACGGCCGGCTCGGCCAGGCGATGCTCTCGATCCCGGCCGTGAAGGGGGTCGAGATCGGACTCGGCTTCGAGGCGGCGCGCCGCCGCGGCTCCGACGTCCACGACGAGATCGCCCTCGCCCCCGGGCGCGAGCGGTCGGGCAACGTCCGCCGCCTGACCAACCGCGCCGGCGGGCTGGAGGGCGGGATGACCAACGGCGAGCCGTTGCTGGTCCGCGTGGCGATGAAGCCGATCTCGACGCTGATGCGCCCCCTCCAGACGATCGACGTCCGCTCCGCCGAGCCCGCCGCGGCGGCCGCCGAGCGGAGCGACGTGACCGCGGTCCCGGCGATGGGGGTCATCGCGGAGGCCATGGCCGCCTTCGTCCTCGCCCAGGCCGTCCTCGAGAAGTTCGGTGGCGACTCGCTCGGCGAGCTGCGCCGGAACGTCGAGGGGTACGTCGCCCACGTCCGCCAGCGGCTGCCCGACGCGGTCGAGCCGGCGTGACCGCCGGTCACGTGATCCTCGTCGGACTGCCCGGCTCGGGAAAGAGCACCGTCGGCCCCCTCCTCGCCGCGCGACTCGGCCGCCCCTTCGTGGACGTCGACGCCGAGCTCGAGCTTAGGGCGGGGCTTCCCATCCCGGTCATCTTCGAACGGGAGGGGGAGGCGGGCTTCCGCGTCCGAGAGGCCGAGCTCTCCGTCGAGCTCGCGAGGTCGGCGCCGGCGGTGATCGCGCCGGGGGGCGGCTGGCTGCTCAACCCCGGGGCGGCACCTTTGCGGGAGGGCGGGCGTATCATCTATCTCAGGACGGCGCCCGAGGCCGCGCTCGCCAGGATGGGAGACGGCGTCGCCGGACGCCCATTGCTCGCGGCGGCGGCCGACCCGCTGGCGGCGCTCCGCGCGCTGCTCGACCGGCGGGGCGCGGCCTACGAGGGGGCGGCGCTGACGATCGACACCGACGGGCGCACGCCCGCCGAGGTCGCCGACCGCGCGGCGGCGCTGATCCGAGAGGCGGAGGGAGACGGATGACGGACCGGGACGAGGCGGCGCGCGACCAGGGGCTCCGGCCCCTGCTGCGCGAGCTGCGCGAGCGGTTCCGCGACGCCGCCGACCTCCGCGCGGTGCGGGTCTACCTGGCCGCCCGCGGCTACGACGGCCCGCGGCTCGACGAGGTGCTGGCGGCCTTCCAGGCGCCGCACCTGGCCGACGACGCGGAGTCCGCGGCCGCCGCGCCGATCGCCTCCGCCCCACCCGCGCGCCCCGCGCCGGCGGCCCTGCCGCCGCTCCGCGTGGCCGCGCCGCACGAACGCGCCCGCTTCGAGCCCGACGCGTGGGCGTGGCTGCTGCAGCACCGCGCGACCGCCGGCTGGTCGGTCGCCGAGCTCGAACACGTGATCGAGCGCGCGCTCGTTCAGATAGATGGACGCATCGCGGTCGACGACCTCCGCACGCTGCTCGACGGCGCGTTCGGCGGCCCGGCCGAGTCCCCGACGGTACACTGAGGATCATGGCCACCAAGAAGGCAGCGACCAAGAAGACGACGGCCAAGCGGGCGACGCGCGCCCGCGGCGCCGCGGCCGAGCCGGCCGAGCACGAGGAGGAGGCGCCGCCGGGCTCCACCTCGCTCGTCATCGTCGAGTCCCCGGCGAAGGCCAAGACGATCGGCAAGTACCTCGGCCGCGGCTACAAGGTGCGGGCGACGGTCGGCCACATCATGGACCTGCCGGAGAAGAAGCTCGGCGTCGACCCCGAGAAGGACTTCGACGTCACGCTCGAGCCGATCGCCGGCAAGGAGAAGACGATCGCCGAGCTGAAGGCGGCCGCGAAGGAGGCGCGCGAGGTGCTGATCGCCACCGACCCGGACCGCGAGGGGGAGGCGATTGCGCACCACGTGCACCAGCTCATCGCGCCGCCCGCGCGCCGCCGGAGCGCGGCCGCCTCGGCCGCCCCCGCGGTGCCGATCCGGCGCGTGCTCTTCCACGAGATCACGAAGGACGCCGTCCAGCGGGCCGTCGCCGAGCCGCGCGACATCGACGCGCACAAGGTCGACGCGCAGCAGGCGCGGCGCGTCCTCGACCGCCTCGTCGGCTACAAGGCGAGCCCGGTCCTCTGGAAGACCGTGAAGAAGGGGCTCTCCGCCGGGCGCGTGCAGACGGTGGCGCTCCGCCTCATCGTCGAGCGCGAGCGCGAGATCCGCGCGTTCGTCCCGGTCGAGTACTGGTCGATCACCGCGCAGCTGGAGAAGGGCGGCACCCCGTTCCAGGCCAAGCTGCACCACGTCGACGGGAAGAAGCCCGAGATCTCGAACCAGCAGCAGGCCGACGCGATCCTCGCGGCGCTGCGCGGTCGCGACGTCTTCCCGGTGACCGAGGTCAAGCGGCGCGAGCGTCGGAAGAACCCGCAGGCGCCGTTCACCACCTCGACGCTGCAGCAGGAGGCGGCGAAGAAGCTCGGCTTCGGCTCCAAGCGCACCATGCGGCTCGCGCAGGACCTGTACGAGGGGATCGAGCTCGGCCCCGAGGGCGGGGTCGGCCTCATCACGTACATGCGGACCGACTCGACGCGCGTCGCCGAGAGCGCGGCCGCGGCGGCGCGCGAGCACCTGCGCACGCTGTTCGGCGCCGACTACCTGGCGCCCGACCCGCAGCTCTACGGCACGACCAAGCAGACCAACGCGCAGGACGCGCACGAGGGCGTGCGCCCCACCGACCCGGCGCGCCGCCCGGAGCTGGTGCGCAAGTACCTCTCGCCGGACCAGCTGAAGCTCTACGAGCTGGTGTGGAAGCGCTTCATGGCGTCGCAGATGGCCCCCGCCGTCTTCGACACCACGACCGTCGACTTCGCGATGGACGCCTTCACGTTCCGCGCGACCGGCAGCGTGGTGAAGTTCCAGGGCTTCCTGGCGCTCTACCGCGAGGCCCGCGAGGAGGGCGACGCCGTCGCGCTCGAGGACGAGCAGGCGCTCCCCGTGCTCGACGAGGGGGAGCGGGTGCCGGTCAAGGCGATCGTCCCGCAGCAGCACTTCACGCAGCCGCCGCCGCGCTTCTCCGAGGCCTCGCTGGTCAAGGAGCTGGAGCGCCTCGGCATCGGCCGCCCGTCGACGTACGCGTCGATCATCAGCGTGCTCGCCGACCGCCGCTACGTGCTGCTCGAGCAGCGGCGCTTCTTCCCCACGCCCCTCGGCGAGAGCGTCGAGAAGGTGATGGTCAAGAAGTTCCCGGCCATCTTCGACGTGCAGTTCACCTCGCGCATGGAGGGCGACCTCGATCGCGTCGAGGGCGGGGACGTCGACTGGCGCACCGCGCTCCGCGAGTTCTGGGAGCCGTTCAAGGAGGAGCTGCACGTCGGCGACGACAACCTGCTCATCGCCGAGGCGTACGACCTGTCGGCGCTCGAGAACGAGCGGTGCCCCGAGGACGGCGGGCGGCTGGTGCCGAAGGCCGGCTTCTTCGGCCCGTTCGTCGCCTGCGAGAACCACCCGAAGGCCTGCAAGTACACGCGGCCGATCACCGGCGAGCGCAAGCCGCCCGTGGTCACCGAGTACCTGTGCCCCGAGTGCGGCGCGCCGATGTACCTGCGCCAGGGGAAGAGCGGCGACTTCCTCGGCTGCAGCCGCTTCCCGAAGTGCCGCGGCACCCGCGCCATGCCGACCGGGGTGAAGTGCCCCAAGGACGGCGGCGACATCTCGCAGCGGCGCTCCAAGGCGCGCGGGAAGATCTTCTACGGCTGCGAGAACTACCCGAACTGCGACTTCGTGGTCTGGGACAAGCCCGTGAAGGACGTCTGCCCCGAGTGCGGGTACGAGGGCGCCGAGGCGAAGTCGAACAAGACGCGCGGGAACTACCGCAAGTGCCTCAAGTGCGCCAACGAGTGGGACGTCGCCGAGGAGCCGGCGGCGGAGGAGCCGGTGGCGGTCTGACCGCCGCCGGCTCGCCCCGGCGCCTGCCGCCTCACGGCAGCTGCAGCTCCTGCCCCGGGTGGATCAGGTCCGGGTTCGGGATCGCGGCCCGGTTGGCCTCGTGGATCTTCTTCCACGACCCGGCGTCGCCGTAGACCTCCTTGGCGATCTTCGAGAGCGTGTCGCCGGCCTTCACCGTGTAGGTGCGGCCGGCGGTCGCGTTTCCGGACCCCTTGTCGGCGAAGCCCTCGTTCACCTGGATGTTGACCTGCGCGTCCATCTGGACCGACTGGATCGCCGAGACGGCCTTCAGCCGGTCCTCGCCCGAGCCGACGGTGCCGCTCACCTGCGCGCCGCTGACCTGGAGCCCGTAGACGTTGACGCCCGCCTTCTGGAGTGCCGCCGCGTAGTCGGACTGGTTCGCCATGATTCCTCCGTGGGTGCCGTGGTGACCGTGGGTGTGCGGCGCCCCCGGCTGCAAGCCGTGGTCCCGTGGCGCCGACCGTCCAGCCCGCCGGAACCCCCTCGCCGGGCGCCCCACGGTCGCAACCATCGGCGCCCGGCGCGTGTCGAAGCGTCGGAACACGGGGCGGGCCGCTCTTTCGCGACGCCGTACCGTGCGCCATCGTAGCGGCCGTCGGCCGCGACGCTCAGCGGCCTCCCCCCGCCGTCCCCCCGCGTTCCGATGCGCCTCCCGCGTTCCCGCCCCATCCTCCTCGGCCTGGGCGCCGCCGCCGTCGTCGCCGTCGGCCTCGTCACCTGGCGCACGCTCGGCGCCTCGGAGACCGAGGACGACCCGCTGGTCGTCGCGGTGAAGGAGGGCGAGTTCAAGGTCACGATCACGACCACCGGCGAGCTGCGGGCGGTGAAGTCGGTCCAGATCCAGGGGCCGGGCAACCTCCCCCAGGCGCAGCTCTTCCAGCCGATCAAGATCGCGTCGCTCGTCCCCGAGGGGACGGTCGTGAAGGAGGGCGACGTGGTGGCGGAGCTCGACCGCGGCGCCGCCGCCTCCAAGCTGAACGAGGTCGGCCTCGCCGTGCAGAAGGCCGACGCGCAGTACACGCAGGCGCAGCTCGACTCGACGCTCAACCTCTCCAAGGCGCGCGAGGAGCTGCGCACGCTGGAGTTCGCGCTCGAGGAGAAGCGCATCGCCAAGGAGCAGGCGCAGTACGAGGCGCCCAGCGTCCGCCGGCAGACCGAGATCGACCTGCAGAAGGCCGACCGCGCGCTGGCCCAGGCGAAGCGCGACTACCAGACCAAGACGCAGCAGGCGATCGCCAAGATGCGCGAGGTCGGCGCGGACCTCGACCGCCAGAAGAACACGCTGAAGACGGTGCAGGACGTCGTCGCGGCCTTCACGATCAAGGCGCCGGCGCCAGGCATGGTGATCTACCAGAAGGAGTGGAACGGGCGGAAGAAGGTCGTGGGCTCGCAGGTCTCGCCGTGGGACCCGACGGTCGCCACGCTCCCCGACCTGACGCAGATGGAGTCGATCACGTACGTGAACGAGATCGACGTGCGGAAGCTCGCGGTCGGGCAGGGGGTGCGCCTCACCCTCGACTCCGACCCGTCCAAGGTGCTGACCGGCAAGGTCACCGCGGTCGCCAACGTCGGCGAGCAGCGCCCGAACACCGACGCCAAGGTCTTCGAGGTGAAGGTGCTGCTCACGCAGGCCGACACCACGCTGCGCCCCGGCATGACGACGGCCAACGCGGTCGAGACGGCGACGATCAAGCGCGCGCGCTACATCCCGCTCGAGGCGGTGCAGGCCGACAGCGGCCGCACCTTCGTGTTCCGCCGCCGCGGCGGGTCGGTGGTGCGCGCCGAGATCGAGACCGGCACGATGAACGACAACGAGGTCGTCGTCGTCCGCGGGCTGGAGCCGAGGGACGAGGTGCTGCTCGCGCCGCCGGCCGACGTCGCGGCGCTGGAGACGGTCGCGCTCCCGGGGCGGCCGAAGGAGTCCGCCCCCGCGCGGCCGAGCGACAGCGCGCCGCGCGCGCCCGCGCCCGCGGTGCCGGCGTCGGCGCCCGCCGCCCAGAAGGC
>NZ_JARGEK010000152.1 GCF_029211165.1 Roseisolibacter sp. H3M3-2
GCCGCGCTCGGCGTCGTCGGCGCCGCGCTGGCCGTGGTCGCCCCGCGCCGCACCGCGCCCCCGCCCGCCCCGGCCCTCGGCGCCCCGCGGCGCGTCACCTTCGAGGCAGGGCTCGAGGTCGATCCCGTCGTGTCGCCCGACGGCCGCCTGGTCGCCTACGCGGCCGGCCCCGACGACGCGATGCGCATCCACGTGCGCCAGCTCGACGGCGGACGCGCGATCGTCGTCTCGGGCGACCTCCCGGGGCCGCACCGCCGCCCGCGCTGGTCCCCCGACGGGGCGCGCCTGCTCTTCCAGGCCGGGCGCGCCCTCTGGGTGGTCCCGACGCTCGGCGGCGCGGCGCGACAGGTCGTCGCGCCCCCCGCCGACACGATGCGCCTGGCCGGCTACGCCGACTGGTCGCCCGACGGCGCGCGGATCGCCTACGGCGTCGGCGACACGGTGTACGTGCGCGACGCGGCCGGCGGCGCGCCGCGCGCGGTCGGCGCCGCGTGGTGGCCGCACTCGCTCGCCTGGTCCCCCGACGGGCGGTGGATCGCCGCCGTGCAGGGGAACCCGGGCTTCGTCTACGGCGCGCTGCCGTGGCAGATGGGGGTCGCGCGCCTCGGCAACCTCGCCCCCAGCTCGCTCTGGCTGTTCGCCGCCGACGGGGGCGCCCCGCCGCGCGCGCTCACCGACGAGACGGCGCTCAACACCAGCCCGACCTGGCTCGACGCGCGCACGCTCGCCTTCGTGTCGGGGCGCGACGGGCCGCGCGACCTCTACACGCTGGCGCTCGACGGCGACGGCGCGCCGGCGGGCGCCCCGGCGCGCCTCACCACCGCGCTCGGCGCGCACGTCGTGGCGGCCACGCGCGGCGGGGGGACGCTGGCGTTCGGGGTGCTGCGCATGCGCGCCAACGTGTGGGCCCTCCCGATCGGCGGCGACGGGCCGAGCACGATGCGCGACGCCGTGCAGGTGACGCACGGCGACCAGACGGTGGAGGGCCCCGCCGTCTCCCCCGACGGGCGCACGCTCGTCTACGACTCCGACCGCTCCGGACGGCAGGACCTCTGGCGGCTGCGCCTCGACGCGCCCGGCGCCGAGCCCGAGCCGCTGGTCGAGCTCCCGGGCGACGACTTCCGCCCGAGCTGGTCGGCCGACGGGCGGTGGCTCGCGTTCTACACGATCGCCGGCGGGGTGCGCCGCGCGGCCGTGATGCCGGCCGAGGGCGGCGCGCCGCACCTCGTCGAGCCGGGCGCGCGCGTCGAGTCGCACTCCCCCGCGCTCTCCCCCGACGGCCGGCGGCTCGCGTTCTACCGCGACGTCGGGCCGCGGTGGCAGCTGTACGAGACGGAGCGCACCGGCGACTCGACCTGGCGCGCGGCGCGCGCGCTCCCCGGCGGCGACGGGAACACGCCGCAGTGGTCGCCCGACGGCGCGCGCCTCGCCTTCCTGCGCGGCACCGAGGTGCGCGTGCTCGACCCGGGCGGCGCCGCCCGCACCGTGGTGGCGCCGCGCGACCCGCGGCTCGGCGGCGCGCTGGCGACGTACGCGCGCTGGCTCCCCGACGGGCGCGCGCTCGTCGTGAGCGCGAACGAGGCGTCGGGCGCGACGACCTTCTGGCGCGTCCCGCTCGACGGCGCCGCGCCGCGGCTGCTGGCGCGCCTCGCCGACGCGCGCCTGGCGCCGGCGCGCCCCGAGTTCTCGACCGACGGGCGCCGCCTCTTCCTCGCGCTCGCCGAGCGCGAGAGCGACGTGTGGACGGCGCCCCTGGAGCGGCGGTAGCGCGCGCGGAGCGCGCGGCGCTGCGCACGGCGCTGTGCGCGGCGTTCGCCGCCTGCCGCGCCGCGGCGCCGGACGACGACGCCGCGTCGTGGACGCGCGTCGGCGAGGGGCGCCGGTGCGGGATCGGCGCGCTGGCGGCGGGGGGCGGCGACACACTCCTGCTGCTGCACGACAACCGGCGCCCGGGCGAGCAGCGCCTCGCGCTGCTCGTGCGCGACGGCGGCGCGACGGCGTACCGCGCGGTGGCATGGCGCTACGACGCGGCGCAGCGCGCGCGCCACGCCGCCGCCCCCGCCGCGGCGCCCGACAGCGTCCCCGCCGACCTCGAGGCGGGGGCGCGCGCGCCGCGCGCGGCGCGCGACTTCCTCGCCGTGACGAGCGCCGGCGTCGTGTACCGCGTCGCGCTCGACGCGGCGGGCCGCCGACACGGCCGGCGCGAAGGCCGCGTACGAGGGGTTCGGCGCGCTCGCGCTCCCCGCGCGCGCCGACACGCTGCTCGGCGTGTGGGGGGACCGCGGCGGCGACGCGCGCGCGGGCGTGCTGCGCTGGGGGGCGCTCGCCGGCGACGGCGGCGCGCTGGCGCTGCGCGTGCTCGACACGGTGCGCGCCGCGTGGCCGACGGCGCCCGAGCTGCGCCACGTGTCCGTCCTCGCGCTCGTCGGCGACACGGTGCTGGTCGCGTCGGCGTCGGACGGCGGCGGGCGCGGGCCGTTCGCGCCGGCGGGGACGGTGATCGGCACGCTGACCGTCGCGGGCGGCGCGCCGTCGCTCCGCCGCGCGCCCCCGACCGCCCCGCTCGTGCGCCTCGACGACCGCAAGGCGGAGGCGGTCGCGCCGCTCGGCGGGGGCGCGCTGGCGATCGGCACCGACGACGAGCGGCTGGGCGGGATGCTGCTGCGCGTGGGCCCGCGCGGCGGGGCGGCGCGCCGGGCGGTCGCGGCCGCCGAGGGGGGCTGCCGCTCCTTCGCGCGCGGCGGCGGGCCGCGGCGACCAGCGCACGGCGGGCGCGCGCCGTTGTATCGTTGCTGCGTCCCCACCGACCGCCCGCTCCCGTCGCCATGCGCCGCCTCCTCCCCGCCCTGCTCCTCGCCGCCCCCGCGGCGTCGCTCCTCGCGCAGCCCGTCCGCAAGGACGCGCCGCCCCCGTCCGACCCGGCGCGCGTGGCCGCGCTGCCGGCGATGAAGCGCGCCCTCGACTCGCTGAAGGCGACGAACGCGTGGACGCTCGACCAGCAGGCGTCGATCTGCGAGGTCCCGGCGCCGCCGTTCAAGGAGCAGGCGCGCGGGCAGGAGCTGAAGCGCCGCTTCGAGCAGCTCGGCCTCCGCTCGGTGCGCGTGGATGCCGAGGGGAACGTGATCGGCGAGCGGCCGGGCACCGCGCAGGACGGGCCGACGGTCGTGCTCTCGGGGCACCTCGACACGGTGTTCCCCGAGGGGACCGACGTGAAGGTGAAGCGCGAGACCGCGCCCGACGGCGCGCCGCGCCTGACCGCGCCCGGCATCGGCGACGACTGCCGCGGGCTGGCGGTGCTGCTGTCGGTGGCGCGCGCGTTCCAGCAGAACAACGTGCGCACGCCCGGGACGATCCTCTTCGTCGGCACCGTCGGCGAGGAGGGCGAGGGGAACCTCCGCGGCGTGCGCCGCCTGTTCGACGAGACGCTGAAGAACCAGGTCGACTACTTCATCTCGGTCGACGGCACGGGCTTCGGCGTCACGCACAAGGCGGTCGGCAGCAACCGCTACAAGATCACGTTCAAGGGCCCGGGCGGGCACAGCTACGGCGCGTTCGGCATGCCCAACCCGGCGCACGCGCTCGGCCGCGCGGTGGCCAAGATCGCCGACCTGCAGACGCCCGCCGACCCGCGCACGACGTTCAGCGTCTCGCTGCTGCGCGGCGGGCAGAGCGTGAACTCGATCCCCGCCGAGGTGTCGATGGACATCGACATGCGCTCCGAGGACGCGGCGTCGCTGGCGGACCTCGACAAGCGCATGCGCGCGGCGGTGGACGCGGCGGTCGCCGAGGAGAAGGCGCGCTGGCCCCGCTCGACGGCGGCGCTGGCGGCGACCTACGACACGATCGGCATCCGCCCCGCGGGCTCGCAGCGCGACGACGCCCCGATCGTCCGCGCCGCGCTCGGCGCCGCGCGCGCGCTCGGCGAGACGTCCGACCTGAGCGCGTCGAGCACGGACTCGAACGTGCCGATCGGGATGGGGATCCCGGCGGTGACGATCGACGGCGGCGGCCGCGGGCGCGGCGCGCACTCGCTGGCCGAGAGCTACGACGACACGCCGAAGGGGTACGTGGGGCCGCAGTGGGCGGCAGTCCTGGTGGCGGCCCTCGCGGGAGCGAAGTAGGGCGGGCGCTGCGGGCTGCGGGCTGCGGATTCCGAACCCGCAGCCCGCAGCCCGCAGCGCCCGCCGCTAGGAGTCCAACCCGCGCACGAACTCGGTCACTCGCTCCAGCGTGACGTCGGCCCCGAGGATGTCGTAGTGCCCCTCCCCCGGCGTCGGCACGAGGCGCGCGCCGGGCCAGGACTCGGCGAGCGCGGCGCCGTGCGACCAGGGGACGTCGTCGTCGTGCGGGTCGTGCAGCACCAGCGCGGGGAGGGCGAGGCCGGCGGCGGCGCGGGTGGTGTCGAACCAGTCGAGGTCGCGCCCGACGCGCGTCTCGATGCGGCGCACGATGCCGTCGAGGCGGTGCGGGAGCCCGAGGTAGGTGCCGAGGCGGGCGACGTACTCGTGGGGGCGCCGGGCGGGGGCGACGAGGGCGGCGCCGCGGGCGCGGAGCCCGGCCTCCAGCGCCAGCGTGATCGCGGCCCCGCCGAGCGAGTGGCCGACGATCGCGCGGAGCGGCCCGAGCTGCTCGCCGAGGGCGGGGAGCGCCGCGGCCCACTCGGCGACCGAGGTGCGACGGCCGGGGGAGCGGCCGTGCGCCGGGAGGTCGACCGCCACCGCGCGGAAGCCGGCGCGGACCAGCGCCCCGGCGAGCGGCGCCATGTCGGCGGCGCGCCCGTTCCATCCGTGGACCAGGAGGACGGCGGGCCCCTCCCCCCAGCTCCACCCGACCATCGGGAAGCCGGCGGCGACGAACGCCCGCGGGCTGGCGTCGACCCCCTCGACCACCGGGTCGCGCGGCCGGCGGGGGCGCGGCGTGGTGAACAGCCGGGCCGCCTCCCACTCGGCGACCGCCGGGGCCACGCGGTCGGCGAGGGCGAGGCCGGCCCGCAGGAGGCGCTCGCCGCGCGCGGCCGGGCGGCGGCGGGGGGCCCGCGCCGGCTCGGCGGGCCAGAGAAGGTCCATGGCGGTCGTCATGGGGCGACAATACGACCGATCGTGCTATTTTGCAAGCACGACCGGTCGTTCTTATCTTCGGAGCACATGAGCAAGGGACTCCGCACCCGCCGCGAGATCGTCAACACCGCCCTCACCATGGCCCTCGACGTGGGGCTGGAGGGGGTGACGCTGGGGACGCTCGCCACCGAGCTCGACCTCTCGAAGAGCGGGCTGTTCGCGCACTTCCGCTCCAAGGAGGCGCTGCAGCTGGCGGTGGTCGCCGAGGCGGAGGCGTGGTTCGCGCTGACGGTCGTGCGCCCCGCCCTGGCGCTGCCGCGCGGGGAGCCGCGGGTGCAGGGGCTGTTCGAGGGGTTCCTCCGCTGGGTGCGCGGGGAGATCCGCGCCGAGTCGGCCGACGAGCGCCCGCCGGCGCTGGGCGGGAACCGCTGCATCTTCATGGCGCTCGCCGAGGAGTACGACGACCGTCCCGGCGACGTCCGCGACGCCCTCGTGCGCGCCCAGCGCGCCTGGCGCGCGACGATCGAGCGCGCCTGCCGCCTCGCGGTCGACGAGGGGCACTTCCGCCGCGACGTCGACCCGACGCAGTTCGCGTTCGAGTTCATGGGCGTGGTGATGACGTTCAAGCACTCGCTGAAGCTGCTCGAGGACGACGACGCCGAGCCGCGCGCGCGCGTGGCGTTCGGCGGGCTGCTGGCGCGCAGCCGCGCTGTCGCGTAGCGGGCGGTTCGCGCGCATCGGGAAGGGAGAGTCCCGCCCTCCTCCCCTCACCCGACGCGCCATGTTCGCCCCCACGCACCCCCCGGCGCTCGACACCGCGCGCCGCGCCGCCTTCGCCGCCCGCCCCCGCGTTCCCGCGCTGCTCGCCGACGCCATGCGCGACGCGCTCTGGCGCTCCGCCGCCGAGATCGCGTTCCTCGCACGGCTCGACGAGTCGGTCGTCCGCGCGCAGCTCGTCGCGCTGGCCGCCGAGCGGGTGGTCGAGCACGACGTGCGACTCGACCGGTTCAGGCTTCCGCTGGAACATTGCTGAGCGAAGTGCAGACAGGATTAACAGGAAACCGGGGGAAAGACTCGAGGCTGAAGTCCTTCCCCCGGTTTCCTGTTAATCCTGTCTAAAGCTGTTGCCGAGCATTAGCATCGCGCGATGCGACGCTATCTCCTCGCCATCAGTCTCGCGGCCTGCACCAGCGGCGCCGCACGCCCGAGCGCCGAGCCCTACGACCTCCTGATCGCCGGCGGCACGGTGGTCGACGGCACCGGCGCCCCGGGCGTCCGCGCCGACGTGGCGATCCGCGGCGACCGCGTGGTGGCCGTCGCCCCCGCCCTGCCGCGCGACGGGGCGAAGCGCGTGGTGGACGCGTCGGGGAAGGTCGTCGCGCCCGGGTTCGTGGACCTGCACGCGCACCTCGACCCGCTGCTGCGGCTCTCCGACATGCGGAGCGCGCTGCAGCAGGGCGTCACGCTCGCGCTGGGCGGCCCCGACGGCGGGTCGCCGCTGCCGCTGGCGCCGTACCTCGACTCGGTGACGGCGGCGCGCCCCGGCGCGAACGTCGCGTTCCTCGTCGGGCACAACGACGTGCGCCGCGCGGTGCTCGGCATGAGCGACCGCGCGCCGAGCGACGCCGAGCTGGCGCGCATGCGCGCGCTCGTGGCGGGGGCGATGGGCGAGGGGGCCTTCGGGCTGTCGACCGGGCTGCTCTACCTGCCGGGGACGTACGCGACCACCGACGAGGTGGTGGCGCTGGCGCGCGCGGCCGCCGACTCGGGCGGCATCTACACGTCGCACCTGCGCAAGGAGGGGCTCGGGCTGTTCGAGGGGGTCGCCGAGGCGATGGAGATCGGGCGCCGCGCGCGCGTCCCCGTCGTGCTCACGCACCACAAGGCCGTCGGGCGGCAGATGTGGGGGCAGAGCGTGCGCACGCTGGCGATGGTCGACAGCGCGCGCCGCGCCGGCACCGACGTCATGGTCGACCAGTACCCCTACACCGCGACGCACACCAACCTCGGCGTGCTCGTGCCGGCGTGGGCGATGGCCGGCGGCGACTCGGCGTTCGCGCGGCGGCTCGCCGAGCCCGCGCTGAAGGACTCGGTCGTGCGCGGGATCGTGTTCAACATCCTCAACGACCGCGGCGGCGGCGACCTGTCGCGCGTGCAGTTCTCCCGCGTGTCGTGGGACCGCACGTTGGAGGGGAAGACGCTGAAGGACTGGGCCGACCGCCGCGGGCTCGCGCCGACGCCGGAGAACGGGGCGACGCTCGTGCTCGACGCGATGCGGCAGGGGGGCGCGAACGCGATCTACCACGTGCTCGACGAGGGCGACGTCGCGCGCATCATGCGCCACCCGCAGACGATGATCGCCTCCGACGGGCGCCTCTCGACGCCCGGCGACGGGCACCCGCACCCGCGCGCCTACGGCACCTTCCCGCGCGTGCTCGGGCGCTACGTGCGCGAGCAGCGGCTGCTGACGCTGGAGCAGGCGGTGCACAAGATGACCGGGATGCCGGCGGCGCGGCTCGGGCTGCGCGACCGCGGCGTGCTGCGCGCCGGCGCGGCGGCCGACGTCGTCGTCTTCGACCCGGCCGCGGTGTCCGACCGCGCGACGTTCGAGGCGCCGCACCAGTACCCGGTCGGGATCGGCACCGTGGTGGTCAACGGCGTGCTCGCGGTCGACGGCGGCACCCCGACGGGCGCGCGCGCCGGGCGCGTGCTGCGGCGCGGCGGGCGCTGACGTCGCTGCACGCGCCTTGCAGCGCCTCGTGCTCCCCTCACCGGAGGCCGTCATGAGACGCCGCTCGACGCTTTCCGCCGTCCTCGCCGTCGCGTTCGCCGCCGCCCCCGCCGCCGCGCAGGTCACCGCCGGCCAGGTCGACGACTTCACCGGCCCCTCCGCCGAGGGGTGGTTTTACGGCGGCGGCCCCGGGGGCGTGCCGCCCACCCCCGCGACCGTGCTCGCCACCGGCGGCCCCGCCGGCGTCGGCGACGCCTTCATGCGGCTGACCGCGACCGGCGGGGGCGGGCAGGGGAGCCGCCTCAGCATCCTCAACGCGGCGCAGTGGGGCGGGAACTACACCGCCGCCGGGGTCGGCGCGATCCAGATGGACGTCCGCAACGCCGGCATGACCGACCTCTCGCTGCGCCTCTTCCTCGAGACGATTGGCGCCATGGGGCCGACCGACATCGCGTACAGCACCGTGCCGGTGACGCTCGCCGCGGGGAGCGGGTGGACGCGCGTGGTGTTCCCCCTGATCGGCGGGCTCTCGAACGCGCCGATCCCGGGGAGCGCGATCGCCGACGCGCTCGCCAGCGCGACGCTGCTCCGCCTCTCGCACAGCCCCGACCCGCTCGACCCGTCGGGGCCCGCGCCGGCGGTCGTCGCGACGCTCGACGTCGACAACGTCGCCGCGGTCGCCGTCGTCCCCGAGCCGACGACGCTCACGCTGCTCGCCGGCGGCGCGGCGCTGCTCGCCCTCGCCCGCCGGCGGCGCGTCGGCTAGCCGGTCACTCGCCGCCGAACATCGACTTCGGCGTCTCGTTCCTCAGGAACGGCTCGATCAGCGCGTGCAGCAGCGGCGCCTGCGTGATCACGGCGGTGTGCGAGGTGGCGGGGAGGATCGCGAGGCGCGACGGCGCCAGCGGCTTCCCCATGTCCCCCATCTCGCCGCCGCCGAGCAGGCGGAACATGGCGACGGAGTGCTCGAGCGTCGCGACGTCGGCGTCGCCGGCGATCACCAGCACCGGCGTCTTCAGCGCCCTCACCTGCGCCTCCCACGCCATCGGCTCCTTCTCGAGCGCGATCAGCTTCTGCGCCAGCGCGCGGAAGCCGTTGGGGTTCGCCGCCAGCTTGCGGTACTCCTGCTCCAGCATCGGCGGGAGCATGTCGGCCGTCATCTGCGGGACGAACGCCGCGAACGCCGGCTGCCACCCCTTCGCGTCGTACGCCACCGACGCGGCGACGAGGCGGTTCACCTTCGCCGGGTGGCGGATGGCGAGCTGCAGCCCCGCCGCCGCGCCCATCGAGTAGCCGAACACGTCGGCCCGCGCGAGGCCGACTTTGTCCATGAACGCCGCGACGTCGTCGGCCAGGTTGGGATACGTGATCGGGCGGTCGACGTCGGTCGTGCGCCCGTGCCCCTGCAGCTCGACGACGTAGACCTTGTGCGTCTTCGCGAGCAGCGGGACGATCGCGCCCATCGCCGGCGCGTTCATGTAGGCGCCGTGCAGCACGACCAGCGGGTCGCCGGCGCCCGAGACCTCGTAGTACATCTGCATCCCGTTCACGGCGACGCGGGCGCCGGCCGGCGGCTGCGCGTGGGCGGTCACGACGGCGGCGGCGAGCAGGAGGGGGAGGGCGAGGCGGCGCATGGTCGGGAAGGCGGTGAGTGAGCGACGGTACACCCCTTGGACGGCCAGCCGGCCCGGAAATCATCGCCCCCCGCTCACCAGCGCGCGCCGAGCCCGAACAGCACCGTGCCGTCGGTGGCCACGCGGGCGCCGCGCCGCGGCGCCTGGTTGTCGTGGTTCACCAGCAGCGACAGCGACGCCTCCAGCGCCCGCGTCATCGCGTAGCGCGCCTCCGACGTCGACACGACCACGAAGTCGGTGCCCGCGGTGCGCACGCGCGGCCGGTAGAAGGTCGTGTGCGACAGGCGCAGCCGGCGGTCGAGCCCGTGCTGCACGCGCGCGCGCGCCGACCAGCGGGTGACGCGCACCACGCGCGGCGGCGCGGCGGCCGCGTCGCGGTCGGGGCGCGCGCCGGTGCGCTCGTCGAGCAGCGCGACGCTGAGGCTCGCCTCGGTGCGGGCGCTGCGCACGAAGGTCCGCTTGGCGCCGACGCCCCAGGCGACGCGCGACGCGATGCGCTTCTCGAGGTTCGACTCGTACGTCGCCAGCGCGAACGGCGACCACGGCGCGTACGGGCGCCAGTCGGCGCTGAGCGCGCCGAGCCAGAGCCGCTTCGTCACCTCGCGCGGCCGGTCCTCGGCGGCGGCGTCGCCGTACAGGACCTGCAGCGACGCGTCGACCTCGAGCGTCGAGTCGGCGCGCGCCACCCCGCCCCGCGCGCCCACCACGCGCTGCTCGGCGTTGCCGAACAGCAGCGTGCCGTCGGCGCGCGCGCTCCCCGACCGTACGCGCGGGGGCGCGGGATGCGCGGCCAGCGGCGCCGCGAGCGCCGGCGCCGCGCAGAGCAGGAGCAGGAAGGTCCGCATCGCGCGCAATGTAGTGCCGCCGACCCTTGCCGCCGCCCTCGCCCGCCCGCAGGGTGCACGCATGCCCGTCGTCGTCGTCGCGGCACAGCCCGCCCTCCGCCCCCGCCCCGCCGCGGCCGACGACGGCGCGCGCGTGCGCGCCCACGACCCGGCCACCCGCCGCACGCGCACCGGGCAGGCGCTCGGCTGGGGCGGCGCCGCGCCGCGGCTGGTGACGACGCGCGGCGACACCGCGGCGCTCGACACGACGCTGGCGCTCTCGCGCAGCATGGGACGCACCGGGCGGCGCACGGTGCCCGGCATCCTGCTCGGCTGGGCCGTCGGCGTGGGCGTCACCGTCGCCGACTGCGGCTGGAAGGCGACGTGCGGCGAGCAGAACCCGCTCCCGCTGCTCGGCGCCGCCGCGGGCGGGCTGGTCGGCGCGCGCTTCCGCCGCGAGGTGTGGCGCCCCGTCGCGTCGGTGGGGGCCGCGTGCGCCCCCGCGGCCGCTACCCCGCCGCCGCCGTGACCG
>NZ_JARGEK010000153.1 GCF_029211165.1 Roseisolibacter sp. H3M3-2
CGTGCTCCGCGACCGCCCCCGCGAGCGTCGCGCTGTCCGCGCCGGGGGCGCGCTCGTGCGCCTCCCGGCACCCGGCCGCCGCCACCGCCGCCACGACCGCCGCCACGCCGCGGAGCCGCGCTCCGCACCACCGCCTGCTCGTCATGTGCGCCGCCGTGAATTGGGGCGGCGCGTGGGTGCAAGACGACGGCCAGTGCTCTGCCGTCGAGTCAGCCGCCCGTCAGTGCGACGCGCCCGCCGGCGCGACGTTCTTCCCGTCGAGCGTGAGCGTCGCGACGTGCGCGTTCGCCCCCGGCTCCACGCGCAGCCCGATCGTCCCCTCCGGCGCCACCGTCGCCCGCGGCAGCTCGGCCACCGCGGCGCCGTTCACGGTGAAGCGCACGACGCGCGCGTCGCCGGCGACGCCGAGCACCAGCTTGACGTTCGGCTTCCCGACCTCGTGCGGCGGGATCGCGGCGTGCGCGGTCCACGGCACCAGCTCGCGCGTCGCGCCCCCCTCGTGCCGCAGCACGCGGTAGCGCGCGTCCGGCCCGACCACGAACGCGGTCCAGCGCGCGTCGGCGGCGCCCAGCGACCGGCCGCCCACCAGCAGCCCGGTCCCCGTCCCCGGGCGCAGCGAGAAGAGGAACTGCTCGCTCTCCAGCACGAACGCGCCGGCCGGCGCGGCGTGCGCCGGGTCCCACAGCACCCCGCCCGACCCCTCCGCCGTCAGGTGCCAGCCCGGGGGCATGGTCACGAAGGCCAGCGCCGAGTCGGGGGTGCCGGCGACGTCGGGGACGGTGCGCCAGGCGGCGGGGCGGTGCGCGGCCTGGGCGGCCAGCGGGGCGGCGCCGGCGCACGCGAGCGCGGCGGCGGCCAGGAGGGAGCGGAGCATCGGCGGGCGGGGAGGAGGGGGGCCTGCTCCTCCACGCTACGCCCGGCGGGCGCGTCCGTCCACGCCCCGCCCGTCAGGCGGGCGTCAGCGCGCGATCAGCACGCGCTCAGCGCGGCGCCTGGTACCCGTCGACCAGCTGCCGGGCCGGCTCGCGCTGCGGCTCGGCGAGCAGCTGCGTGACGAAGCGCTGCCCCTCCGAGATGCGCTCGACCTCGACGGCGATGGTGTCGATCGCCTGCTCCATGCGCAGCATGCGCTCCTGCTCCTCGCGGCTGGCGCGCGGCGGCGGCGGGTACTTGCCGCGGCGCACGAAGCGGACGGCCAGGGCGACGGCGAGCGGGAACATCACCAGCCCCGACATCCCGATGCCGAGGGCGGCGACCTCGCCGCGGTCCATCCCGCTCCGGTTCGTCCGCACCACCCGCGGCTCCTGGACGCCGAGCGCCTCCCCCGGCGCCGCCTGCACCAGCTGCCCCGTCTCGGCGAGCGAGCGCTCCAGCTGCAGGATGCGCTCGTCGAGCAGCTGGATGCGCGCCTCCAGACCCGGCCGGGCCGGCCCCTCGGCGCGCTCCAGCTCGCGCAGCAGCTCCTTGCGGCGGCTGGAGATGTTGCTGAGCTGGCTCGACATCTCCGACCGCTGCGCGCGCAGGACGCGCATCTCGCGCGCGTTGCGCGGGACGCCGATCGACTGCGTGCCGATGACGACCCGCGCCTCGCCCGGCAGGGCGGGGGGCGGCGGGGCGGCGGGCGACTGGGGCTGCGGCATGGAAGGGTCTACGCGGTCGGCCCGGCGGGTGTTTCGGCGTCGACGCCCACCAGCTCGAGCGCGAAGGTGAGGTCCTCCCCCGCCAGCGGGTGGTTCCCGTCGAGCACCAGCGACTCGTCGCTCACCTCGCGCACGACGACCATCATCGCCCGGTCGCCACTCCCGAGCTGCAGCCGCTGCCCGACCCGCGGCACGATCTGCGGCGGCACCTGGGCCCGCGGCACCTCGACGATCAGCTCGTCGCGCAGGGGGCCGTACGCCTGGTCGGCGGGAATGGTGACCGTCTTCGTGTCCCCGACGGCCATCCCGGTCACCGCGGCGTCGAAGCCCGGGATCACCTGCCCGGCGCCGACGGTGAAGGCGAGCGGCTCGCGCTCGCGCGAGGAGTCGAACTCCGTCCCGTCGGCGAGCGTGCCGGTGTAGTGGATGTGGACGGTGTCACCGGACCTGGCTGCGCGCGACATGACGGGACGGGGTACGGGTGGGTCGTCGGCCTGCCCCGGCCGGTGGCGCAAGTTGTCGACCGCGGGGCGGATGGCGCCACAGGGAGAGCATTCGACAGGATTTACAGGAGACCGGGGGAAAGACTTGAGTCTGAAGTCTCTCCCCCGGTCTCCTGTGAATCCTGTCTAGGATTTTCCGAGATCCGACCGCGAGACCTGCTCGTCCACCACCAGCGTCGCCTCCGCCGCCGCAGGCTCGGCGGGCACGCCCGGCGTCTCCTCCGCCGCGCCGCGACGCTCGGCCACCGCGCGCGCCGCCTCGGCCCGCGACGCCGCCTCGACCTCGGCGACGGCCGACGGCGCGATCCAGCCGTGCAGCGCCGCGTGCTTCGCCGCCGCCAGCGTGTCGTCGGCCAGCACCAGCGTCGCGCCGGTGGCGCGCACGTCCTCGGCGAGCGCCTGGATCGCGGCGCGCCGCGTCGCGTCGCGGTGCGGGTCGCGGATGTAGATCGCCAGCACGCGCCCCGGGGACTCGCGCGCCAGCGCGCCGTAGATCTCCGGGTCCTCCTGCGTGCTGTCGCCGACCAGCAGGAAGGGGAGCGACGGGTAGGTCGCCAGCACCTCGCGGATGCGCGCCAGCTTGTGCCCCTTGTTGCTGCGCAGCGACGGGCCGATGTCCCAGTCGCGCAGCAGCAGCGGCCCCGCGGGGATCGCCTGCGCCTCCAGGAAGTCCGCGATCACGTCGTACAGGTTCCACGGGGAGCTGGAGACGTAGAAGATCGGGTTCCCCTGCGCGCCCCCGCCGCCCGTGGCGCCCGGCACCGCCGCCTGCAGCGCGCGGTAGAACGCGGCCACGCCCGGGAAGGGGAGGCGCGTGCGCGCGTTCTCCAGCAGCACCATCCGCGCGGCGCTGAGGAAGCTCGTCACGTCCGACTGCAGCACCGTGTCGTCCATGTCGCTGATCACGCCGAAGCGCGCGTGCGCGGGCGGCACCAGCACGGCGCCGACGGCGCGCGCGTCGTCCGACGGCGTTCCCTCGTGCAGCGCGAACTGCACCGGGTGCCACGCGCCCTCGGCGAGCGGCGCCGGCGCCTCCAGCCACCGGTGCACGAACCCCTCGTCGTCGGCGCGCAGCGCGTGCGTCACGCCCTGCAGCGTCGCGCGCACCTCGGCGTGCGGGAGCGGGTCGCTGCGGATGCGGCGGATCGCGTCGAGCAGGTTGCGCCAGCGCGGCGCGGCCGCGTCGGCCGGGCGGAAGGCGCGCTGCCGCAGCGCGCTCGCCTGCACCAGCGCCGTGCGCGGCGTGCCGTAGCCCCGGTAGCCGGCCACGTGGTGCGGCGCCGCGTCGGGGCCGTCCACCACGTCGCGCAGCGCCCCCGCCACGCGGCGCGCCTCGCCGAGCGCGCCCCCCAGCGCCCCACCCAGCGAGACGGCGGCGCGCGTCAGCCGGTCGCGCGCGTCGCGGGGGTCGTCCGCCATCTCAGCGCGCGTCGCGGCGCGCCGCGAAGAAGGTGAACGTCCGCCAGAGCACGACCAGCGTGACGATCCCCACCGCGGCGCCGGCGAGCGAGCTCCCCCAGGTCGACGGCTCCGGCGCGCCGGCGGGCATGGCGCAGCGGCGCACCCCCTCCATCCACTCCCCGCCCGCGTTCGCGCAGGCGCGCGACCGCACGAGCGTGGCGACGAGGAGGGCGGCGAGCGAGGCGGCGGTGCCGGCGAGCAGGGCGGCGAGGCCGCGGCGGACGTCGGGGGTCATGCGGCGAATCTACCCCGCCGCCCGCCGCGCGTCCGCCCGTCGGGCGTCCGAGGGGACGCGCTCCAGCATGCGCGCCACCTCCGCGTAGTCGCCGGCCGTCAGCCGCTCGCACAGCGCGCCCAGCGCCTCGCCGCCGGCGTGCGTGAGCCAGAGCTTCGCGTGCGGCGGGTACCCGGCGTTGGCCAGCACCGACAGGAAGCCGGTGCGCGACACCAGGCCGCGCGCGTGCCGCTCGACGATCGTGCAGAGGCGCGGCTGGTCGGTCACCAGCGGCAGCAGCTCCAGCGTGGCGGCGGGCGAGGCGGTGCTGGCCAGGCAGCGCACCGCGCGCCCGGCGACCGCGCGCAGCGCCCCCTCCCCCTCGTCGGTCGGCTCGCTCGACTCGACGAGGTAGAGCAGGCGCCAGAAGAGCCGCTCCTCGTCGGGGGCGTCCTCCCACGGGACGTCGTCCTGGTGCTCGACGTCGAGGGGGTCGGCGCCGAGGACCGGGGCGATCCAGGCGTCGAGCGCCTCGCGGGTCAGCTCCCCGGCGGCGAACGCCTGGAGCCGGGCGGCCAGGTCGTACAGGCTGGGCACGGCCCGGGTCAGCGGGGGCGGGCCGCCCGGAGGTACATGGCGCCGCGGAGCAGGAAGAACAGGGCGAAGCCCACGTCCAGCAGCGGCGAGCGGGTGACGGCGGCCCCCAGGTAGAGCGCCCGGCCGGCGACGAAGAGGCCGAGGGCGATCATGACGACGCCGAGGACGAGCGAGAAGGTGCGGGGGGCGGGCATGCCGGGTTGCGCGTGGACGGAGGGCCATCTAAGTTGGTAGTGCGCAAAAAACAGCGCAGCAGCCGCGGACGTCAACGACACTGGGGCCTCGCTCTCGCGGTGGCCCCTTGTTGCTGACGTCCCTTCTGCGCCCGGTGCCGGGTGGCCCCGGGCACGCGTCGGATGGTACGGCAGGACCGGACTCCGACAGTATCTCTCTATTTCATCGGAGTTCGATCGATGCGTACGACCGGCAGCGTGAAGTGGTTCAACGACGCCAAGGGCTTCGGCTTCATCACGCCCGACAACGGCAGCAAGGACTGCTTCGTGCACCACTCGGCGATCCAGTCGAAGGGCTTCCGCTCGCTCGCCGAGGGCGAGCGCGTCGAGTTCGAGATCGTCGACGGCCAGAAGGGCCCGGCGGCCGAGAACGTGACCAAGCTCGCCCAGTAAGCCTTCTCAGGCGTCCCGCATTCCATCTCCCAGAGGTTCCGCGTGATCGAAGTTCGACTTGGTGACGACGACCGGATCGAGTGGGCGCTCAAGGCGTTCAAGCGCAAGGTCCTCAAGGCCGGCATCCTGAAGGACGTGCGCAAGAAGCGGCACTACCTCAAGCCGAGCGAGGCCCGGCAGCTCAAGGCCGCCGCCGCGCGCCGCAACGCCCGCGCCAAGAACCGCGCGTCGCGCTGACGTCGGGGGTGCTCCGGACCTCCGGGTCCGCACGGCGCCGCCGACCGAGTTCGATCCAGCACACGCCTCACGCCGGCGGTCGTCCGCGACCCGCCGGCGTTCGGCGCGCACGCGAAGAAGGCCGCCCCTCGGGGCGGCCTTCTTCCGTTCCTCCTCAGAACTCGCGGCGCTTCAGCTCCTTGAACAGCTGCTGGCGCTCGATGTCCGCGTCGTCGTCCTCCTTCTTGGTGACGAGCGTCGGGTCGAACGCCTTGCCGCCGCGCGGCTTCGTGGCCTTCGCGGCCGCCTTCGCCTGGTTCTGCTTGATCAGCTTCGCCAGCTGCTTGTCGTTCATCGGAGGCTCCGAGTGACGGACGGTGACGACGGGGACGGTCAGTTGCCGCGGGCCTTGGCGACCGCCTCGGCCATCGCCGTGTAGGCGCCCTCGTTCAGCGCGTTGAAGCGCAGGTCGCGCCACGCGATGCGCCCGTCCTTCCCGATCACGAACACCGTGCGCCCCGACGTCGGACGCCCCGGGACGTGCGAGCCGTACGCGGCGGCGGCCGTCAGCTGCGGGTCGGCCACCAGCGCGAACGGGAAGTTCATGTCCTTCGCCCACGCGGTGTGCGACGCCACGTCGTCGACGCTGATCGGGAGCACCACGACGTCCTTCCCGAACAGCGTGTCGTACTCGTCGCGGAACTTGGTCAGCTCGGCGGTGCACCCGGTCGTGCGGTCCTTCGGGTAGAACGCGAGCACGACCACCTTCCCCCGGTGCGCCGAGATCGACGCCGGCGCCGAACGCGCCCCCGAGCCGTCGGCCCAGGCGAGGGAGAAGTCGGGGGCCATCGCCCCGACCTCAGGCGCCGGCGGCGCCTGGGGCGGGGCGTCCTGGGCGCGGGCGGCGGGCGCCGCCAGCAGGGCGGCGGCGGCGAGGGCGAGCGAGAGACGCGTCATGGTCCGGAGTGGGGAAGGGAGATCAGGAAACATGGGGGGCGGACCGCGCGGTCGCGACCTCGTACCGCCGCCCGCGCCACGCCGTCGGCCGCCGCAGCGTCGACAGCCAGAGGCGCACGACCGCGACCGGGTCGGCGGTGACGCTCCCCCACCAGGGAAGCCCCCGCCGGTCGTACGAGCCGCGCATCGCCACCTGCAGGAGGAGACGCACGACCACCAGTCCGGCGTTGAGCGCGGCGAGCCCGACCGCCGCCGGCGGGAGCGCGACGCCGAGCCCGGCCGCGACGCCGAGGAGCAGCAGGACGGGAAGGGGGAGCCCCTGCGCCAGCGTCACCGTGGCCAGGTCGAGCGCCTGCCGCGCCGGCGTCGCCGCGTCGGTCAGGTCGAACGAGCGCCCCCATTCCCGCCACGCCTCCGCCGCCGACCGGTACGACCGGACCCGGTAGAGCCGCGACCCGTCGAGGAAGCCGACCCGCGCCCCCCGCCGCGCCAAGTGGCGGGCGAGCGACACGTCGTCGCAGAACGAGGCGCGCGCCGGGGCGTACCCCCCGTGCCGCTCGAGGATCTCGCGGCGGGCGAGGAAGCACTGCCCGTTCGCCATCACCCGCTCCGGCGCCGGCTCGGTCCCGACCGCCCCCACCCGGTACAGCAGCGTCGCCAGCATCGCCGGCTGGAGCCACCGCTCCCCCGCGCTCTGATCCGCGAACCGGGGCGCGAACGAGACGACGTCGAGCCGGTGTCGCCGTGCTGCCCCGACGACGGCGCACACCAGCCCGGGTTCGGGCTGCGTGTCGGCGTCGATCCCCAGCACCCACTCGCCGCGGGCGTGGCGGAGCCCGGTCTCGAGCGCCCACACCTTCCCGACCCAGCCGTCGGGCAGTGGCGCGTCGGTGAGCAGACGCAGGCGCGGGTCGGTCGCCGCAGCTGCCTCGACCAGCGCGCGCGTCCCGTCGGTCGAGCGCGAGTCCACGACCAGCGCCTCGAGCATCGGCGCCCCCTGCGCCCGCAGCCCGTCGAGGCACGGCCCGATGCGCGCCGCCTCGTTCAGCGTCGCCACGATCACGCTCACCGTCGTGTCGCGCCGCCCCAGCGGCCGCGGCTCGACCGGCGCCGCGCGCGTCCGCCCGGGGAGCAGCCGCCACGCCACCCGCGCCGCCGCCGCCCCCTGCGCCGCCAGCAGCAGCGCCGCCCACCCGGCGGCGCTCACGCGGCCTCGGGGAGCGGGGCGTCGAGCAGGGGGAGCAGCGCGCGCTCGATCCGCTCCGGCGCGTCGGTCGGGCCGTAGCGGGCCGTCACCCGCCCGGCGCGGTCGACCAGGAACTTGGTGAAGTTCCACGGCACCGCGTCGAACCCCAGGAACCCCGGGCACTCCGCCCGCAGGTGCTTCCAGAGCGGGTCGGCGTGCGCGCCGTTCACCGCGACCTTCGCGAACATCGGGAAGGTGACGTCGTAGCGCGCGGTGCAGAACGCGCGGATCTCGTCGGCGTCCCCCGGCTCCTGGTGGCCGAACTGGTCGCAGGGGAAGCCGAGCACTGCGAAGCCCCGGTCGCGATGCCGGCGCCAGAGTGTCTCGAGTCCGGCGTACTGCGGGGTGAAGCCGCACCGGCTGGCGACGTTCACCACGAGGAGGACCTGCCCGCGCCAGGGGGCCAGCGTCCCGGCGTGCCCGTCGAGCGACGTGACGGGGAAGTCGTAGAGCGACATGCGCCCCTAGCGCACCCGCGCGCGCCCCGGTTCCCGCGCTATGCGGACCGCGCCTCGGACCGGCCGGCCAGCGCCGCCTCCAGCCGGTCGACCAGCTCCGCCTGCGCGGCGAGCAGCTTGGTGCGCGCGGTCGCCAGGTCGAACCAGGCGCACCGGTCGACCTCGGGGAAGGTGATCCAAGTCCCCGACCCGCGCGGCCACTCCGCCTTCATCGTGTTGCTGGTGACGCGCGTCGGGTCGGCGTCCCCCTCCCACGCCCACGCGTGCACCTGCTTCCCCGAGCGCTGGCGCACGGCGCCCAGCGGGAGGAAGGGGCCGGCGGCGGTGATCCCCGTCTCCTCGCCGAACTCGCGCTGGGCGGCGTCGAGCAGCGCCTCGCCGTCGTTGACGACCCCCTTGGGGATCGTCCACGCCCCGGCGTCGCGCTGCCGCCAGAACGGCCCCCCCGGGTGCGCGAGGAACACCTCGATCTCCCCCGCCCGACGGCGGAAGAGGAGGAGTCCGGCGCTGACGGTGGTGCGCTTGGGCATACGGCGAATGATGCCGACGTGCGGAGGTGGGCACCAGTTGCAGCGCCCCACGCGCCGCCGCGGGACCCGTCGCGTGTCGACGTTCCGTTCGCGAACCGTCGAAAACGCCGACGGTTCGTCCCACCCCAGCGGCGCCCCGCGTCCCGTCCCGCGCGTCCCGTCCCGCCTGCATTGTCGGTTCCGGGGCGGCGCCCGATCGTGCAGCCGTGCCGGAACGCCCTCGCGTTCCTCCGGCCGGTCCCACGTCCCGCGCCCGCGCCCCATGCTGCACGCCCTGATCGTCGACAACGACACGCCGCACGCCCTCCTGCTCGCGCACCACCTCGAGCGGGCCGGCTACCGCCCGCGCGTCGAGCCGGCCGGCGAGGCCGCCCTGGCCGCCGCCTGCGAGCGCCGCCCCGACGTGGTCGTCACCGAGCTCGCGCTCCCCGACCTCGACGGGGTGACGCTGCTCCACCTCCTCCGCGACGCCCGGGCCCTCCCGGCCGCGCTCGTCGTCAGCCGCAGCGACGCCCTCGACGACAAGCTGGCCGCCTTCGACGCCGGCGCCGACGACTACGTCGTGAAGCCCTGCGCCTGGGCCGAGCTGCTGGCGCGGGTGGGCGCGGTCATGCGCCGCCGCGAGGGCGCCCGCGCCGACGGCGCCCCCGCCGACGCCTCCTCCCCGCCGATGCTCGGCGGCTGGACGGTGGACCCCGACGCCCGCTGCGCCCGCCGCCACGGGATGGCCGTCCCGCTCCGCCCGAAGGAGTTCGCGCTCCTCCAGACGCTGTGGGAGCGCCGCGGCCGCGTCGTGACGCGCGCCGAGCTGCTGTCGGCGGTGTGGGGGTACGCCCCCGACACGACCACGCGCACGGTGGACTCGCACATCTTCGCGCTGCGCCGCAAGCTGGAGCCGGTCCCCGAGCACCCGCGCTACATCGTCACCGTGTCGCGCGCCGGCTACCGGCTGGTCGCCTGACGCGCCCCCCGGGCGCGCCCCCGCGGGCCGGCGGGCGGTGTATCCTCCAGCGATGACCAGCCCCCTGCGCGCGCCCGCCGAGCCCCCGGTCGACGGGCTGCTCACGGTCGCCACGCCGCTGGCCGGCACGGCGGCCGCCGAGCGCCCGCGCCGGCGCTGGCCGCTGGTCGTGGCCGGGTGGGGCGCCTACAGCGCGCTCATGGTGGTGCTCTTCGAGCTCACCGCCACGCGCGGCGCGCGCACCTTCGGGTGGAGCGTCCCGGTGATGTTCGGCGTCGGCGCCTTCTGGGCCGCCGCGACGCCGCTCGTCCGCCGCCTCACCCTCCGCCTCGCCCCCGAGCGCGTCGGGCTCGCGCGCTCGGTCGCGCTGCACGGCGGCGCCGCCCTCGCGCTGTCGGTCGCCAGCGTGCTGCTGCGCTGGCTCCTCTTCCGCCTCGTCTACCCGGCGGAGAGCGTCCCGCCGCTCCTCGGCATGCTGGGGCGGCTGCTCGACTACTACGTCTTCCTGTACGCGCTCCTCGTCGCGCTGGTGCGCGCCGCCGGGTCGCACCGCCTCTACGTCGAGCGCGCGCGCCACGCGCTGCTCGCCGAGGCGCGCCTCGCCCGCGCGCGGCTCGCCTACCTGCAGCGGCAGCTGCAGCCGCACTTCCTGTTCAACGCGCTCAACGTCACCGCCGAGCTGACGCAGGAGGCGCCGGCGGTCGCCGAGCGCATGCTCCGCCAGCTCGCCCGGCTGCTGCGCGCCGCCACCGCGCACCTCACCGACGCCGAGGTGCGGCTGCGCGACGAGCTGCACGTGCTCGACGCCTACGTCGACGTGCAGCGCACGCGCTTCGGCGACGCCCTCACCGTCTCGTACGCCTTCGAGCCGCGGGCGATGGAGCTGCTGGTCCCCGCGTTCGTGCTGCAGCCGCTGGTCGAGAACGCGATCCGCCACGGGCTGGCGAGCGGCCGCGGGCGCGTGCGCGTGGCCACCGCGCTCGTCGCCGGCGCGCGCGGCGACGGCTCCGACGACCGCCTCCGCCTCGAGGTGACCAACGACGGCCCGCTCGCGGCCCCGGCGGGCGGCGGCGCGGCGCGCGCGGGCGGGCACGGCATCGGCCTGCGCAACACGCGCGACCGCCTCGCCCAGCTCTACGGCGACTGGCACCACTTCGACATCGCGCACCGCGAGGGGGTCGGCACGACGGTGGAGCTGGAGCTCCCGGCGCGCCCCGCCCCCGCGCACGCGCCGACGCGCGTCCCCGCCGCCGCGGCCGAGGCGCCCCCGCCCG
>NZ_JARGEK010000154.1 GCF_029211165.1 Roseisolibacter sp. H3M3-2
CGGTGGGCGCGACGCCGAAGAGCAGCGACCGCAGCCAGCGCGTCGCCACCAGCGCGCCGGCGAGGCCGACCAGCGTCCCGGCGGCGGCGATCGCGAGCCCGCCGCGCACCACCAGCCGCACGAGGTCGCGGCGCGTCGCCCCGAGCGCCACCCGCACCCCCAGCTCGCGCGTGCGCTGCGCGGCGCCGAACGACACCACCCCGTACACGCCGAGCGCCGCCAGCACGAGCGCGGTCGCCGCGAAGAGCGCGAGCAGCGTGGCGCCGAAGCGCTGGAAGGCCGTCATCCCCTCGACGCGGTCCTCCATCGTGCGCACCTCGAACGCCGGCGTCCCCGGCGCCACCTCGGCGAGCGCGGCGCGCACCGCGCCGGCCAGCGCCAGCGGCGGCCCGGGCGTGCGGACCACGAGCATCGCGCGCCCGTACGGCGACTGCGCGTAGGGGAGGTAGACGTCCGGCTGCTGCGCGTCGTCGAGGGCGCCGTAGCGCACGTCGCCGACGACGCCGACCACCAGCGCCGTGTCGTCGTGGAAGCCGCCCTGCATCACGCTCACCGGCTTCCCGATCGGGTCCTCGCCGGGCCAGATGCGGCGCGCGGCGTGCGCGCTCACCAGCACCGCCTTGCGGGCGCCGGCGCGGTCGGCGTCGGTGAAGCCGCGCCCGCGCAGCACCGGCACGCCCATCACCGCGGGCCACGTCGGCGTGATCCAGTGCACGCCCACCTCGGGGCCGCCCTCCCCCTCGGCGGGCGCCGGGCGGTCGCGGCGCACGAGCCCCGTGCCGTTGCACCCGCCGTTGAGCGGCGGGCAGTCCTGCAGCGCCACGCCGGTCACGCCGGGGATCGCGGCCACGCGCTCCTGCACGCGCGCGAACACCGCGGGGAACGAGTCGCGCTCGGCGACGGCGCGCGGGTCGAAGCGCACCGTCAGCACGCCGGCCGCGCGCACCCCCGGCGCGACGCCGAGCAGCTTGCCGAGGCTGCGCAGCATCAGCCCCGCGCCGGCGAGCAGCACGAGCGCGAGCGCCACCTCCGCCGTCGCGAGCAGCGTGCGCGTGGGGGCGCCGCGCGCCGCGCGGGCCTCGCCGCCGCCGGGCGCGCCGTCCTTGAGCGCGCCCGTCAGCGCCGGCCGCGTCGCCTGCAGCGCGGGGGCGAGGCCGAACACGACGCCCGTCAGCAGCGCCAGCCCCGCGCCGAACGCCAGCGCCGCGCCGTCGAGGCGGATCGCCTCGAAGCTCACCGTCTTGAGGTCGGAGACGCGCGCCATCGGCAGCGTGCGCGCGGGGTCGATGGCCGACAGCGCGCGCACGCCGGCCCACGCCGCCGCGACCACCGCCGCGCCGCCGAGCGCGGCGAGCAGCAGGCTCTCGGTGAGCAGCTGGCGCACGACGCGCCCGCGCCCGGCGCCGAGCGCGAGGCGCACCGCGGTCTCGCGCCCGCGCCCGACGGCGCGGGCCAGCAGCAGGTTGGCGACGTTCGCGCAGGCGACGAGCAGCACGAGCCCCACCGCGCCCGAGAGCACGAACACCGCGCGCCGCAGCGCCGGGTCGACGCGCGCCGCGTCGAGCGGGAGGCCGACGACGCCGTGGCGCCGCCGCGGCGTGCCGGGCTCCGGGTACGCGTCGTCGACGCGCGCGACGACGCCGCGCGCCGCCGCCAGCGCGGCCGCCTCCGACACGCCGGGTCGCCGCCGCGCGATCACCGTGTACGAGTGGTTCCACGCCTCGCCCAGCTCCTCGGCGGACTTGCTCATGACCGAGACCAGCAGCTCGGCCTCGCCGGTCAGCCCGCGGAACCCGGGCGGCAGCACGCCGACGATGGTGTGGGGCTCGCCGGCGACGGTGATCGCGCGCCCGAGCGCGGCGGTGTCGGCGCCGTAGCGGCGGCGCCAGAGCGCGTCCGAGAGGAGCACGACGCGCGGGCCGCCGGGGGCGCGCACCTCCTCGGGCGCCAGGTTGCGCCCCAGCGCCGGGCGCACGCCGAGCGTCGGCAGGTACTGCGCGTCCACGTGCTCGCCGCGGACGCGCTCCGCCTCGCCGCCGCCGACGCGCACGGTGAACGGCATCCCCTCGTACATCGTGAGCGAGGAGAAGGCGCGCTGCGCGTCGCGGAAGGCGACGAACTTGGGGTACGACCACGGCGCGTCGTCGCGCCCCGGGTCCTCGCCGTGCGGCGGGCGCGTCATGCTGAGCTGCACCAGCTCGCCCGGCGCCGCGAACGGGAGGCGCCGCAGCAGCAGCGCGTCCACCGCGCTGAAGATCGCGACGTTGGCGCCGAGGCCGACGGCGAGCGTGGCCACGGCGACGAAGGTGAAGCCGGGGCGGGCGCGCAGGGCGCGCGCGGCGAAGCGCACATCCTGCCGCAGCGCGTCGAGCGCGCTGGCGCCGCTGTCGTCGACCAGGCGCTCGCGCACGCGGCGCGGGTCGCCGAGCCGGCCGAGTGCCGCGCGCCGCGCCTCCTCGGGCGAGGCGCCGTCGTGGCGCCGCTGCTGCTCCTCGAGCGCGAGGTGGAAGCCGAGCTCCGCGTCCATCTCGCGGCGCCAGGCCGCGCGGTCGAAGAGGGCGCGGCGGAGGACGTGCAGCCGGTAGCGCGCGGCGTCGAGCATCGACATGGGGGGCTCCCGTGGCGCCTCAGGCGCGGCGGAGGACGCGGGCGATCGCGAGCGAGACCTGGTCGAACGCGGCCAGCTGCTCGCCGAGCTGCCGGCGGCCGGCGGCGGTGAGCGTGTAGTAGCGCGCCTGCCGCCCGGTCGGGGACTCGCCCCACTTGGAGGTGACCCACCCCTTCTTCTGCAGCCGCTCCAGCGCCGGGTAGAGCGACCCCTGCTCCACCGTCAGCACCTCGTCGGAGAGCCGCCCGATGTGCTGCGCGATGGCGTAGCCGTGCATGGGCTGCACGGTCAGCGTCTGCAGGATCAGCATGTCGAGCGTGCCCTTCAGCAGCTCGGCCTTCTTGGCGGTCATAGGTCGGAGTTCTACAGGTAGGGGTTCTGGGCACATAGGTAGGGGTCCGACACCTCACGGTCAAGCGCTGCGGGCTGCGGACGGCGGATTCGAACAAACCGCTGTCCGCAGCCCGCAGTTAGGTTCTGCCCATGTCCGTCCGCCGCCCCGCCACGCGGCTCGTCGCGCTCGACCGCGCGCTCGAGCGGCTGCCGCTCTTCCGCCTCTCCGACTCGGCGGCGGACGACGGGGCGCTGCAGTGGGTGCCGGCGGCGGGGACGCGGTGGCGGGTGCTGCCGGCGCCCGGGGACCGGCTGCCGGGGACGTTCGACCAGGACGTGTGGGTCGGGCTGCTGCACCGGTGGGCCGAGGCGGGGCGCCCCGACGACGGGGCCATCACCTTCCGGCTGCACGCCTTCCTGCGGTCGCTGGGGCGGAAGGCCGACGGGCGCACCTACGAGCAGCTGCGCGCCTCGCTGACGCGGCTGGAGCGGACGACGCTCGAGTCGACGGGCGTCTACGGCGACGGCGACGCGCGCTTCACGCTGCTCGCCTCGGTGGTCATCGAGCGGCGCCGGCAGGAGGACGCCGACCAGTTGGCGCTCTTCCCCACCCTGACCGCCAACGAGCCCGGGGACGCGCGGGTGACGCTGTCCCCCCAGGTGCGCGGGAACCTGGCGGCCGGGGCGGTCGCCGAGCTGTCGTGGGCGCGCTACCAGCAGCTGGCCTCGCCGGTGGCGCGGCGGCTCTACCGGCTGCTCTCGGCGCTGGCGCCCGAGGCCGAGGGGGAGGCGGCGCGGTGGCCGCTGGAGCAGTGGGCGGAGCGGCTGCCGCTGGCCCAGCGCTACCCCTCCCACCTGCAGCGCGTGCTCCAGCCCGCCCACGAGATGCTCGTCTCGGCCGGGGTCGTCCGGGGGGCGACGGTGGTCACGGAGGGGCGCGATCGGTGGGTGGAATACCGCTGGTGACCCCTCCCGCCGCGGAGGTCCGGGCGACATCGTCCGCCACATGGCCCTCCCCCTCGAGCGCACCCTGAAGCGCGAGGTCGTCATCGACGGCGCGCCCTACACGGTCACCCTCTCCCCCCTGGGGGTGAAGCTGGTGCCGAAGGGGTTCCGGAAGGGGCGCGCGGTGAGCTGGCGGGCGCTGCTGGCGCAGGGCGAGCCGGCCGCCGACGCGGAGGAGGACCCCCCGGCGGGGGGGTGACGGGCACGTATCGCGCATCGTCGTCCGCGGAACCCCGCCGGTCCGGGACGGTATTCCTCACGTCACCGCCAAGTCTCTCCAGCCCGAGCGCGCGCCCATGCGTCGTCCGACTCGTACCGCCGTCCTCGCCACCGTCGCCGCGGCCCCGCTGCTGGCCGGCGGGTGGATCCTCCAGTCGCGCGCGCAGCGCGACGGGGCGCAGCTCCTCGAGCAGGTGATGGGGCTCGTCTCGCAGCGCTTCGTCGACACGGTCGGCGCCCCGGCGCTGTTCGAGAAGGCCGCCCGCGGCCTCGTGAAGGAGCTGAACGACCCGTACACGGAGCTGTTCACGCCGAAGCAGATCGCCGACTTCTCGCGCCAGACGAACGGGCGCTACGGCGGGCTGGGGATGGAGATCGTCGAGCAGTCGGGGTTCGTGACGGTCGCGCGCGTCTTCCCGCACACGCCGGCCGAGGCGGCGGGGATCCAGGAGGGCGACCGGATCGTCCAGATCGACACGGCGAACACGCGCGGCTGGAAGACGACGGCCGTGCAGAACATGCTGCTCGGCGCGCCCGGCACGAAGGTGAAGGTCAGCTTCGCGCGCCCCGGCGTCATGCAGCCGATCACCGACACGTTCACGCGCGCCGAGGTGCACATCCCGGCCGTCGGCTACTCGATCATGTTCGACGGCACCGTGGGCTACGTCCCGGTGACGCGCTTCAGCGAGGCGACGGCGCAGGAGATCGGCGACGCGGTGCGCCGCCTGAGCGGGCAGGGCGCCAAGGGGATCGTGCTCGACCTGCGCGACAACCCGGGCGGGATCCTCGAGCAGGCGATCTCCACCAGCAACCTGTTCCTGCGCCGCGGGCAGGAGGTGGCGAGCGTGCGCGGCCGCCAGGGCGACCAGCAGACGTACGTCGCGACGTCGCAGCCGCTGGCGCCGGCGATCCCGCTCGTCGTGCTCGTGAACGGCTACTCGGCGTCGGCCTCCGAGATCGTCGCCGGCGCGCTGCAGGACCACGACCGCGCGGTGGTCGTCGGCACGACCAGCTACGGCAAGGGGCTGGTGCAGACGCTCTTCCCGCTCGACGGCGGCTACGCGCTCAAGATGACCACGGCCAAGTGGTTCACGCCGAGCGGCCGCTCGATCCAGAAGGACCGCAAGCTGGTGGACGGGCAGTACGTCGAGGTGCACCCCGACTCGCTCGAGAGCGACTCGGCGCGCAAGGCGCGGCCGCAGTTCAAGAGCGACGCCGGGCGCGTGGTGTACGGCGGCGGCGCGGTGACGCCCGACGTGATCGTGAAGCCCGACACGCTGTCCACCGCCGAGCAGCAGCTGGCGCGCGCGCTGGCGCCGAAGTTCCCGCAGGTCTACACGGCGCTCAGCGAGATCGCGTTCGAGCTGAAGGGGAAGGTGCAGCCGACCTTCACCGTCGACCCGGCGTGGCGCGAGCAGCTGTGGACGCGCCTGCAGAAGGACACGATCAAGGTCGAGCGCGCGCAGTGGGACGCGGGGCGCGCGTGGGTCGACCGCCAGATCGAGCAGCGCGTGGCGCGCGTCGCGTTCGGCGACTCGACGGCCAAGCGGCACGAGCTCGACGACGACGTGCAGCTCCGCCGCGCGATCGACATGGTGAAGAAGGCGTCGGCGCAGCGCGACCTGTTCGCGATGGTCCCCGGCACGTCGCGCCTCCCGGCGAACGCGCCGACGCCGACCGGCACGGCCGCGGCGCCGCAGGGCGAGCGCCGGCCCTGAGCCGCCGACGCCCGAAGGCGACGGACGAAGGGCCCCGGAGCATCGCGCTCCGGGGCCCTCTCGTTTTCCCGTCGGTGGTCGGTCAGGCGGCCGCCGCCACCGGGCGCCGCCCCTCCTTCTGCTCCCCCTCCTCCACCGGCTCCAGCGTCCGCCGCCGCGCCCGCGCCAGCAGCCGGCGGAGCGTCAGCGCGAGCCCGGTCCAGACGAGCCCCACACCGGCCGCCGAGGCGAGCCCGGCCAGCGTCTGCCCGACGACGCCCGCCGCCTCGCCCGTGTGCACCGGGCGCACCCACGACCGCACCTTCTGCGCGACCGGGAGCTGGGCGTAGGGCTGCACCTTGGTGATCGCCCCGCTCGCCGCGTCGACGGTGAGGGTGGTCCGCCCGTCGGGACGGTTGCTGGCGGTCGCCGAGGCGGTGATGGTGGCCGTCTTCGCGCCGTTGGCCGGGTAGCGCAGCGCCAGCTGCTTCCACCCCGGCGCCGCGGCCCCGGCCTGCGCCATCAGCGCGTCGAGGTCGGGCGCGAACGCGGGCCCCGCGGGGCGCGCCTCCCCCCCGCGCGCCGGGGCGCGGGGCGCCTCCGCGCGCGGCGGCTCGCCGCCGAAGGCGCGGATCACCAGCGCCGCCGGCCAGGCGTACGAGATCATCGCCGCCGTGAACACGACCGCCAGCATCACCGGCGCCGTCCAGGCCCCCATGACGTGGTGCCAGTTCCAGTCGCGCGCCCGCCCGCGCGCCGTGAAGGTCGGGACCAGCACCGCGCGCAGCGAGCGGCGGCTCACCTTCCTGGGCCACCAGAGCACGGCGCCGGTGAGCAGGAGGAAGAGGAACGCCACGTTGCTCGCCCCCGTGATCCGCACCCCGAGCTTGTCGCGCACCGACTCGCCGGTGGCCAGCGAGCGGTGCCACCGCTCGACCTCCGAGAAGAAGGCGCGGACCTTCGGGCTCCCCGGCAGCACCGCCCCCGTGTACGGGTCGACGGCGACCGTCCGGCGCGGCTCCACCCCGACCGCCACCGGCGCCGTCGGGTCGTCCTTCACCGTCACCCCCGTCACCTTCACCCCCGGCTCGGCGGCGCGCACCCGCGCCACCAGCGTGTCGAGCGGGAGGCGCGCCCCCCCCGCCGGCGGGGTGACCGACCCGGTGGACCAGGCGGTGACCTGGCGCTGGTAGGTCAGCAGGACGCCGGTCAGCGACATGACGAGGACCACCGCCCCGGCGGCGACGCCGGCGGCGAGGTGGGCCCAGAACAGGGCGGGGCGGACGGCGCCGGTCCACAGACCGCGGCGCCGGGGGGCGGGAGACGTCGGCATGGCGGGGGAACCTCGTGAGCAATCCCGATACTGTCAATCGGGATTGGATACGGGATCCCCCGGGGAGGCGTTGGGCGCTTTCTTTCGCGCACCCCTTTCCGAGCCGAATGCCCCGCCTGCTCCCCGCCCTCGTCCTGCTCGCCGCCTGCACCCGCGGCGCGACCGTCACCACCGGGACCGCCGCCGGTGCGTCCCCCGCGCGGGCCGTGGCCGCCGACAGCGGCGAGACCCACCTCGCCGACGTCCGCCAGATCACCTTCGGCGGGGAGAACGCCGAGGCGTACTTCAGCCACGACGACCAGTGGCTGACCTTCCAGAGCACGCGCGACGGCCGCGCCTGCGACCAGCAGTTCGTGATCCGCGCCGACGGCACCGACCTGCGCCGCGTCTCGAACGGCGAGGGGAAGACGACCTGCGGCTGGTTCCTTCCCGGCGACCGCCGCCTCTTCTTCGCCTCGACGCACGCCGCCGGCGCGGCCTGCCCGGCCAAGCCCGACCCGTCGAAGGGCTACGTGTGGGGGATCGACCGGTACGACATCTACACGGCGAACCGCGACGGGTCGGAGCTGAAGCGGCTGACGAACTACGGCGTGTACACCGCCGAGGGCGTGCTCTCGCCCGACGGCACGCGCATCGTCTTCACGTCGCTCAAGGACGGGGACCTCGACATCTACACGATGAACGTCGACGGCTCCGACGTGCGCCGCCTCACGACGACGCCCGGCTACGACGGCGGCCCGTGGTGGAGCCCCGACGGGACGAAGATCGTGTACCGCGCCTGGCACTACGCCCCCGAGGACTCGGCCGGGCTGCGCCAGTACCGCGAGCTGCTGGGGCAGAACATGATCCGCCCCAACCGCATGGAGCTGTTCGTGATGAACGCCGACGGCAGCGACCAGCGGCAGGTGACGCGGCTCGGCGGCGCGAACTTCGGCCCGTCGTGGACCCCCGACGGCCGGCGCCTGATCTTCTCGAGCAACCACCAGAACCCGCGCAGCCGCAACTTCGACCTGTTCGTCGTGAACCTCGACGGCACGGGGCTGGAGCAGATCACGCGCAACCCGGAGTTCGACGGCTTCCCGATGTTCTCGCACGACGGGAAGCGGCTCGTGTGGGCGTCGAACCGCGGGGCGGCGAAGGCGGGGGACACGAATCTGTTCATCGCGGAGTGGAGGCCCTGACCACGGCGGGAGTCGCTACTGCGGGAGTCTCAACGGCGGGAGTCGTGACCGCGCACTGCGCCGTTTCGACTCCCGCTTTCTCGACTCCCGCGGTGACGACTCCCGCCGTCTAGGTTCCTCCGCCGATGACTCCCCTCGCGGTCCTGCTGGTCCTGGTCTCCGCCGCGGCGCACGCCTACTGGAACTACCTGCTGAAGCGCGCCGGCGGGACGCGCGCGTTCATCGCGCTCAGCAAGTTCGCCGAGGCGGTCGTGTTCCTCCCCGCCGCGCTCGTGCTGGCGTGTCGCGCGCCGGCGGGGACGCTCGCGCACGCGGCGCCGTACATCGCGGTCGGCACCTTCTTCGTGCTCGCGGGCTACGTCACCCTCGGCGCGGCGTACCGGGTCGGCGAGCTGTCGTTCATCTACCCGATCGCGCGCGGCGCGGCGCTGCTCGTGCTCCCGCCGCTCGGCTGGCTGACGTTCGGCGAGCGCGTGGGACCGCTCGGGTGGGCGGCGGTGGCGCTCATCGTCGCCGGCGTGCTGGTGATGCAGCTCCCGGCGCTGCGGCGCGACGCGTGGCGCGAGCTGCTGGTGCACCTGCGCGGCCCGGCGACGCTGCTGGCGCTGCTGATGGCGTTCATCCTCGGCACGAGCACGATCTGGGACAAGCACGCGGTGCGCGCGGTCGAGCTGTGGGCGTACTTCTACGGCTACACGCTCTGCGCCGGGGTCGGCTACCTGGCGTGGGTGACGCGCGCCGAGGGGGCGCCGGCGGTGCGGGCGGAGTGGAGGGCGCACCGCGGCGCGGCGGTGGCGGTCGGCGTGCTCAACACGCTGAGCTACGGGCTGGCGCTGGCCGCGCTGCGCACCGGCGGCTCGACGTACGTGGTCGGGCTGCGGCAGCTCAGCATCGCGGTCGGCGTCTTCCTCGGCGCGCGGCTGCTCGGCGAGGTGGTGTCGACGCCGCGGCGGGTCGGCGTCGCGCTGCTGCTCGTGGGGTGCGCGCTCATGGCGTCGGGGCGGTGACCGGGCGGTGATCGGCGGGTGACCGGTGCGAGCGATGATCGGCGCGTCGCGTTCACGCCGAACCCCAGCCGTCGCCGCCATGCGCCCCGCGCTCGCCAGACTCCTCGTGCTCCTCGCCGCCGCCCTGCTGAGCGCGCTCCCCGCGCGCGCCGGCGCGCAGGCACTGACCTACCGCTTCGCCGGCACCGCCGACGTCGCGGGCGTGCTCACCGCGGTCGGCTTCGCGCTGACGGGCGACGCGGCCGGCGTCGTCGACATCGGGCCGTCCGGCGACACGCCCAGCGGGTACGCGAACGTCGGCCTGTCCGGCTACCTGCAGGGCGCGACCGCGCTGCGGGCGGCGGCCGACTACCAGGCGTACGTGTTCACCAGTGCGGCGCTGCCGACGGCGGGCGCGTACTTCATCCCCGCGCAGTCGACGCCCGGGGACCTCGATTTCTTCCTCGCCGGCGCGCTCTTCGACGCGTACGACCTGCGCACCGCGCTCGCGCCGGTCTCGCTGACGTTCTCGTTCTCGGAGGGGGACCTCGTCTACACGGGCACCGGCACCTTCGAGGTCGTCGCCGGCGTGGACCTCTCGCCGCTCCCCGGCGGCGTCACGCCCCCGTCGTCGACGGTGCCCGAGCCGGGGACGTGGGCGCTGCTCGGCACCGGGCTCGCGCTCGTCGGCGCGGCGGGCCGCTTCAACGGCCGGAAATCGGATCCGAAGGATCAGATCTGATCCGTTCGATCCGATTCCTGGCAGTCGATCCTCACCGCGCGAACGCCGCCCGCACCGCCACCGTCCGCCGCAGCTCGTCGGCGCTCTGCAGGATCTTGCGCCGCAGGTCGTCGGGCAGCGTCGGGCGCGCGGCGAGGAACGCGTCGACCTCCGCCAGCGCCTCCGCCGATCCCTGCCCGCCGACCAGCGCGTCGAGCCAGCTGCCGAGGAAGAAGATGCGGCGGTTGCGCTGGATCCACGGGAGCGAGTCGAGCGCCGGCGTGACGTACGGGCGCACCAGCGCTTCGTGCCCCGGCGACACGAAGGCGCCGAGGCTCGCCGTCACCCACTCCTCGTTGAGCGCGCGGTCGGCGAAGTAGCGCGCGAAGTAGGCGCGCTTGGCCTCCGCGTCGGGGCGCGCGGCGCCGGCCACGAACGCGCGCCGCCGCCCCTCGCTGGTCGAGTCGCGGCGCGTCTCGTCGGCCAGGCGCCGCCGAGCCGCCGCCGCGCCGCGCGCCACCAGCGCCGTCACGATCGCCCAGCGCGTGGGGGCGCGGGGCGGCGCGCTGGCCGCCGAGTCGGCGGA
>NZ_JARGEK010000155.1 GCF_029211165.1 Roseisolibacter sp. H3M3-2
CGCTCGGCGCCGGCGCGGAGGCCGACGCGGTCCGCGCCGCGCTCCGCCGCCTGGCCGACGACTTCCACCGCGACCGCCGCGGCGCCGAGGTGGCGCGCGACGCGGCGCTCGACCGCCTCGCGGAAGCGCGTCCCGACGCGGCCGCCGAGGCCGACGCCATCCGCCTCGCCGCGCTGCCGCGCTGACGCACTGCCCCCACTCCGTCCGACCATCCCGCTCACTGCACGCATAGAGGACACGACCATGACCGCCACTCGCCTCGCCTCGCTCGCCGCCGCCGCTGCGGCCCTCGCGTTCCCCGCCGCCGCGCACGCGCAGCAGCCCGCCGCGCCGCGCACGCTCGTCGCCTGCGCGGTCCCCGGCTCGGGGACGATGTACCGCATCAAGGAGCCCGGCCTGCCGTCGCGGTGCGCCGCCGGCCACGAGGAGTTCAGCTGGACCGACGGCGCCGCGGCGCGCGCGTCGGCGGAGAAGGGGGGCGCCGAGGCGCAGGGCGCCAACGGCGGCACCGCCAGCGGCGCCGCGGGCGGCGACCTGACGGGGAGCTACCCGAACCCGGTCGTGGCGCGGCTGCAGGGGCGCGCGCTCTCGACCGCCGCGCCGGCCAGCGGGCAGGTGCTCGGCTGGAACGGCACGAGCTGGGCGCCGACGACGCCGGCCGCCGGCGGCGGGACGCTGACGCTGCCGTTCGCGGGCTCGTCGACCTCCGCGACCTCGCTCGTCGACGTGACCAACAACGGCACCGGGCGCGCGGGCAACTTCGTGAGCGCGTCGGGGACGGGCGTGCGCGGCGGGACGCACGGCGCCGGCGTCGGCGTGGACGGCTACGCCTCGGCGTCGACGGGGATCGCCCTGCGCGCCGCGAACGCCTACACCAGCGGGACGGCGCTCGAGATCACGCGCGGCGCGATCCGCGTCGCGGGCGCCGGCAAGGACACGCCCACGGCGGCGTTCTGGACGGAGATCGCCTGCCAGGCCCGGTACATCGACAGCCCCTACGCCAACGGCAACCCGAACGCGATCATCCTCGTGACGCCTCGCGAGTCGAACCTGGACGGCAAGATGCTCAACGCGTTCGTGCAGTACGACGCGGCCGCGGCCAAATGGATGCTGAAGACGGACAACATCTCCTCGTACGGCTACTGCCTGGACCGCCAGGTCAACGTGCTGATCATCCGTCCGTGACCCCGTTCCCCGCATGACGCGACCGACCGTCCTTCTCCCGCTGCTCGCCGCGCTGGCCGCGGCGTGCGGCGACCGGACCCCCGCCCCCGCCCCGCCGGTCGCCGCGACCTGCGACGGCGGGGGCATGGCGCGCACGTGCGAGGTGTCCGGCCTGTTCGCCGGCGCGGCCGCGCCGCGCCTCCGGCTCGCGACGGGCGACGCCGTGCCCGACACGCTGCGCCTGTCGCTCGTCCGCGCGGACGGCTCCGTGGTCCCCCTCCCCGTCTTCTACGGCAGCACGGTCTGGGGGATGTGCGGCCCGACGGTCGACGCGCGCGACCTGCCGCGGCGCGACCGGCTGGCGGCGGCGGACGTGAACGGCGACGGCGCGGACGACCTGGTCGTCGTCGCCGAGTGCATGACGGGGATGGGCGCGACCGGCGCGCACCCCTTCCCGGCGGGCGCCGTCTACCTCGGCGACGGGCGCGGCGGGTGGCGGAGCGTCGCCGCCGTGGACAGCACGCTCACCGACCTCGCGCAGGCGGCGTGCGGCGGCGCGGACGGGCGCCCCGGGGGCGGCGGCGTCGCGGGCGACGTGCGCGCGCTGGCGCGCGACGCGGTGCGCCGATCCTTGCCGTGACGATTCCGTCAGTCTGCCGCGCCCGGCTGTCCCCCGCGCCGGCGCCGGGGTAAGCTGCCGGCAGGCGCCCGACGCCGGGAGCGCGGTCCCGTTCGAGAGGAGGAGTGGAGTGGCGGAGCCGGGCGACGGGTCCGTGCCCGACCGGGCACGCCAGTACGAGCAGGTGTTCTCCCGCAACCCGACCCCGATGTGGGTCTTCGACCGGGAGACGCTCGCGTTCCTCGCGGTCAACGACGCGGCCGTGGCGCGCTACGGGTGGTCGCGCGCCGAGTTCCTGGGGATGACGCTGCGCGAGATCCGCGACGCCGCGGCCGTGCCCGCGCTGCTGGCGGCGCACGGGCGCCCGCGGCTCGAGGGGCCGCTGCGGGGGGGCGTGCACCGCCACCGCACCAAGGACGGCGCGGCGCTCGACGTCGAGATCGTCGCCGACGACGTGGACTGGGACGGGCGCCCGGCGCGCCTGGTGCTCGCCACCGACGTGACGGAGCGCGAGCGCACCGCCGCCGCGCTGCGCGCCAGCGAGGCCCGCCTGGCCGGCATCGTCGACTCGGCGATGGACGCGGTGATCTCGGTCGACGCGGCGCAGCGCGTGGTCGTGTTCAACCGCGCCGCCGAGTCGATCTTCGGCGTGGCGGCGGACGAGGCGATCGGCGCGCCGCTGGAGCGCTTCCTCCCCGAGCGGTACCGCGCCGCCCACGGGCGCCACGTGGAGACGTTCGGGCGCACCGGCGCCACCGCGCGGTCGATGGGGCACCCGGGCGCGGTGACCGGGCGCCGCGCCGACGGCACCGAGTTCCCCGTCGAGGCGACGATCTCGCACACCGCGGTGCGCGGCGCCGACGGGCGCGAGGAGCGGCTGTACACGGTCATCCTGCGCGACGTCTCGACGCGCGACCTGCTGGCCGAGCAGCTGCGGCAGGCGCAGAAGATGGAGGCGGTGGGGCGGCTGGCCGGCGGCGTCGCGCACGACTTCAACAACCTGCTCACCGCGATCTCGGGGAACGCCGACTTCGTGCTCGCCGAGCTGGCGCCCGACACGCAGGCGCGCGCCGACGTCGAGGAGATCCGGCGCGCCGCCGAGCGGGCGTCGGGGCTCACGCGCCAGCTGCTCGCGTTCAGCCGCAAGCAGGTGCTCCGCCCGCGCGTGGTCGAGCTCAACGACGTCGTCGAGGGGATGGAGCGGCTGCTGCGCCGCGTGATCGGCGAGGACGTGCGGCTGGTGACGCGCTGCGAGGCGGCGCCGAGCCGCGTGTTCGCCGACCCGGGGCAGCTGGAGCAGGTGCTGATGAACCTCGTGCTCAACGCGCGCGACGCGATGCCCGAGGGCGGGACGATCCGCGTCGCCACCGCGAGCGTCGACGTGTCCGCGCTCCCGGTCACCGCGGTGCGCCCCGGCACGGCGGCCGACGGCGCGGTGCTGCTGGTCGTCGCCGACGACGGCGCGGGGATGGACGCCGACACGCAGGCGCGCGCCTTCGAGCCGTTCTTCACCACCAAGCCGGAGGGGAAGGGGACGGGGCTCGGGCTGGCCACGGTGCACGGCATCGTCGAGCAGTCGGGGGGCGCGGTGTGGCTCGACAGCGCGGTCGGCGGCGGCACGACGGTGTCGGTGGCGCTCCCCGCGTACGCCGAGGCGCCGGTGGACGCCGACGGCGCGTCGGCGCGCCCGCGCGGGGCGCGCGGCGCGGTCCCCCTCGGCACGGTGCTGCTGGTGGAGGACGAGCCGGCGGTGCGCACGCTCGCCGAGCGCATGCTGGAGAAGGCCGGCTACCGCGTGGTCACCGCCGCCAACGGGCGCGAGGGGCTGGCGCGGTGGGTCGAGGAGCGCGGGCGCCTCGGCGGCGTGGACATCATCGTCAGCGACGTCGTGATGCCCGACGCCGGCGGGCGCCAGCTCGTGCAGCGCGTGCGCGAGGAACGCCCCGATGTCCCGGTGCTCTTCGTCAGCGGCTACGTCGAGGGCGGGCTCGCGGCGTCGGACATGGGCGGGCGCACGGCGTTCCTCGAGAAGCCGTTCCGCCAGGACGACCTGCTCGCCCGCGTGCGCGAACTCCTCCGCCGCCCCTGAGCGGGCGGCGGAGGAGTCCGCGGGACGGCGGGTGCGGAAGGCGGCTCAGAAGGCGACCACGCCCTCGACCACGAACCCCCTGAACCGGGCGCCGTTGCGGATGTCGGTCGGCGCGAAGCCGTCGTACTTCTGGTCGACCCACTCGCCCTTGAGCAGGATCAGCGGGTTGAGGAACCAGCCGCCGCCGAACTGGGTGCGGTCGATCGTGACGTCGGTGCGGTAGTTGGCCGGCTGTCCCTTGACGGCGTTGTAGCGGCCGCTGACGTAGACCCGGTCGTGCAGCAGGCGGTAGGTCCCCTCGACGGCGGTCTGCGTGAACGCGCGGCGGGCGGCGGTGTCGACGGCGGCCTTGCCGCGCGCGCGCTCGAAGTTGCCGAAGAGCTCGAGGCCGCGGTACTTGAGGAACGGGTTGACCACCGCCGCGTGCATCTCGTTGAAGCCCGGGTTGATCGCGCCCGAGGTGAAGTTGTCCTTCTCGGTCGACGCCGTGTTCTCGACGACGTTGTAGTAGCGCGAGCCGGCGCGGTCGCCGCTGTAGAGCGTCTGGTTCGACGAGCGGGCCTGCGCGAAGGTCGAGCCGGTGAGGCGGACGCGCAGGTCGGGCGAGACCTGGCGGTCGAAGCCGGCCTTGGCCAGGTAGCCGGGCGAGCGGCGCTGGGCGTTGAGCGTGGTGCCGCGGATCTCGCCGTTGGTCATCCCGCCCATCACGAAGGCGCCGTCGAGCCGCCCGCGGCCGCGCAGGTACACCTCGCCGCCGACCTGCGTGGTGAAGGCGTCCATGATGTAGTTGCCGACCAGCGGGTTGTACATCGCGTTCCCGTTGTCGGTGCGGCGGAAGTGCGCGTCGCCGTAGTTGATCTCGAAGTGGCCGGCCTTCACGGTGACGTAGTTCATCAGGGTGTTGAGCGGCGCGACGTCGATCGGCGAGGCGTCGATCTGCAGGAAGCCGTCCTTGACCCAGGTCTCCTGGTGGTGGCGCGCCGACAGGTAGCTGGTCATCGCCACGCGGATCCCCTTCGCCAGCTGCGCGTTCACGTACAGGTTGGCGACGGCGTTGTTGAAGCCGTGGCCCAGCGTGATGAGCTGGTTGGCGTTGACCCCGTTGACCGGGCGCGCCTGCGCGCGGTTCTCGTGGCCGAGCCCCTGGAACTGCTGGGTGAAGGCGCCGCCGAACTGCAGCTCGAAGCCGCGGTAGGGGACGGTGTCCTTCTTGGTGGTCTCGAAGACGTTGATGCCGCGGGCGTCGTTGGCGCGCATGTACTGGATGCGCTGCTGCGGGACGACGCTGAGGACGCCGGCCGCCTTCGTCTCGGGCGTCGAGTCCTTGCGGGCGGCGGCGGTGGTGTCGACGCGTGCCGCGCTGGCGACGGTGACCTCCTGCGCGCCGGCGGCGAGGGCCGTCACCGCGAGGGCGCCGAGGAGCGTGAGGGGAGTCTGGGTGCGCATGGTGGGGTCCTCGGGTGGTCAGTTGTGCGTCGCGGCGACGGTCGGCTCGCCCTTGAGCACCAGGTCGAAGCCGACGGTGACGACGTCGCCGACCTTCATCGTGCCGAGCATCAGGGACGGGGCCTTGAGCCCGTAGTCCGACAGCTTGAGCGCGTGCGTGCCGGCGACGCGGAGCGCGCCGGGGCCCGCCTCCTTCCCGGTCGCCTCGACGGCGATCGTCCTCGTGACGCCGCCCAGGGCGAGCGTGCCGGTGAGCGTCCCCGTCACGCCGCCGTCGGCGGCCGCGAGGTCGTACGCGGAGACGGTGAAGACGATCTCGCCGTGCTCCTTCGCCTTGATGGCCTTGAGCATGTGCTCGTTCATCGTGCCGTTCTTGCAGTCGAGGCGCGCGGCGGGGATGTGCACCTCGACCGTGCGCACGGCCTTCTCGCCGGCGAGCACCGCGGGCACCGCGCCCGCCTTCCCCGCGACCTCGGCGTTCAGCACGCCGGCCGCGCAGGTGAAGCGGCGCACCGTCGAGGTCCCGTCGACCCACAGCCGGCTCTGCGGCTGCAGGACGAGCGGCGTGTCGGCGACCGCGGGGGCGAGGGCGAGGCCCAGGAGGGCGAGGGCGGCGGTGCGCATGGGGACCGTCCTTCGATCGGGGGGCGACCGTCGCGGTGGTCGCGAGGTCTGCACGGAAGGTCGGGGTCCGGGGGGCGCGGCGAAGTCGGGGAGAGGGGGCGGAAATCCGGCGGCATCCGCCGGCGGCCGGTCGGGCTTTTCCCTACCGGCGACTCACGGCCAGCGCCTCAGGGCGCCCCCGCCAGCAGCGGCGCGCCGCCCGCGGGCGGGACGTAGGCGTCGAGCGTCAGCACGGCGCGCCCCGCGATCGGGACGGTGCTCTCGATGCGCACCGGAAGCCGGCGCGCGTCGTCGCTCAGGTGCAGCCGCAGCACCCCCTCGCCCCCGGCACGCCCGTAGCGGCGCAGGTCGCGGACGCGCATCTCGACCACGACCGTGCGGAACTCGCCGGCCGGCGTCGCCAGCGTCTCGCGCCCCACCACGCGCACCGTCGTCGGGTTGCGCTCGGGGTCGAAGTGGCGCGCCACCGTGACCGCCGTGTCGGCGTCGAGCGGCAGCGTGCGCACGTAGTAGAGGAACGACAGCTCGTCGAGCGGGAGGTCGGTGTCGCTGGCCCCGTGCACGCCGTCGGCGCGCTCCCAGCGCCGCGCGCCGGGGTAGAGCTCGACCCGCTCGTCGCGCTTCGCCAGCGGGTGGCGCTCGTGCTTGTGGTAGCGCAGCGCCGTCATCCGCTCGGGGTCGAGCCACGACTCGGTGCGGTCGACCACGCGGACGATCCCGACCTTCGTGTCGATGTCGAAGCGCAGGCGGAGCGCCCGCACGCCGCGCAGCTCGGCGGGCCCCTCGACCCACATCGCGGCCCGCCCGATCTCGCCGAAGCGGGCCACGCGCGCCCGGTACTCGAGCCGCTCGCCGGCCGCGAACGGGAGCGCGCCGGCCCCCGCGGGCGCCGGCGCCTGCGCGCACAGCGCCGGCAGCATCGCCAGCAGCGCCAGCGCGGCCCGCCGGAGCCCGCGCGGACGCGGCACGACGACGAAGTGGCCCGAGGCGTCGGGGTCGACGGCGCGTCCGGCCCGGGGGCCGACGGGGGCGAGGGTGTGGCGCAGGGAGTACCGCATGGACGCAGGGTACGGCGTCGCGCCCGCCCGGCCCGTCGGGCGTTCCGCCCCGGCGTGTGGGGCGCCCCACGCCGAGTCCGCGCCGGTTCCCCTACGCCGCCGCCGCGCGCCGCGGCGCATCGTGGCCCCGGACGCCGCACCGACCCCCACCCGCGAGGCCCCCCATGCTCCTCCCCAACCTCGGCCCCCTCGACCGCGCGTTCCGCGTCCTCCTCGGCGCCGCGCTCCTCGCGTTCGGCCTCGCCCGCGGCCCCGAGACCTGGTGGGGCTGGCTCGGTATCCTGCCGCTCGCCACCGGACTCGCCGGCTACTGCCCGCTGTACGAGCTGCTGCACGTGCGCACGCGGGGGCGCGCGCTGTAGCGCCGCGCTACAGCTCGACCTGCGCCCCCAGCTCGACCACGCGGTTCGGCGGCAGGCGGAAGAACGCCGTCGCCGGCCGCGCGTTGCGCGACAGGAGCGCGAACAGCCGCTCGCGCCACAGCGCCATCCCCGGGTGCCGGGTGGCGATCAGCGTCTCGCGCCCCAGGAAGTACGTGGTGTCGAGCGGCCGGAGGACCAGCTCGGGGTGGCCGAGGCGCGCCAGCGCGTCCGGCACGTCGGCGTCCTCCATGAAGCCGTAGCGCAGCGTCACCTGCCAGAGCCCGTGGCCGAGCGCCTCGACCGAGGCCCGCTCGGCGGGATCGACCTGCGGCACCTCCTCGGTGCGGATGGCGAGGAAGACCACGCGCTCGTGCAGCACGCGGTTGTGCTTGAGGTTGTGGAGCAGCGCCGGCGGCGTCCCGGTGGCGCTGCCGTACATGAACACCGACGTCCCGGGCACGCGGTGCGGCGGGTGCCGCAGCAGCCCCTCGAGGAAGACGTCGCGCGGGATCGACCGCTCCGCGAGCCGCTGGGCGAGGATCCGGCGCCCCGTCTTCCAGGTGGTGAGCAGCGTGAACACCGTGCCGCCGATGACGAGCGGCACCCACCCGCCGTGCGGGATCTTGAGCAGGTTGGCCGCCCAGAACGCGAGATCGACGAGCAGGAACCCGCCGGCCACCGCGCCGGCGCGCGCCGCGCCCCACCCCCAGCGCTCGCGCGCCACGAAGTAGAAGAGCAGCGTCGTGATGGCCATCGTCGTGGTGACGGCCACGCCGTACGCCGCCGCGAGGTTGGACGAGGTGCGGAAGCCGAGGACCAGCGCCAGGCAGCACGCCAGCAGCGCCCAGTTGACGCTCGGGATGTAGATCTGCCCGCGCTCGGTGGCCGACGTGTGCTCGATCTGCACGCGCGGCGCGTAGCCGAGCTGCACCGCCTGGAGCGTGAGCGAGAACGCGCCCGAGATCAGCGCCTGCGACGCGATGACGGTGGCCAGCGTCGCGATCACGAGCACCGGCACCAGCGCCCACGGCGGCACCATGCGGTAGAAGGGGTTCTCGACCGCGCCCGGGTCGCGCACCAGCAGCGCCCCCTGCCCGAAGTAGTTGAGCAGCAGCGCCGGGAGCACGAGCCCGAACCACGCGAGCCGGATCGGCCGCGCCCCGAAGTGCCCCATGTCGGCGTAGAGCGCCTCGCCGCCGGTGACGACGAGGAACACGGACCCCATCACGACGAAGCCGTGCCACCCGTTGTCGACGAGGAAGCGCAGCGCGTGCGTGGGGACGAGCGCGCCGAGCACGCCCGGCGCCTGCGCCACCTGCCACACGCCGAGCGCGGCGAGCAGGAGGAACCACACCACCATCACCGGCCCGAAGATCCGCCCCACGGTCGCGGTGCCGCGGCTCTGGACGAGGAACAGGGTGGCGATGATCGCGACGGTGATCGGCACGACGAACGGCGCGAACGCCGGCGTGACGACCTCGAGCCCCTCGACGGCCGACAGCACCGAGATGGCCGGGGTGATCATCCCGTCGCCGTAGAGCAGCGCGGTGCCGAACAGGCCGAGCAGGATCAGCCCCCACCGCCCGCCGCGCAGCGCGTGCGCCGGCGTGACGAGCGCCGTCAGCGCTAGGATCCCCCCCTCGCCGCGGTTGTCGGCGCGGAGGATGAACACCAGGTACTTCACCGAGATGACGAGCAGCAGCGACCAGATCACCAGCGACAGGACCCCGAGCACGTTGTCGGGGGTGGGCGCGACGCCGTGCGCGGGGAGGAACGACTCCTTGACCGCGTACAGCGGGCTGGTGCCGATGTCGCCGTAGACGATGCCGAGGGCGCCGAGGGTGAGCAGCGCGAGGCGCCGGCGGTCGTCGGCGGGGGCGTCCGGGGCGGCGGGGAGGTGCGACATGCCGCACGATCGCGCGCGCCCCGTGAAGGGCGCACAAAGACCGCGCGCCGGCGCATAAAGATTCCGTGAAGGCGCGCGGCGCCCGGGCGTGCCAGATTACGGGCGTGCCCGACGCCCCGCTCACCCTGCTTGTGATCGACGACGAGCCGCAGATCCGGCGCTTGCTGCGCCACGCGCTCGCCGACGCCGACCCGGAGTCGGGCGCGGCGCGCGTGCTGGAGGCTGCGACGGGGCGCGAGGGGATCGACCTCGCCGCCGCCGAGGCGCCGGCGCTGGTGGTGCTCGACCTCGGGCTCCCCGACCTCGCCGGGATCGACGTCTGCCGCGAGATCCGCCGCTGGTCGTCGGCGCCGATCCTCGTGCTCTCGGCGCGCCACGCCGACACCGAGAAGGCGGCCCTGCTCGACGCGGGGGCCGACGACTACCTGACCAAGCCCTTCAGCCCCGTCGAGCTGCGGGCGCGCGTGCGCGCGCTGCTGCGCCGCGCCCGCGCCGCCGCGCCGCCGGCGGCCGACGCGGTGGTGCGCTTCGGCGACCTGTCGGTGGACCTGCGCCTGCGCCGCGTGGAGCGCGCCGGGCGCCCGCTGCACCTCACCCCCACCGAGTGGGCGCTGCTGAAGGCGCTGCTCGCGCACCCGCGCCGCACGCTCACGCACCGCCAGCTCTTCGCCGCGGTGTGGGGGAACGCCGAGGGGGACGCGCCGCAGTACCTGCGCGTCTACGTCGGGCATCTGCGCCGCAAGCTGGAGGCGGACCCGATCCGCCCGCGCCACATCCAGACGGAGCCGGGCGTCGGCTACCGCTTCGAGCCGGACGGGGTGACGCCGGCGTGAGCGTCGCGCGCGCGGCCCGCCGGTGGCTGCTGGCCGGCCTCGCCTTCGCCGCGCTGACGTTCGGGCTCTCGCTCGCGCGCGGCCGCCTCGGCGGCGCGCACGTGGCGCTCGCCTACCTGCTCCTCGTGCTCGGCGCGAGCGCGGCGGGGGGCCGCGCGCTCGGCTTCGCGGCGGCGGGCGCGTCGTTCGCGGCGTTCACGTACGCCTTCGTCCCGCCCTACCGCACGCTCGGCGTCGCCGACCCGCTGGACTGGCTCGTGCTCGGCGCGTTCCTGGTGACGAGCGTCGTCGCCACGCAGCTGCTCTACCGCGCCGAGGCCACCGCCGCCGCGGCGGTGCGGCGCGCGGCGGAGCTGGACCACGTGGCGGCGGTGGGCGCCGCGTCGCTCGGCGCGCCGGGCGTCGCCGAGGCGCTGGTGCGCGTGCCCGAGGCGGTGCGCGCCGCCGAAGTCGGAGGCCAAGCGGTCTTAGGAAGA
>NZ_JARGEK010000156.1 GCF_029211165.1 Roseisolibacter sp. H3M3-2
GCCGACGCGGCGGTGGCGCGCGCGCAGGCGCAGCGCCCCGACCTGCGGGCCGCGGAGCGGCAGGCGGAGGCGGCGCGCCGCCAGGTGTCCGCGGTGCGGGCCGAGCGGCTGCCGCGCGTCGAGGGGTTCGCCGACGGCGGCGCCATCGGCCGCACGGCGAACCACCTGCTCGGCACCTACACGTGGGGGCTGCAGGTCTCGCTCCCGATCTTCGACGGCTTCCGCCGCGTGGCGCGCGTCGAGGAGACGCTGGCCCAGGCGGGCGAGGCCGACGTGCGCCGGCGCGACCTGCAGGCGCAGGCGGTGGACGAGGTGCGCGGCGCGCTGCGCGACCTGCGCGGCGCGCGCGAGCAGCTGGCCGCCGCCCGCGAGCGGCTGGAGCTCGCCGAGCTCGAGGTCGCGCAGGCGCGCGACCGCTTCCGCGCCGGCGTGGCCGGCAACGCCGACGTGGTGACGGCGTCCGTGTCGCTGAACGGCGCGCGGACCGCCTACGTCGACGCGCTGACGCAGTACCAGTCCGCGCGCGTGGCGCTGGCCCGCGCGCAGGGCGACGTGACGCGGCTGCCGTGAGCGCGCCGACCATGGCCGACGCCCCCGACGACGCGACCGCCGCCCCGCCCCGCCCGACCGGCCCGACCACTCCCGATCTCCGATCCGACCCGCCGATGTCCGCCGCCACCCGTCCCGAGATCGCGCGCCCCGAGCCCGCCGCGCCGACTGGGCCCGCCGCGCCCCCCGCGCCGCCGGCCTCGACTCGACCCGCCTGGCGGCCGCGATCGCGTTCGCCGTCGCCGGCGAGGCGAAGGCGCCGCGCGACCTGGAGGTCGCGCACTACCAGACCTTCGGACGCGAGCCGTTCGGCCAGGCGGCGGGGCCGTTCGCCGAGCGCGGCGACCCGTCGGGGGTGATCGTGCGCGGCGGCTACGTCGTCGCCGAGTGGGGGGACCCCGAGCGCGTCGACATGACGTTCAGCGTGACCAAGAGCTTCCTGTCGACGACCGTGGGGCTGGCGTTCGACCGGGGGCTGATCCGCTCGCTCGACGACCGGGTGCGCGCGTACGTGGGGCCCGTCGTGCTCGCCGCGCGCCCCGACCGCTCGGCCGAGCGCGTGGGGCGCGCGGAGCTGCTCCACCCCTTCGACACGCCGCACAACCGCACGATCACCTGGGACCACCTGCTCCGGCAGACCAGCGACTGGGAGGGGACGCTGTGGGGGAAGCCCGAGTGGGCCGACCGCCCCACGGGGCAGCCCGCCGAGTGGACCACGCGCCCGCGCAAGGCGCCCGGCAGCGCGTACGAGTACAACGACGTGCGCGTGAACGCGCTCGCGCTGGCCGCGACCTCGGTGTGGCGGCGCCCGCTCCCGCAGGTGCTGCGCGAGCAGGTCATGGACCCCATCGGCGCGTCGCCGACGTGGCGCTGGGTGGGGTACGACGACTCGTGGGTGCTGCTCGACGGGCAGGCGGTGCAGAGCGTGTCCGGGGGCGGCCACTGGGGCGGCGGGATGTTCATCAGCGCCCGCGACATGGCGCGCTTCGGCCTCCTGACGCTGCGGCGCGGGCGGTGGCGCGACCGGCAGCTGCTGTCGGAGGAGTGGGTGCGGCGCGCGCTCACCCCGACGCCGGCCCAGACGGACTACGGCTTCATGAACTGGTTCCTGAACACCGACCGGAAGCGGTGGCCGAGCGCGCCGGCGACGGCGTTCGCGCACCTCGGCAACGGCACCAACATCGTGTACGTCGACCCCGAGCACGACCTCGTGGCCGTCGTCCGGTGGATCGAGAACGGGGCGGTGGACGGCTTCCTCCAGCGGCTCCTCGCGGCGGTCGAGAAGCCCTAGCGAGCCGCCGGGCGCGCTTCGGGGTATATTCCCGGATCGCCGGCCGCACCCGGCGCCGGGGCGGCCCCGCCGGGGCCAGGGTCCCAGGCGCCGTCCCGCGTGCGGAGCTGCGGACGAGGTCGCCCGAAACGCGCGCGCCCGTTCCGCCGTCCTTCCGGCGAACGCCCGGCCCAACGCAGCGCCGGCTCACCCGATAGCACCACTAGTGAAGGCAACAGCAACGACCCGCGCGCGCGCCTCGCGCGCCGCCGCCGCGCCCCCGCGCGCGGCCAGCACGGCCCTGGCCCCCGCCTCCCCCTCGCGCCGACGTCGGCGCCGCCGCGGCAGCGGCAGCGGGGAGCCCGCCGAGGAGACGGTCCGACTCACCTCGCTCCCCACGGGGCGCCGCGCCTACGTCGACACGCGCGAGTGGCTCCTCGCCCGCTACGGCAGCGTCTGCGCGTACTGCGGGGGGCGCGTCCCGGCCGACGACATCACCCTCGACCACGTGACGCCGCGCCGCGGGCAGACCGCCTACGACCGGCGCGACAACCTGGTCCTCTCCTGCCGCCCCTGCAACGCGAAGAAGGCCGACCAGCCGATCCTCGCGTACCTCCTGGCCCGCCGCGAGCGCGCGTTCACCCTGCTCCGCTACGGGATGCACCTGAGCCCGATGCTGGTCGACCTCGCCCGCGAGATCGCCGGGCCGGAGCAGGCCGCGCGCGCCGAGCGCCTCGCGGACCCCGACTACCCCTACGCCGACTGAGTCGCGGCCACGGCCGGCGGCCGGGCGCGCCAGCGCTCCAGGGCGTCGGTCGTGGCCAGCATCACGTCGCGGTAGAGCGCGCTCGCCTCGGCGAGCCGCTCGCTGACGGCGGGGTCCTGCCCCGGGAGCCGCTGCGCCTCGTCGAGCAGCGCCAGGAACTGCCGGAGCCCCACGAGCTTCTGCTCGAGCGAGCGCTCCGGCGAGTCGGACGCCATGCGGTAGTAGTCCTTCCGGTCCCCCGGGAGGCCGACGCGCTCCAGCACCCCCTGCTCCACCAGGCGGCGGGCGTCGGTGCTCACGCTCGCCCGGCTCACCCCCAGCCGCTCGGCGATCCCGTCGAGCGACAGCGGCTCGGCGGAGACCAGGAGCAGCCCGAGGATGCGGCCGGCGATCCGCGGCAGCCCGTCGCGCTCGCAGAGGCAGCCCGCGCGCTCGATGAAGGCGGCGATGCAGGGAGAGGAGTCACGATTGCCCATGGCATGATGGTAGGGCGTTCACTATATTCAGTCAAGACTGAACACACTGAACGCTCTCCCCGCTCAGGGGTGCCTCTCATGACCCGTCTCGCCCTCCTCCCCGCCTTCGGGCTGCTGGCCGCGCTCGCCGTCCATCCGGCGGCCGCGCAGTCGCTGGCCGCCCAGCCGCTGACCGGCGCCGGCGCCGTCGCCCCGACGGGCGACGACGTCGCGGCGCGCCCGTTCAAGCCGGGCGAGCGGCTGACCTACGACGTGAAGTTCGGCCCCATCAAGGCCGGCACCGGCAGCATGGAGGTGCGCGGGCTGGAGACGGTGCGCGGCCGCCCGGCCTACCACACGGTCTTCCGCGTGAAGGGCGGCGTCCCGGGGTTCCGCGTCCTCGACGTCTTCGAGAGCTGGTTCGCGCGCGACGACCTGTCGTCGCTGCGCTTCCACAAGGACCAGGACGAGGGGCCGAAGGAGCGCACGTCGCGCTTCGAGATCTTCCCCGAGCGCGCGACGTACGACGACCTGCGCGACGACCGGGGGGAGCTCCCCTCGACCGACCGCCCGCTCGACGACGGCTCGTTCCTCTACTACATCCGCACCGTCCCGCTGGTCGTCGGGCAGACGTACCGCTTCGAGCAGTACTTCAAGCCCGACCGCAACCCGGTCACGATCCGCGTCCTGCGGCGCGAGAAGGTCACGGTGCCGGCGGGGACGTTCGACGCGATCGTCGTGCAGCCGACCATCAAGACGAGCGGCATCTTCGGCGAGGGCGGCAGGGCCGAGGTCTGGATCTCCGACGACGACCGCCGGATCATCCTGCAGCTCAAGTCGAAGCTCTCCTTCGGGTCGCTGAACCTGTACCTGACCGACCACAAGGCCGGGTCGAACTAGGCTCGGCAACCGCCAGGAATCGGATGAGACGGATCAGATCTGATCCGTCTCATCCGATTCCTGGCTCTTACACAGCACGACGCCCCCGCGAGCATCGCGCTCGCGGGGGCGTCGTCGTCACTGCTCCGGCCGGATCAGCCCTTCGGGTCGAGGATCCGCGCGATGCGCTCCGCGGCGCCCTGGAAGTGCAGGCGCGTGGGGCGGTCGCTGGTGCGCGGGATGGCGCGCTGCAGGTCGCTCCGCAGCGTCACCAGCGTGCCGCGCAGGTGCGACTTCGCGTCGTCCGACAGCGGCGCCGGCGGCGTGAAGCCGGGGAAGTTCGGCTGCTGCTGCCCGCCGGCCGGCGTCGGCGGCGGGTTGAGCTTGCGGTCGATCGACGAGAGCATGTCGCTCTGCAGCTCGCGGCGGTACGCGTCGGCGTTCGGCGCGCCGCCGTACGCCTCGGCCCACACGCCGCGGCGCAGGTCGTCGAGCATCGACGCCAGCGAGTAGGCGCGGGCGTCGTTCAGCGCCTCCTGCTCCAGCAGGCGGTTGAGGCGCTGGTCGTCGAGCACCGCGTTCAGGACGCGCGACTGCGCGCCGTTCACGCGGGTGATCATCCCGTTGGCCTCGATGCGGGCGCCGATGGCCGGGTCGATCAGGTACGTCGGCGTGCGGAACACGCTCTCGTTCAGGAAGCGCATCGCCTCCGCCTGGCGCGCGCGCGGGAGCGGCGCGTACACGGCGCCCGGCTGCTCGCCGACCTTGTACTGCACCGTGCCGCCGCCGATCATCGTCGCGACGTGCCCGGCCTCGGTCGCCCACTGGTTGACCGTGCGGTTGTACAGCTCGCGCAGGTCCGAGTTGTCCTCGAGCGGGAGGCGCGTCGCGTCGGCCAGGTAGCCCATCACGCGGCGCAGGTTCTTGTAGCCGAGCGTGGTCGACTTGACCGGGTCGGCGTCGCCCACCGCCTCGGACAGCGTGCCGAAGCCGCCGAACTCGTTGTTCGCCGAGAAGCGGTACCAGGGGATGGTGTCCTGCATCCGCGCCCAGCGGTTCAGCGTCGGGCGCTCCGCCTCGGTCGTGGTCGCGCCGGGGATCGGCTTGTAGCCCCACATGATCGCGAAGTGGTCGTACGGCCCCACCCGCGGGATGATGTACTGCAGCGGGATGCTGTCCTCGGGCTGCGCCACGTAGTTGTAGCGCGAGTAGTCCATGATCGACGGGCTGTGCCCCATCTTCGCGACCCACGTCTTGGAGCGCACGCTGTCGGGGTGGTACGTCGAGCTCCCGATCTGGTCGTGCTGCAGGCCGAGCGTGTGCCCGATCTCGTGCGCGACCACGAACTGCAGCAGGCGCCCGGAGAGCGTGTCGGGCATCGGCAGCTTGCGCGCGCGCGGGTCGATCGCCGCCGCCTGGGTGAAGTACCAGGAGCGGTTGAGGTTCATCACGTTGTGGAACATCCGCACCGACCCGTTCAGGATCTCGCCGGTGCGCGGGTCGTGCACGTTCGGGCCGACGGCGTTCTCGGTCGTCGACGGGAGCCAGCGGATCATCGTGTGGCGGACGTCCTCGGGGCTCCAGTCGGGATCGTTGGCCGGCACCTCGCCGGCGACGATGCCGTTCTTGAAGCCGGCCGCCTCGAACGCCGGCTGCCACTCCTCGATGCCGGCCTTCACCCAGCGCTTGAGCCACTCGGGCGTCGCCGGGTCCACGTAGTACGTGATCGGCTGCTTCGGGTAGCACAGGTCGCCCTCGCGGCGGTCGCTGCACTCCAGGCGGTAGCGCGTGATGAAGCGCTTGCGCACCGAGCGCGGCTCGTTGCTCCCGAAGTCGACGGTCTGGTCGGAGAAGTAGCCGACGCGCTCGTCGAAGCGGCGCGGCAGCATCGGGTTCTCCGGCAGCTTGACCAGCGACCAGTGCGCGAGCACCGACTGCGCCGGGCGCGCCGCGCCGGCCGCGGCGCCGCCGCCCCCGCCGCCGCCCAGCCCGGGCGTCGCCGCCGGGATGCCGGTCTGCGTCGCCTCGATCTCGACGTTGTTCGGGAACGCCGCCACGCGCTCGACGTACGACCGCTGCGGGTCGATGGTGCCGCGGATGGCGGCGATCTCGGGGACCGCGGTGGTGAACAGGCGCGTCACGTCGACGACCGGCGCGCTGTCGGGGCCGAACGCCTCGACGTTGAGCACGGCGATGATCGGCGCGTAGTTCGACGCGCGGACGGCCGCGTACACCGACAGCGAGGTGTCGGCCGAGATGTCGTACTGCGGGGAGCGCACGATGACGCGGTTCCCCTGCCGGTCGAAGCGGAGCGACTGCTCGCCGAACTGGTCGCCGCCGTACGCGCCGAAGCCGCCGCCGGGGAGGTTCGGGTTGGCCGCCGGGGCCGCCGCGTAGCGCCCGATCAGGTACATGTCCTTCCCGAGCTCGCGCCGCGGGATCTCGAACAGGAGGCGCTCGTTCTGCCGGTGCGTGACGAACAGGCCGCGCCGGGTCTGGGTCCCGGGGGTGATCACCCGCGCGTACGGGCGCGGGTGCGCTGGGTCGTGTCGCCGGGGGCGCCGGTGCCCTGCGCCGCGGCCGCGCCGGCGGGGCCGCGCGACGGGGTGGGCGCGTTCGTGGCGGGCGTCGTCGCCGGGCGCGCGCAGGCGCCGAGGACGAGCGCCGCCAGGACGGGAGCTGCTCGCTTCATGGGGTCGATCGGGGAACGAAAGGTAGGGAGGCGGGCACGAGGCGGCCCGTGATACGTAGACGTGCCGCACGACCGGAACGCTGACCCCCCGGCCAGGGGTCCCGTCACCGGCCGCGCGAATATGCATGCGGAACGGACGATTCGGGGGACGGGCCGCGCCTTGACGCGACGCCCGGCGATCCCGATACTGCGCCCATGCCCCGCGCGCAGGTACTCCTCCTTAGCACCGCCCCCGGCCTCGTCATCGGCCGCGGGCTTTCCGTGCTGGGAGGACCCACCGCCTAGGCGCGCGACCCCGCGTCGCGACACGGCCCCTCCCACGAGTGCGTGGGAGGGGCCGTCTTCGTCTCGGCCCGCGCATTCGGGAGCGGCCCTCGCGTTCCACTCCCCTTCCCCGCGAGGCCCCCATGTACCGCAACGCCTTCCGCTTCCGCCCGTCCCCCACCCCGGCCCCCCGGGACCCGCAACGCGAGCCCGAGCCGGCGCAGGAGCCGGTGCCCCAGGCCGACGGGCACCCGTGAACTCTCTCGGTTCAACGGCAAGGAATCGGATGAGACGGATCAGATCTGATCCGTCTCATCCGATTCCTGGCTTTTTCCAAGCTCAGGCCAGCACGGCGCCCGTGCTCGCGTTGGTGACCAGTCGCTCGTAGCGCCCGAGCCAGCCGCGCCGCGGGGTGCGCGCGAACGGGGTGGCTTCGGCCGCGCGCGTGGCGAGCTCGGCGTCCGTTAGCGCGACGTCCAGGCGGCGGGCCTCGCAGTCGATCTCGATCACGTCGCCGTCGCGGAGCAGGCCGATCGCGCCCCCCTCGGCGGCCTCGGGGGAGACGTGGCCGATGCTCAGCCCGCGCGTGGCGCCCGAGAAGCGGCCGTCGGTGACCAGAGCGACCTGCTCGCCGAGGTCGGAGCCCATCAGGAAGCTCGTGAGCGCCAGCATCTCGCGCATGCCGGGACCGCCGCGCGGGCCTTCCTGGCGGACGATGATGACGTCGCCCGGCTGGATCTGGCCGGCGTTGGCGGCGGCGAGGGCGAGCTGCTCCCCCTCGAACACGCGCGCCGGGCCGCGGAAGGCGCGCCGCTCGAGCGGGATCGCGCCGACCTTCACCACCGCGCCCTGCGGCGCCAGCGACCCGTAGAGCGCGCACAGCCCGCCGCGCGCCGAGTGCGGCGTCTCGGCGGTCCGGATGCACTGCGGATTGCAGTTCTGCACCGCCCCCAGCGAGTCGCCGAGCGTCGGCGCGTGCACCGTCGGCGCGTCGAGGTGGAGGACGCCGGGGAGCTTCGCCAGCTCGGCCAGCACCGCGGGGACGCCGCCCGCCTGGTGGACGTCCTGCATGTGCCACTGCCGGTTGCCGTCCCAGGCCGGCGAGATCTTCACCAGGTGCGGCGTCCGCTCGGCGACGTCGTTGAAGCGCGACAGCGGGAACTCGACGTCCGCCTCGTGTGCCAGCGCGAGCACGTGCAGCACCGTGTTCGTCGACCCGCCCATCGCCACGTCGAGCGCGACCGCGTTGTGGATCGCCTGCGCCGTCACCACGTCGCGGAAGCAGACGTCGCGCGCCACGAGGTCCATCACTGTCTGCGCGGCGCGCACCGCCAGCGACTCGCGCTCGGGCGTCTTGGCCAGCGCGGTGCCGTTGCCCGGGAGCGCGATCCCCAGCGCCTCGCACAGGCAGTTCATCGAGTTGGCGGTGAACATCCCGGCGCAGCTGCCGCACGTCGGGCAGGCCTGCGCCTCCAGCTCCAGCAGCCGCGCGTCGTCGATGGTGCCGGCGGCGCGGGCGCCCACGGCCTCGAACACCGACGCGAGGTCCATCGCCTTGCCGGTCTTCAGGTCGCGCCCGGCCGCCATCGGCCCGCCCGACACGAACACCGTCGGCACGTTGGCGCGGGCGGCGCCCATGAGCATCCCGGGGGTGATCTTGTCGCAGTTGGGGATGCAGATCAGCGCGTCGAAGCAGTGCGCCTTCACCATCGTCTCGACCGCGTCGGCGATCAGCTCGCGCGACGGCAGCGAGTAGTGCATCCCCTCGTGCCCCATCACGATCCCGTCGTCGACGCCGATCGTGTTGAACTCGAACGGGATCCCGCCGGCGGCGCGCACGGCCTCCTTCACCAGCCGCCCGAACTCCTGCAGATGGACGTGTCCGGGGACGATGTCGACGTAGGAGTTGCAGACGGCGACGAACGGCTTGTCCCAGTCCTCCGGCTCGCGGAGCTGCCCGGTGGCGCGGAGGAGGCTGCGGTGCGGCGCCCGCTCGGCGCCGCGCTTGATGATGTCGGATCGCATGGACTCGGAGACGGGGCCGGCGGGGACGCGGGTGCGCTCCGACCAATACGCCCCGGCGCACGGGACCGTTAGCCCCTGCCGCCGATCCCGGGGGGCGGACGCCCCCGGCTTGCGGCCCCGTCCGTGCATACGGCCGAGCCATGATCGTCGCCGCGTGGTTCGCGATCGTGGGCGTGGTGCTGGTGCTGACCTCGGTCGTCGGCTCCACGGTCCAGCGGCTCCCGCTGACGACGACGCTCCTCTACCTGGCCATCGGCGCGGCGCTGGGCCCGCTCGGCGTCGGGATGCTGCACCTGGACGCCATCGAGGACGCCCGGATCCTCGAGCGGCTGTCCGAGATCGCGGTCCTGGTCTCGCTGTTCGCCGGGGGGCTCAAGCTGCGGGCGGCGCTGCGCGATCGGCGGTGGGCGACGCCGGTGCGCCTGGCCACGCTGGTCATGGTGCTCACCGTCGGGCTGCTCGCGGTGGCCGGCGTCCTCCTGCTCCGCCTCCCGCTGGGCGCCGCCGTGCTGCTCGGCGCGATCCTGGCGCCGACCGACCCGGTGCTCGCCAGCGACGTGCAGCTCGAGCACGCCGCCGACCGCGACCGCCTGCGCTTCGCCCTCACCGGCGAGGCCGCGCTCAACGACGGCGCCGCCTTCCCGTTCGTCATGCTGGGGCTCGGCCTGCTCGGCGTGCACGACCTCGGCGCCTGGGGATGGCGGTGGCTCGCCGTGGACGTGGTGTGGGCGGGGGCCGCGGGGCTCCTGGTCGGCTACGGACTGGGGTGGGCGGTGAGCCGCGTCGTGCTCTGGCTGCGGCGCGAGCGGCGCGAGGCGCTGGGGCTCGACGACCTGCTCGCGCTGGGCCTGATCGCGCTCGCGTACGGCGCGGCGCTGATGGTGAAGGGGTACGGCTTCCTGGCGGTGTTCGCGGCCGGCTTCGCGCTGCGGCGCGAGGAGCGGCGGGCGACCGAGACGCTCACCGGCGCCGACGCCCCGCCCGACGTCGCGGCGGCCGCGCTGGCGGCGGAGGACGCCGACGAGGTGGCCACGGCGCCCGACACCGCGCCCGCCTACATGGCGCAGGCCGCGCTCGGCTTCACCGAGCAGCTGGAGCGGCTGGCCGAGGTGGCGATCGTGCTGCTGGTCGGCGGGCTGCTGTCGACGCGCACGCTCGCCCCCGAGGCGCTCTGGTTCGTGCCGCTGCTGTTCCTGGTGGTGCGGCCGCTGGCCGTGCTGGTCGGCGCGCCCATGCGCGGCGCGCCGCGGATGCAGCGCGCGCTCACGATGTGGTTCGGCATCCGCGGCGTCGGGTCGATCTACTACTTCGCGTACGCCGTCGAGCACGGGCTGCCGCGCGCGCTCGCCGACCGCATGGCGGGGCTGGTGCTGGCGTGCGTGGCGGCGTCGGTGGTGCTGCACGGGATCTCGGTCACGCCGCTCATGCGGCGCTACGAGGCGCGGAGTTAGCTTGGGCGCATGAGGTGGACGCCGCCGCTCGCCGCGCTGCTCGCGCTGGCCGTCCTCCCCGCCGCGGCCGCGGCGCAGGGGGACCTGCGCGAGGTGCGCATGCGGGCCGAGGGGGCGCCGCGCCCGTCGCCCGGCCGGCCGCCGGCTGGCGTGGCGGCGCCTTGGCTTTCGTGGGGGTGGGGGTGGTCGGGCGTCGCGTGGGGCGTGGCGCCGTCGCCG
>NZ_JARGEK010000157.1 GCF_029211165.1 Roseisolibacter sp. H3M3-2
TGGCCTTCAGTCGCTTGACTACATCCAACTCGCCAAGCACTACGCGCAGTAGATCCGCTATCTAGGCGTTCTACAAATACTCGACACGCAATCTCGTACGTGCGCCGCCGGCCGCTCGCGCGTCCGCCAGCCCACGTTTGGATTCGCATCCCACTCGCGATCGACAGCTCGGGTGAGCTCTCGACCGCCCCTCGTCATTCACTTTTCAATCAGCGTTGCGACGGCCAGGCCGTCGCTTGCAGCCTCTTATTGTACTGACTTTCGACGTCGTTGTCAACGTTTCCGTCAGCCCCTTCGTCGCGCCAGCCGTGCCGGCTCGAGAAGGGTCGGGTAATGTAGGAACGACCCTGGGGGTGGTCAAGGGCCCCGGAACGCGAGCGTGCCGCTCGTCCGACACAATCATTATATGCCGGACTGCCGACCGCCCCCCGGGGCCGATAGCATCCGCGCATGCACACCCCCGCCTCGATCGCGGTCGTCTCCGCCCGCGGCGCCCAGCGCTGGGACGCCGGGCACCCCTGGATCTTCCGCAGCGACGTCATCCAGCGTCCGGCCGCCGAGCCCGGCACGGTCCAGGTGCGCGACCCGCGCGGGCGCCCGCTCGGCCAGGCCCTCTGGAGCCCGGCCTCGGAGATCTCCCTCCGCCTGCTCGACCGCGACCCGGGCGCCGAGCTCGACGGGGAGTGGTGGCACTCCCGACTGGCCGCCGCGATCGGCCGGCGCGCGTCGCTGGCCGGCCAGGCCTCGGCGTACCGCCTGGTCCACGGCGAGGGCGACGGCCTCCCCTCCCTCGTCGTCGACCGGTACGACCGGTGGCTGGTCGTCCAGCTGATGAGCGCGGGGCTCGAGGCCGCGCGCGCGCCGATCGTCGACGCGCTGCGCGCCCTCACCGGCTGCGAGGGAATCCTGGCGCGCAACGACGCCGCCGTGCGCACGCGCGAGGGGCTGCCGCGCGAGACGGCGCTGCTGCACGGCGCGGTGCCGCAGGAGGTCGAGGTCGAGGAGCACGGCGTGCGCTACCTCGCCGCGCCGTGGACCGGGCAGAAGACGGGCGCGTTCCTCGACCAGCGCGAGAACCGCGCGCTCGTCGGGCGCGTCGCGCGCGGGCGCGCGCTCGACTGCTTCAGCTACCACGGGTCGTTCGCGCTGCACCTCGCGCGCGGCGCCGACGACGTGCTGGCGCTCGACGTGTCGGCGCACGCGCTCGAGCGCGCGCACGCCAACGCGGCGCGCAACGGCTACGCGAACCTGCGCACGCGCGAGGCGAACGCGTTCGACTTCCTGCGCGAGGAGGAGCGCGCCGGCGCACGCTACGACACGATCGTGCTGGACCCGCCGGCGTTCGCGAAGACGCGCGCCGCGCTCCCCGGCGCGCTGCGCGGCTACAAGGACGTGAACCTGCGCGCCATGCGGCTCCTCGGGCCGGGCGGGCTGCTCTTCACGGCGAGCTGCAGCTACCACCTCACCAAGCCGCTCTTCCTCGAGATGCTCGAGGCGGCGGCGGCCGACAGCGGTCGGCGCGTCGCGCTGCGCGAGCTGCGCGGCCAGCCGCTCGACCACCCCGAGCTGCTGACGGTGCCGGAAACGGGCTACATCAAGGGCGCGCTGCTCGAGGCGATGGACTGAGCGCGCGTACGCCGGCGGCGCGTCAGCGCTTCTGGCAGCGCGCGCAGTAGTACGTCGAGCGTCCGGCCTGCACCGTCCGCCGCACCGGCGCGCCGCAGCGCACGCACGGCTCGCCCTCGCGGTCGTAGACGCGCAGCCGCTCCAGCGCCTCGCCGTCCTGGTAGCGGCCGGGCGCGTCGAGCGCGTCGTGCAGCACGGCGCGCACGGCGTCGGCGAGGCGCCCGACGCGCGCCGGGCCGAGCGACGCGGCGGGCGTGCGCGGGTCGATGCCCGCGCGCCACAGCGCCTCCGACGCGTAGATGTTGCCGCCGCCGGCGACGACCCGCTGGTCGAGCAGCGCCGGCTTCACGGCGGCGCGGCGCCCGCGGAGCGCGGCGCGCAGCGCGGCGCCGTCCCTCGCGGGGTCGAGCGCGTCGGGGCCGAGTCGGGGCTCTGGGGCGGCGCCGGGGGCGTGCCCGCGCACGCCGTCGAGCACGCGCGCGCCGGCGAGGGCCACGCGCGTGCCGTCGTCGAGCGAGAGCGCGACCCGCGCGTGCGGCGGCAGCGGCGCGTCGTCGCGCCCGACGTCCCAGTCGCCGGTCATGCGGAAGTGCGCGTGCAGCGTGCTGCCGTCGTCGAGGTCGATCGCCTGGTGCTTGCCGAGGCGCCGCACGCCGACGACGCGCCGACCGGCGAGCTGCGCCGCGTCGCGGTCCGGCAGCGCGCGTCGGGCGGCGTCGTGGAAGGTGCGGGCGGCGCGGATGACGCGGCCGACGGCGGCGGCGCGGAGGCGGCGCGCCGCCGCTTCGACTTCCGGGAGCTCGGGCATGGCGGGCGGGGACGTGGGCATCACGGGGCGGGCCCGCGGCGCGGCGCGCCCTTGCGGGGGTGGCCGCGTCACCTAGGTTACGCCGGTCACGCCGCCGCCGTTCCCCGCCGCCATGCACGCGCCGCGCTCCCTCAAGCACGAATACGAGCTGTTCGTCGAGCGCGAGATCGAGGACTACAAGGACTCGATCCCGCGGAGCGCGATCCTCGCCATCGGCGACGAGGCCGTGGCGGCGCTGCGCGCGCAGGCGCAGGCGACGTTCACCGAGCTGGTGATCTGGGAGGAGGTCGACCGCATCATCGCGCGCCGCCTCCGGCTCCCGAGCTACCAGACGTGGCGGCGGCGGCGGCTGAAGATCATCGCCGAGCTGCGGCGCCCGGAGCGCTGGGGGCTGCACCCCGACAGCGCGCTCGCCCGCGAGCTGCGCGCGTCCGAGGGCGAGCACGTGCTCGTCGCCGGCGTGGACGACGAGTCGGCCGCGATCTTCTCGGCGGCCCTCGGCTGCTCGGTGACGGCGCTCGACCACGAGCCCGACGCGCTGGAGCGCGTCGTGGCGGCCGCCGAGCAGGCGGGGCTGATGTCGCGCGTGCGCGCCTACATCGGCGACGTCGCGGGGTGGGCGCCCGACGTCGCGCTGCGCATGGTCGTGTGCTCGCCGGCGGCGTTCGAGGGGCTGGCGCCCGAGGAGCGGGAGCGCGCGATCGCGGCGCTGCAGAGCGCGACGCTCGACGGCGGCGTGCACCTGGTGCGCACGATCGTCGCCGCGCAGACCGCCGGACAGGGGGCGGGGCTCACGCTCGAGGAGCTGCGGAGCCGTTACGCCGGATGGGCGATCTCGGTGGAGCCCGAGGCGGCCGGCTCCCCCTCGGCCGGGCGGACGTTCCTGGCCCGCAAGCAGCCCGAGCTGCACTGACCGTGAGGGCGCGTGGGTGTCGCGTTCTGCGACACCCGTCCGGCCAGCGACGTGTCATCCCGCGACAGGCACCCGGGCCCGGGCGCCGACGCGGGTTAACAAGTGCCTGCGACACAACGTCTTACGTGTGACGGTCGTCCCGGCACCGGCACTGCCTTACGAGCGGGTGCCCGGCTGCCGGGCCCCAACGCACGGAGTGCCGCATGAAGCAGAATCGTCAGGTCATAGATGTGGAGGTGCCGGTCGGGATCGTGATCGCCGACGGCGCCCGCGCCGAGGTGGCGCCGCGGTTCGCGGCGTTCGTCTGGGGCCCGGCCCCGGAAGCGCTCCCCGCCGAGGCGGCGGGGACGGCGCAGGAGCCGCGGGCGGCGTAAGGCCGCCGCCCGCGCGGCCGCACCACGCGGACAACGACGACGCCCCGCCGGCATGCCGGCGGGGCGTCGTGTCGTGAAAGAGCCCGCCGCGTCGGACGCGGCGGGCGAGTGCGGTCAGGCCGACTTCTTCGCGGCCGACTTGCGGGTCGACTTGCGCGCGGTCGACTTGCGCGCCGACGACTTGCGGGCGGTCGACTTGCGGGCGCTGCTCTTGCGCGCGCCGCCCTTCTTCGCGGTCGACTTGCGCGCCGTGGACTTGCGGGCGGTCGACTTGCGCGCGGTGGACTTGCGGGCCGTCGACTTCTTCGCGGCCGACTTGCGGGCCGAGGACTTCTTGGCGGTCGACTTGCGCGCCGACGTCTTGCGCGCGGACGTCTTGCGGGCCGACGACTTCTTGGCGGTGGACTTCTTCGCCGCGCGCTTGGTCGAACGCTTCGCGGCGCCCTTCTTGGCGGTCTTGGTAGCAGCCATGAGTCTCCTGGTGCGGGTGCTTCCCGCGGTCCCCCGGTGGAACGCGGGCGTCCCGACGGCGCGCGCACCCGGTGCGGCGAGCCGTCGAGCGTCGAGCGCCTGGCCGCGCGAAGGCGGCCGGGCGAACCGTCGGCGCGTCGCGCGGCGCGGGGGCCGGCGGCACGCGGGCGTGGTGTGACGGGGTGCTGCGACTGCGGCGACTGCGACTGCGAGATCCGAGGGGGCGGCGGCGTCGCGGCGGCGGCCCCGCGTCGGCGGCGCGGATCGCCCGCCGGCGCGCGGCGGTCGCGGAATGGACGGTCGACACGCGAAATGGTAACGTCGTGCGCGCATCGGTATTTGTCGCGATGCGCGAACTTAGAGGTGTCGCGCCCGACGCGCAATCCTCTGGGCACGATCCGCACCACCGCCGACGTGCGCGGCCGGCGCGCACGCCGCGCCGCGCGTCGTCGCACACCGACACCGGAGCACACGACATGGATCTCGGACTCGCCGGACGCGTCGCGCTGGTCACCGGCGCCTCGAGCGGCCTCGGACTCGCCATCGCGCGGGAGCTGGCCGCGGAGGGCGCCGCGGTCGCAATGGTAGCACGTCGCGCCGATGTCCTGCGGCGCGAGGCGGCGGCGCTGACGGCGCGCGCGCGGCACCGGGTGCTGCCGATCGCCGCCGACGTCACCGACGCCGACGCGGTGGCGCGCGCGGTCGACGAGGCGGAGGCGACGCTCGGCCCCGTCGACGTGCTGGTGGCGAACGCCGGCGGGCCGCCGTCGACGACGTTCGCGACGACCAGCGAGGAGCAGCTGCGCGCGGCGCTGGAGCTCAACCTGCTCGCCGCCGCCCGCCTGGCGCGGCGCTGCGTGCCCGGGATGCGCGCGCGGCGGTGGGGGCGCGTGATCTTCCTCACGTCGATGGCGGCGAAGCAGCCGCAGCCCGGACTGCTGCTGTCGAACACCGCGCGCGCCGGGCTGCTCGGCCTCGCGAAGACGCTGGCGACCGAGTGCGCGCCCGACGGCGTGCTGGTGAACACGGTGCTCCCCGGGCACTTCGAGACGGCGCGCGCCCGCGAGCTCGCGGAGATGCGGGCCGCGCGCGACGGGCGGCCGGTCGACGAGCTGCTCGCCGCGCGCACGGCGGCGGTCCCGCTCGGGCGGTCGGGCGACCCGCGCGAGATGGCGGCGGTGGTGGCGTTCCTCGCGTCGGCGCGGGCGAGCTTCGTGACCGGGACGGCGATCCAGGTGGACGGCGGGCAGGTGGCGTCGCTCTTCTAGCCCCGCGCGGCCGGCGCGCGACCGGCGCGCCGCGGCCTTCCGCCGCCCCGGGTCCGCGGCCAGCTTTCGCGCGCGCCGCGGCCGGCGCGCACGCCGGCCGCGGGCGCGCAGGCCCACCCGACCGACCACACGCGGAGCGACCGCTTGAAGGCGTTGGTGAAAGAGACCGCCGGCCCCGGCTTCGCCCTGCGCGAGGTGCCCGAGCCGCGCATCCGGGACGACGAGGTGCTGATCCAGGTGCGCCGCGCGGGCGTGTGCGGCACCGACGTGCACATCCACGAGTGGGACGAGTGGGCGCAGGGGCGCTGCCGCCCGCCGTTCGTCGTCGGGCACGAGTTCGCCGGCGACGTGGTGCAGGTCGGCGCGCTCGTCCAGGACGTGCAGGTCGGCGACCGGGTGACCGCCGAGGGGCACATCGTCGACGGGCGCTGCCTGCTCTGCCGCACCGGCAACGCCCACGTCTGCCCGCACACCAAGATCATCGGCGTCGACCGCGACGGGTGCTTCGCGGAGTACATCGCGATGCCGGCGACGAACGTCTGGCACCTCGACGACGGCGTCCCCTACGAGGTCGGCGGGATCATGGACCCGATGGGGAACGCCTTCCACACGGCGCTGACGCACACCGAGGTGCCGGGCGCCACGGTGCTGGTGACGGGGTGCGGCCCGATCGGCTGCTTCGCGGTCGGCATCGCCCGGGCGGCCGGCGCGTCGCGGGTGGTCGCGTCGGACGTGAACCCGAGGCGGCTGGAGCTGGCGCGCCGCATGGGGGCGCACGAGGCGGTGCACCCGTCCGAGGCGGCCGACGTGGTGGCGCGCGCGACCGGCGGCTACGGCGTCGACCTGGTGCTCGAGATGTCGGGCGTGCCGTCGGCGATCCACCAGGCGTTCGCGCTGGTGCGCGTCGGCGGGCGGGTGCAGATGCTCGGCATCCCCGCCAAGCCGATGGAGGTGAACTTCGCCTCCGAGGTGATCTTCAAGGGGATCACCGTCTACGGCGTCGTCGGCCGCCGGATGTACGACACCTGGCACCAGATGACCCGCTTCCTGCGCTCGGGGGCGTTCGACCCGACGCCGGTGATCACGCACCGCTTCCCGCTCGAGGGGTTCGCCGACGCGATCCAGGCGATCAAGAGCGGCGAGGCGGGGAAGGTCGTGTTCGAGGTGGGCTGACCCCGAGGAGCCGACGATGTACGCAGACGACCACGCCGACATCCTGACCGCCGCCCGCGCCGGCGACACCGACGAGACGGCCGCCGTGCTGTCGATGGACAACCGCCTGACGCGCGTCACCGACGCCGAGGGGCGGACGCCGCTGCACCTGGCGGCGATGGGCGGGCACGCCGCCACCGTCGAGCTGCTGCTGCACAACAACGCCGACCCCGACGCGCGCGACGCCGCCGGGCGCACCGCGCTGGCGCTCGCCGAGGCGGCGGGCCACGCCCTCGTCGCGGCGCTGCTGCGCGAGGCCGGCGCGTCCTGACCACTCCCCCTCCCCGACCCCGCCGTCCCGTGGCACTCAACGCCGCCCTCGTCCAGGACTTCGAGGCCCAGATCGCGCAGCTGCAGGCCGACCGGGTCTACAAGCGCCTCAACCACCTCGAGTCGCCGCAGGGCGCGCGCGTCCGCATGGAGGGGCGCGGCGAGGTGGTCATCCTCTCGTCCAACAACTACCTCGGGCTGGCCAACGACCCGGCGGTCGTGGCGGCCGGCGTGGAGGCGCTGCACGCGTACGGCGCCGGGACGGCGAGCGTGCGCTTCATCTGCGGCACGTTCACGGTGCACCGCGAGCTGGAGGTGGCGCTGGCGCGGTTCGTCGGGACCGACGCCGCGCTGAGCTACGTCTCGGCGTGGAACGCCAACGAGGCGCTGACGGCGACGATCGTCGAGGCGGGGGACTTCGTCATCTCCGACGAGCTGAATCACGCGTCGATCATCGACTCGATCCGGCTGGCGAAGGCGATCAAGAAGTGCACGACGGCGGTCTACAAGCACTCCGACCTCGACGACCTGCGCGAGAAGCTGCGGGCCAACAAGGGCGCGCGCCGGCGGCTGATCTGGACCGACGGCGTGTTCTCGATGGAGGGGTCGATCGCGCGCCTCCCCGAGATCCTGCAGCTCGCCCGCGACGAGGACGCGGTGGTGGTGATGGACGACTCGCACGCCACCGGCGTGCTGGGCGCGACGGGGCGCGGCACGGCGGAGCACTTCGGCGTGCTGGGCGAGGTGGACCTCATCACCTCGACGCTCGGCAAGGCGCTCGGCGGCGCGGCCGGCGGCTTCATCGCGGGGCCGGCGGCGGTGGTCGACATGATGACGCAGCGCTCGCGCCCGCAGCTGTTCTCGAACGCGCTGCCGCCGACGGTGGCGGCGAGCGCGCTGGCGGCGGTCGAGGTCGCGGAGCGGGAGCCCGAGCGCGTGCAGCGGCTGCGGGACAACGCGCGCTACTTCCGCGAGGCGATCGTCGAGGCGGGGTTCACGCCGCTGCCGGGCGAGACGCCGATCGTGCCGATCATCGTCGGCGAGACGGCGGCGGCGATCCAGATGAGCGACCTGCTGCTGGGCGAGGGGGTGTTCGTCACCGGCTTCGGCTTCCCGGTCGTGCCGCAGGGGCAGGCGCGGGTGCGGTGCCAGATCTCGGCGGCGCACACGCGGGACGACCTGGACTTCGCGGTGGCGGCGTTCAAGCGGGTCGGCGCGAAGCTGGGCGTCATCTGAGGGACGCTGCGGGCTGCGGACTGCGGATTCGTTCAGACCCGCCGTCCGCAGCCCGCAGCTTCAGTCGTGCAGCTCGACCCTGATGATCAGCCGCTGCCACGATTCGACCTCGTCGGGGTGCACCTTCTCGACGACGGCGCCGGCGCGGCCGCCGGCGAGCATCCACGGGGCCATCCAGACGGCGATCTGCAGCGAGAGGTGGCCGAGCACGTCGCCGCCGGCGGCGTGGACCCAGACGGCGGGGATCTCGGCCTCCTCGGGGTCTGGGACGAGGATCAGGCGGTCGCCGGGGTGCAGGCGGTGCACGACGGCGGTGCGGTCCCCGAAGACGGTGCCGAGGACGGCGGTGCGGAACGGCTCCTTGTACGGCGGGGCGGCGGGGGTCATCGCGGGCGTCGACCGGGCGCGGGGGCGGGCGATATACTGAGCGCGGTATCCGCACGCCCCGGTCCGCCGAGACCCCGGCCACCCCGCCGCCCCCGCCCCGCCCCCCACATGCTCCGCCGATCGGTCGCCGCGCTGTCGGCCGCCGTCCTGACGGCCCTGGCCGTCGTCCCCCCCGCGGCCGCGCGCCGGCGGTGCCCACGCCCAGCGGGCTGCTCGGGCTCGAGGTCGGGGCCGACCGCACGCTCGCGGACTGGGGGCAGATCACGCGCTACTTCGCCTCGCTGCCCGGCGCGACGCCGATGGTGAAGGTGGACACGCTCGGCCGCACGACGCAGGGGCGCCCGCTGGTCGTGGCGACCATCTCGTCGCCCGAGAACATCCGCAATCTGGCGACCATCCGCCAGCGGCAGGCGCGTCTCGCCGACCCGCGCGGGCTGTCGGCGGCCGACGAGGCCGCGATCGTGGCGCGGCAGCCGGCGGTCGTGATGATCACCTGCAACATCCACGCGACCGAGATCGCGTCGTCGCAGATGGCGATGGAGCTGGCCCACCGGCTGGTGACCAACGACACGCTGCGCCGCGCGCTCGACGACGTCGTGCTGCTGCTCGTCCCGTCGCTGAACCCGGACGGGCAGCAGATGGTGACCGAGTACTACAAGCAGACGCTGGGGACGCCGTACGAGGGCGGGCAGCTGCCGTGGCTGTACCACGCGTACGTCGGCCACGACAACAACCGCGACTGGTACATGGCGACCCAGGTGGAGACGCGCCTGGTGACCGACCTGCTGTACCGGAAGTGGTTCCCGGCGGTGTTCTACGACGTGCACCAGCAGGGGAACGAGGGGATGCGCCTCACCGTCCCGCCGCACGTCGACCCGATCGACCCGAACGTGGACCCGCTGATCGTGCGCGGGATCAACCACATCGGGATGGAGATGGCGCTGGCGCTGGAGGAGCGCGGCAAGACGGGGGTGGGCGACGGCGTGACGTACGACCTGTGGTGGCACGGCGGGGCGCGGTCGACGCCGACGCGGCACAACATGGTCGGGCTGCTCACCGAGGCGGCGAGCGTGCGGATCGCGACGCCGATCACGCAGCGGCGCGAGGACCTCAAGGGGCACGCGCGCGGGCTGCCGCGCTACGAGCAGAAGGTGAACTTCCCGAACCCCTGGCCGGGCGGGACGTGGCGGCTGCGCGACATCATGGACTACGAGCTGATCGCGGCCGAGGCGCTGGTGCGAATGCTGTCGCAGCAGCGCGACCAGTACGTGCGCAACTTCGCGCGCATCGGGCGGCGGCAGGTCGCGATGGGCGAGGCGGGCGGGCCGTGGGCGTACGTGATCCCGGCCGGCCAGCGCGACCCGGGCGCGGCGCTGCGCCTGGTCGAGGTGCTGCGCATCGGCGGGGTAGAGGTGGAGCGCGCGACGGCGCCGTTCACCGCGAACGGGACGTCGTACGCTGCCGGCAGCTACGTGGTGAAGATGGCGCAGCCGTACCGCGCGCACGCCAAGGACCTGCTGGAGGTGCAGCGCTTCCCGCGCATGGAGCGCTACCCCGGCGGGCCGCAGGAGCGGCCGTACGACGTGGCGGGGTGGACGCTCCCCTTCCAGTTCGGCGTGACGGCCGACGAGGTCGCGACGCGGTTCGAGGCGCGCACGGAGCCGGTGCGCGAGGTGGACGTGGTGGCCGCGTCGCGCGAGCGGTGCGGCGCGGCAGGGGCGACGGGCGCGGCCTACCGCGTGCTCGACGCGCGCGACACGCGCGGCTACGCGATCGCGCTGGCGGCGCTCGGCCGCGGCGTGCCGGTGCGCGTGGCCCGGGCGCCGGTGTCGCTG
>NZ_JARGEK010000158.1 GCF_029211165.1 Roseisolibacter sp. H3M3-2
GTCGCGGCGCGCCTTGGCCGCGGTGTCGCCGGCGGCCGGCGCGTTCGGGTTGTTGCCGGTGTTCGACGCGACGCGGGCCGCGGGGCGCGCCTCGCGCTTGCCGCCCTTGTCGTCGGCGGCCAGGCGCGCCTTGGCCGAGTCGCCCGCCGCCGGCGCGGCGCCCGGGCGGGCGCGCGGCGCGGGGGGCGTCGACGGGATCGTGTCGGTCGCGCCGTGCTTCTTGAGCAGCCGCATCGCGTCGACGTCGAGGGCGTAGGCCGCGCGCCAGAACGGCGTCGTCCCGTCGATCACCTCGAGGCCGCAGTTGAACGAGCCGCAGTTGTTGTACGCGAACCACCACGGCTGCTTGCCGAGGCGCGCGTTCGGGTCGGCCTTGGCCTTGAGCATCGCCTCGACCAGGTCGAGGTAGCCCGTCTTCTGCGTCGCGACCGCCTGCGGCTGCGGGTAGCGCGAGCGCGGCGCCCACTGCGCGTTCAGCACCGCGTACAGCGGCGACATCCCGTACGTGGTCGTGATGTTCGGGTCCGCCCCGCGCTCGACGAGCGCCAGCGCCACGTCGTACTGCCCGTTGACCGCCGCGACCATGAGCGGCGTCATGCGGTCGACGTACGTGGTGTCGTTGATCGCCTTCGGGTTCGCCTCGGCGATCGCGATCGCGGCGGCCACGCTCCCCTGGCGGGCGGCGTGGTGCAGCGCGGTCAGCCCGCCCACGCTCCCGACCTGCTTGGCGTAGCCGGCGACGCCGCCGTTGGCGGTGTCGACCTGCTCGCGCACCGAGTCCGTCTTGACCGCGGCCGGCGCCAGGAACACGGCGCGGCCGGAGTCGATGGCGGCCTGGATCTGCTCGGGGGTGAACGGCCCGCGGGGCTGGCGCGCCGGCATGCGCGACGCGAACTGCAGCATCAGCGCGGCGTTGCCGTTGTTGACCAGGTTCCCCGGGTCGCCGCCGCCGGCGGCGGGGGTCGCGGCGGCGCGCTGCTGCGCCTGCAGCTGCGTCAGCTGCGCCTTGGCCGCGTCGACCGCGCGCTTGTGGTCGGCGTCGGCCGAGTCGCGGCGCGCCTTCGGCTCGAAGCCGATGAGGATCGAGTCGCGCTTCTTGGTGGCCGACTGCACGCGCGCGGCCTGCTCGGTGAGGTTCACCACGCGGGTGCGCACCGACACGTCGGCGCCCGCCTTGACCAGGGCGGCGGCGGCGGCGCCGCGGTCGCGCTCGGCCGCGAAGATCAGCGGCGTCTGCCCCCACTGCGACTCCTTCGCGTTGGGGTCGGCGCCCTTCTCGAGCAGCGCGCGCACGACGTCGGGGTTGCCGGCGGTGGCGGCCATGTGCAGCGCCGTGGCGCCGCTCGTGGTCGTCGCCTTGGCGTCGGCGCCGGCGGCGAGGATCGCGCGCACGACGGCGGGGTTCCCGGCGCGGGCGGCGATGTGCAGCGGCGTGTAGTCGCCGATGCGCGTGCGCCCCTCCACCGGGGCCTTGGCCGCCAGCAGCGCGGCGACCATGGCCGAGTCGCCGCGGTCGGCGGCCCAGTGGAGCGCGGTCATCCCGTCGCCCTGGGCCGCGTCGGCCGCGGCGCCGCGCGCCAGGAGCGCGCGCCCGGCGGCCGCGTCGCCGTTCTGGGCGGCGTCGGCGACGGCGGTGAGGGCGAGCGCGGGGCGCGCCCCCGCCGGCACCGCCGCGGGGCGGGTGGCGGCGGGGACGGTGACCTTGCGCCCCCGGTCGGCCCCCTGGGCGGCCAGCGCCGCCGGGGCCAGGACGAGTGCAGCGAGTGGCGCGAGCTGGCGGACGTGCTTCAAGCCGACCTCCGGGGCCGTGGATCGCGGTCTGTTCGGACTCAGCGCTGCTGCGCGGCGGCCGGCGCGCTGCCGGACGGCGCGGAGAGCGCGAGCTCGCCCGTGCTGTCGCCGAAGCTCGCCATGTCCGTCGCGCCGAAGCCGTGCAGCAGCGACAGGAAGGCGTTCGCCATCGGCGTCCCGTCGGGGGCCTTCACGTGCAGCCCGCCCTCGAGGATCCCGTTGCCGTGGCCGAGCATGATCAGCGGGCAGCGGCGGTGGTTGTGGATGTTGCCGTCCGCCATCGGCGAGCCGTAGATGATCGCCGTCTGGTCGAGCAGGTTGCCGCCGTCGTCCTGGCTCTCCTTCAGCTTCTCCAGGAAGTACGGGATCATGCTGACGTGGTAGCGGTTGATCTTGTTGTAGTCCAGGATCGCCGCCTCGCGCCCGCCGTGGTGCGACGCCGGGTGGAACGTCTTGTCGGTGCCGCTCTCGGGGAACTGGCGCGTCGAGGCGTCGCGGCTCGTCTTGAACGTCGTCACGCGCGTCATGTCCGACTGGAACGCCAGCACCTGCACGTCGAACATCAGCTTCATGTGCTCGGCGAACGAGTCCGGCACGCCGATCGGCGCCTCGGGGAGCTCGCGCGCGTCGCCGCTCGAGTTCTTCGCCTCGACCGCCTGGATGCGCCGCTCCAGCTCGCGCACGTCGGTGAGGTACTTGTCGAGGCGCTGGCGGTCGCCGGCGCCGAGCTCGCGCTTCAGCCCCGAGACCTCGCCGACGATCCAGTCGAGGATGCTCTTGTTCGCCTGGCGGCGCGTCGCGCGGTCGGCGTGGTTGGCGCCGGCGCCGAACAGCAGGTCGAACGCCACGCGCGGGTCGCGGATCATCGGCAGCGGCTCGGTCGGGCCGGCCCAGCTGACGGTGTCCGTGTACGCGCAGGCGTAGTTGTACTCGCACCCGCCGCCGCGGTCGAGGTCCTCGATGCACAGCTGCATCGACGGGAGCGGCGTCTCCTTGCCGAAGCGGCGCGCCACGATCTGGTCGATGGACGTGCCGACGAAGACGTCGGAGCCCTGCGTCTGCTTCGGGTGCGACTGCGTGAGGAACACCGCGCTCGACCGGAAGTGGTCGCCGCCGATCTCCGGCCCCTCGAACGCCTCGGCCATGCGGACGTCGGTGTTGCTGACGACCGTCAGGTACTTCTTCCAGGCCTCCAGCGGCGCCAGCGCGCCGTCGGGGTTGAGCGTGAAGTCGCGCCCCACGCCGGCCGGCGCCCAGAGGTGCTTGGACGCCCCCCAGGTGTTCGACCCGGCCACGCCGTGCACGGTCTCCATGCACACGAAGCGGGTCTTCTTGGCCGCCGCCGCCGCGCGCCCCGCGCGCGAGTAGCCGCGGAACGCCGGCTCCATGGCGTCGAGATAGGGGAGCGCGACGGCGGCGCCCATGCCCTGGAGGAAGGTGCGGCGGGACAGCGCCTTGCCGGTAGCGAAGTGCATCGCGGAATCCTCCAGGGGTCTTAGCGGGAGTCGTCGTCGGCCACCGCGGCCGCCGGGGCGGCCTCGGCGCGGCGCATCCGGAACGCGGGGCTGGTCACCACCCCGGTCACGAACGAGGAGAAGCGGTACCCGTTCGCGGCCGCGGACCGGGTGATCTGCCGGACCGTCGTCTGGTCCGGATCCTCGACGCGACGGCCGAGGGCGTACGTCAGCAGGTTCTCGGTGAACGCGCGGGCGATCGGGATCGGCCGCTTGAGGAGCGCTCGCGAGAGCTGTGCCGGGCTGGTCACGGGGGTGCCGTCGTACAGCTCCCCGCGGGTGTCGAGCGGCATCGCGTTCTCGCGATAGCGCCAGCGGCCCGTCACGTCGTAGTTGTCCAGCGCCAGCCCCAGCGGGTCGATGTACTGGTGGCAGGTGTTGCAGGTCGGGTTCTTCCGGTGCTCCTCCATCCGCTCGCGGGTCGTCAGCTGCTTGCCGCCGATCCCGGCCTTCGTCTCCTCGAGCGACGGGATGTTCGGCGGCGGCGGCGGCGGCGGGACGGCCAGCACGACCTCCATCACCCACTTGCCCCGCAGCACCGGCGAGGTGCGCGTCGCCACCGACGTCTGCAGCAGCACCGAGCCGTGGCCGAAGATCCCGCGGCGCGTCGAGTCGGGGTACGACACCTTCCGGAAGTGGTCGCCGGACACGTCGGGGATCCCGTAGTGCCGCGCCAGCTTCTCGTTCACGAACGTGTAGTCCGCCGTCAGCAGCTCCAGCACCGGGCGGTCGCGCTGCACGATGTCGGTGAACAGCAGCTCCGTCTCGCGCTTCATCGCCTGCGCGAGCTGGTCGTCGAAGTCCGGGTACCAGTAGACGTCCGGGCGGACCTTGTCGACGTCCTGCAGCCGCAGCCACTGCGCCGCGAAGCGCGACGCGAGCGCCTCCGACCGCGAGTCGGCGAGCATGCGCTTGACCTCGGCGCTCATCACGGCCGGCTGCGACAGCGTCTTGTTCGCCGCCAGGCGCAGCAGGCGGTCGTCCGGGATCGTCCCCCAGAGGAAGAACGACAGGCGCGACGCCAGCTCGTAGTCGGTGATGCGGTAGTCGTGGCCGAGCGCGACCGTGCGCGGCGTCTGCTCGAAGCGGAAGATGAAGCGCGGGCTGGCGAGCATCGCCTGCAGCGCGACCTTCACCCCCTCCTCGAACCCGCCCTTCTTGGCGCCCTTGTCGTAGAACGACAGGAGGCCGGCGCGGTCCGACGCCGACAGCGGGCGGCGGTAGGCGCGGGTGCCGAGCTTGTCGATGATCTGCGTCGCGCAGGCGCGCGCCGGCAGCGTGGCCGACGGGCGGCACGAGAAGACGAGCTTCCGCGACGGGGTCTCCGACACGCCGGCCGACTTCTCGGGGCCGAGCACGCCCATGTCGAAGATGTGCGGGGGCATCGTCGTCCCCTCGGTCGCGCTGCCGTTCGACACCTGCGACCAGTCGGGCGGCTTGATCAGGTCCTCGTACGGCCCCTCGGCGCGGCGCACGAACGCCACCGAGATCTTGTGCGGGCCGGCCTTCACGGGGAGCAGCGCCGTCTTGTACAGGTCGATCCCGAGCGGGACCGTCTGCATCGCGATCGACTTGTTCACGCCCGGCTCGTACTTGAGCCGCGCGACCTGCTGCCCGTCGATCGAGACGTCGATGTCCTCGAGGTGCATCATCATCCCGCCGCCGACGTTGAAGCGGATCTCGTAGAGACCGTCGGCGGGGAAGACGTGCTCGGCGACGATGCCGCCGCGCGTGCCGTACGGCGCCCCCTCGACGCGGTCCCAGGGGTGCTGGGAGGCGTAGGGGGAGACGCGGTAGGTCGACAGCGTGGCCGGGGCCGCCGAGTCGCCGACGGCGAGCTTGGAGACGGCCGTGGCGGCGTTGAGGTACGACTCGAGCAGCGTCGGCGACAGCATCTGGGCCGCGGCGACGTTGTCGAAGTTCGCGCTCTTGGTGTCGAGCGGGAGGTAGTCCCCCGCGTTGACCTTGATGCCGAGGAGGTCGCGGATCGCCCGCTCGTACTCGGCGCGGTTGAGGCGCTGGAACGTGTTGGCGCCGGGGTTCACCCGCCCGCCGCGGTCCAGGCGCCGCTCGATCGCCTCGGCCACCAGGCGGAGCGTGTCGCCGCCGGGGCGCGGGCGCCCGGGGAGCGGCATCATCTCCGTGCGGAGCTTGCGGATCATCTTCTCCGCCTTGTGCCGCATGGTGTCCGCGGTCGCGATGTCGAAGCCCTCGATGTCGAGGTTGCCCATCAGCATCCCCGCCGAATGGCAGTCGATGCAGTAGGCGTCCACGACGTCGTTGAGCGTCGCGATGTCGCGATCGGCGTTGGCGGCCGGCTTGCGGCGGGCCCGGCGGGGGGCCTTCGCCGCGTCGGACGCGGGACGGGAAGCGTGGGCCCCTCGGACGGCCGGATTGGAGGCGAGCGCACGGGGGAGCCCGTCGTTCGCCTCGAGTCCGACCTTGAAGGACACCACCGCCGTCAGGGTGGCGACGGCCAAGAACGCGCCTTTCATCCGAACCGGCCTCCGGTTCTCGCGGGCGGGTGCGACGCGGGCCAACAGCGGCCCGCGTCGTCGTGCTTTACCAATTCGTACGGCCCCCGTACTTCGTTGAACGGGCGCCACCGTATCGGCCACGGTGTATCGTCCGGCCCGGACCGGGGTACGGCAAGTGTTCCGCTCCCGGCCGGGCCGTGGAGCGTTTACGCGCCGGTAGCGATTTCGTTGCCCTGGCCGTAAACACCGTGTCCCCACCCACCGGAGTACGGTTCATGAAGCACGTCCGCCTCGCCGCGTTGGCGGCCGCCGTCCTGCCCGCCGCCCTCTCGGCCCAGGCCCCCGCCCCGGCCGCCGCCAAGGGCACGTCCCTGCGCTACCTGGTCGCCCCCACCGGCAACGAGGCCCGCTACCGCGTCCGCGAGCAGCTCGTCGGCAAGGATCTCCCCAACGACGTGATCGGCGTCACCAAGGACGTCACCGGCCAGCTCGTGGTCCAGCCCGACGGCAAGGTGGTCAGCGGCTCCAAGATCAGCGTGAAGGTGGCCTCGCTGGCGTCCGACCAGACCCGCCGCGACAACTACCTGCGCCGCCGCACGCTCGAGACCGACAAGTACCCGACCGTCGACGTCGTCCCCACGACCTTCACGGGGATCTCCTCCCCGATCCCGGCCGGCCAGTCGCGCGACTTCTCGCTGACGGCCAACATGACGATCCACGGCGTCACCCGTCCCACCACCTGGCAGGTGACGGCCCGTGCCGAGGGGAAGGACGTCGTCGGGACCGCCAAGACGTCGTTCACCTTCAAGGATTTCAGCCTCGAGCAGCCGAAGGTGCCGATCGTCCTCAGCGTGGCCGACACGGTGCGGCTGGAGTACGACTTCCGGTTCACGCAGCAGCCGTGAGGACCCGGAAGGGCGAGCTCGGATAGAGCGAACTCGGGTACTGCGAACTCGGGTACTGCGAACTCAGGTACTGCGAACTCGGGTGGAGCGAGATCGGATAGCACGAGGAATATCCTCGTCAGATCCGGCCTCGCTCCACCCGAGTTCGTTTCACCCGAGTTCGCCCTATCCGAGCTCGCCCCTTCCGGGATATCGGTAGAGCTCCGCCGCCGCCCCGAAGAACTCCACCTCCCGCTCCCGCTCCGCCCCGAACGAGCGGGCCACGGCGATCGACCGGGCGTTTCCCGGCCGGATGACGCTGTAGATGGGGTCGCGGTGGAGGACGTCGCGGGCATAGGCGAGGGAGACGGCAGCGCCCTCGCGGGCGTAGCCCTTCCCCCAGGCGGGGCGGGCGAGGGTGTAGGCGACCTCGAAGCCCGGCCACCCCTCGGGCTCGAAGCAGCCGATGCGGCCGACGAAGGCGCCGGTGGCCTTCTCCTCGACCGCCCAGACGCCGAACCCCCGGAGCTGCCAGTGCCCGGCGAAGAACGCCATCTGGCGCCAGGCGTCGGCGCGCGACAGCGGGCGGCCGTCGGCGAGGAAGCGCATGACGTCGGGGTCGGCCACCATCGCCGCGTAGGCGTCGAAGTCCGACGGGCGGTACTCGCGGAGGAGCAGCCGCTCGGTCTCGAGCCGGGGGATCTCCATCAGGCGGCCGCGCCCGTCTTCCCGCCGACGTGCGCCCACAGGGCGCGCTCGACCATGGCGGGGGTCCACCCCTCCCCCAGCCGTCCCGCCCGCTCGCGCAGCGCCGCGGCATACCTGCCGTAGTAGCCGAGAGTCCAGGCGACCGCCCCCAGGGTCGGGACCTGGGCGGCGACGAGCTCGTCGAAGAAGGGGTAGACGTCCGGCCGGTGGGCCGCCGCGGCCGCCGACGCGGTGGCGGGGCCGACGCCGGCGAGCGTCGCCAGGATCTTGATCGGCGCGGTCGGGTGCGGCGCCTGCGCCAGCGCGGTCGCGCTCGTCTCGGCGACCGCGTCGGCGGCGTTCCCCTTCACCAGCACCAGGTTCGGCGCCCGCCAGACGCCGCGCGCCATCTTCCACTCGGTGAGGCGGACCAGCTCGTCGTGCGTGAGCTGCGGCGTGGGGCGGGCCGCGATCGCCTTCGGGAGGTCGGCGTGGTACCAGCGGTCGAGCCCGGGAAGGCGCTCGACCGCCTGCCGGGCGACGACGGCGTCGTAGCGGTCGAGGGCGGCGCGCCAGGCGTCGGGGGCGTCGGTGCCCCAGAGGTCGGCGGCCGCCACTCAGGCGCCCCGGTCGGGGGCGTCCGGCCGGTGCCGCGGCGCGTCCGGGTGCTCCCCCGGCGTCCCCGGGTGGAGCGGCGAGAACGCCGGCGGGTCGCTGGCGGGGAAGCTCTCCTCGGACGCCTCGTCGAGCCGGGCGTCATCGGGCGGGGGCGGCTCCCGGCGGGGAGCGGGCGGGGTCGGGTTGGCGTCGCGCATGGTGCCCACGCTACCGCCGCGCGCCCGGCGCCACCACCACCGGCGAGTAGCCCACCCCGTCCGACCACACCCCGGTCGGCGCCGTGGCCACGATCGCCCCGCGCGCCAGGTCGACCGTCGCCACCCGGTTGCGCCCCTGCAGCGTCACGAACGCCCACCGCGAGTCGCGCGAGATCGCCACCCCCTCGGGCGACGCCGACCCCGGCACCTCGGCGGTCGCGACCAGCGAGTCGGCGGGGACGGCGATCGTGTGCCGCACCTTCCGGTCGCCCGCCGACACCACGCGGATCTCGGCGCGCACCGGGTCGCTGATCACCGCCGTGCGCCCGTCGGGGCTCACCGCGATGCGGTACGGCATCCCGAAGCCGCGCAGCGTGTCGACCGCGACGCCGCGCGCGACGTCGAGCACCAGCACCGTGCTGTCGCGGTTGGAGCCGACCCACACGTGGCGCCCGTCGGGGCTCACCGCGATCCCCTCCGGCTGCCGCCCCACGGGGATCGCGCGCGCCGAGTCGGCGCCGAACGTCGTGAACGCCGAGACCGTCCCCTCGGGGATGTTGGCCGTGAAGACGCGGTCCCCGCGCGCCGGGATCGCGAGCATGTGCGAGCCGCGCCCGCCGGTGGGGCGCGTCGCCACCACGCGCCCGTCGCGCGCGTCGACCACCGCCACCGCGCGCTGCGCCTCGGCGGTCACGGCGAGCAGCGTGTCACCCGGGAGGAACGCCGCGCCGTGCGGGCGCTCGAGCCCCGCCAGCGTGAGCGTGCGCGCGACGCGCGCGCCCGGGACGTCGATGACGGTGATCGTGCTCCCCGGCTTCCCGCGCACGCCGTAGTTGGTGACGACCGCGGTGCGCCCGTCGTGCGACACGGCCACCTCGTGCGGCCCCTCGCCGGTGGGGAGCGTCGCGAGCACGCGCCCGGTCGCGGCGTCGAGCAGCGTCGCGGTGTGGTCGTTCATGTTGCTGACGACGAGCGTCCCCGTGGGGCGCTGCGCGGCGAGCGGGGTCGCCAGCAGCGCGGCGAGGACGAGCGGGCGCGGAAGCATCGACGGGCGGTGGAGGTGGGGAGGCACGGCGGACGGCTCAGGGACGCGCCCCGTAGCCCCGCGCCATCGCGGTGGCGGCGACGACGATGAGCACGAGCAGCACCGTCTGGACGTCGCTGGTGGCGGCGAGCGAGCGCCCGACTGGCGCCAGCGTGGCGGGGTCGGCGTCGCGTCCGGCACGCCGCCAGCGCGTGAGCGTGATCATCGGACGCAGCTCGAGCAGGAAGATCAGGACGAACAGCCCGAGCTTGGCGTGGAAGACCGGGTTGCTCCAGTAGTAGCCCGAGCCCTTCTCGGTGCCGGCGAACACGCGCCACAGCCCGGTCGACAGCCAGAGCGCGGCGGCGATCCCCCACCACACGTCGGCGCGCAGCGCCCGCCCCAGGGCGTCGGGGACGCGCCCCAGCTCGCGCAGCGCCCGCGCTCGCCCGTGCACCGCCCCGAGCCCGATCCCGAGCGCCAGCAGGTGCGCGGCGGCGAGCGCGAGGCGCAGCATCATCGCGCCGCCGCCGCGATCGGGGCGCGCGGACGGGCGGGGGGCAGGGGGCGGCGCATGGGCGGGGAGGGTACGGCGGCGACGGGCGGCAGTCCAGATGCTTCCCCCCGGACCGCGGTCACCCGTCGGCCGCCGCCAGCGCCCGCGGCACCTCGGCGACCCCGTACGCCGACTCGGCGGCGCGGCGGCGCGCCAGCCGGTCGAGCGTCCAGCCGACCAGCTCCAGCAGCTGCCACCGCCGCATGCGCCGGCGGAGCGCCGCGTCGTCGCCCGGGGCGTAGTGCCGGAGCACGGCGTCCAGCAGGTCGGGGCCGAAGTCCTCGTCGACGTAGATCAGGTCGCGCGCCGGGTCGCCGAGGGCGAGGTCGCCGAAGTCGATGACGCCGGTGAGTCGCCCGGCCGCCGGGTCGTACAGCACGTGCCCCGGCGCGACGTCGCGGTGGACGAGCGCGGTGGCGGGGACGTCGTCCGCGTCGCCGTCCGCCCACCGCCCCAGCGCGGCGTCGAGCGCGGCGACGTCGGCGATGGCGAGGCGGGCACGCAGCGGCGCCAGCCCGGCGCGGAGGG
>NZ_JARGEK010000159.1 GCF_029211165.1 Roseisolibacter sp. H3M3-2
GGGTCGGCGGCGGTGCCGGCGCCCGGGGCGGCCGCCTGCGCAGCGCCGGTGAGCAGCGCGCGCAGCGTGCCGAGCACCTCCGCCATCGCCGGCGGCGCCAGCGCCAGCGCCTTCCAGTAGCGCGCCAGCTCGGCCACCGGGTCGGCGACCAGCGCCGGCGCCGAGATCGCGGGCACGCCGGCGGGGGGCGTGACGCCGAGCAGCGTGCCCACGTGCGCGCCCGCGGCGCCGAGGCCGGCGAGCGCGCTCGCCAGCGCGTCGTTCACCACCGTGCCGGCGGCGTCCAGCGCGGCGTCGGGGGACGACAGGTCGAGGCGCGGGTACGCGCGCCCGCCGAGGACGACGTCCTCCAGCGTCAGCACGAAGGCGGGGCGCCGCTCCTCGGCGGTCAGCCCGCGCACCGCGACGCCCACGTGCACGCTCGCGATCGCGGGGTCGCCCGTCAGCAGCGGCGGGCCGCCGGCGTCGGCGCCCTCGACCACCTCGGCGCGCGCGTCGGCGAGCGCGACCACGCTGCCGGCCTGCGTGTCGGCGCGCAGCAGGTCGGCCGCCAGGCGCACGCGCGCGCCCGCGCGCGGCGCCAGCGACAGCTCGGCCCACGGCGTGAGCACCGGGTGCCCGCCCGTCCCCGGCGCGACGCGCACGCCGATCGCGAAGGTCACCGGCCCCGCCGTCGCCGAGACCGCGGTGCGCGGCACGTCCACGTCCGCGCCGGTGAGCAGGGCGAGCTGCTGCAGCCAGGCGGCGCGCGCGGTGGTGTCGAGCAGCACCCCCTCGACCCAGCCCACGAGCGCGGGGATCCCGCGCGTCGTGAGGTCGGCCAGCGGGAGCGGCGGGAGGTTCGCCACCTCGCGCAGGCCGAGCAGCCCGGTGAGCGCCGCGAACGGCCGCAGCGCCGGCTGCGTGACGTCGAGCGCCTCGGCCTGCGCGCGCACGAGGCCGACGATCAGCGCCATCGCCTCCTGCTGCAGCGACTCCGCGTCGTCGCCGTCCACCACGAAGGTGCGCGGGGCCGGCGCGCCGGGGAGCTGCAGGTCGCGCAGGGTGAGCGCGAACGCGACCGGGTCGGCCGGCGCCGTCGGCACGCCGAGGCCGAGCGCGAAGCCGCCGAGCGACGCCTCGCCGGCCGGCGGCGCGCCCTCGCGCAGCGTCAGGTCCACGGACAGCTCGACGCGCCCGCCGGGGCGTCCGAGGAGCAGCCAGCCGGGGAGCCCGCCCGAGTCGGCCGGGGGCGCGGCGTCGCCGCGCGCGAGCTGGAAGAGCGGGACGTGTACGCGCGTCGCCACCGCGGGCGCGCCGCCGGTCGCGTGCTCGAGCGCGACGCCGAGGCGCACCGTGCTCCCCATCGGCCGCACGACGGCGTAGATCGTCACCTGCGGCGACGTCTCGCGGAACAGCGGCACCCAGGTCGCGCCGTCGCGCGTGTCCCGGTCGGGGGCGCCGAGCACCTCGTCGACGAAGGCGAGCAGGGCGTCGCGCTGCCCGTCGTCGGCGAGCACGGTGCGCAGCCCGCGCGGGTTGCCGGTGCCGCTCCCGGGGGGGCGCCCCACCGGGTCGGCGAACCACGCGGGGTTCGGGTTCCCCGCGTCGTCCAACAGGCCGAGCGCGCTGGCGAGCTGCGCGAAGGCGTCGAGCTGCGTCCCGGTGAAGCTCATCGCGCGGTCCTCGTGCCGAGGTCGATGCGGGGGGCGGGCTGCACGAGCAGGAGGCGCGCGTCGGCGGCGACGGCGAGCGGGACGAACGGGCGCCCCTGCGCGTCCTTGCCGGCCTGCGCCGCGAGCTGCTGCGCGAGGTGCACGAGCGCCTCCCACGCGAACGCGGCGATCGCCTCCGACCAGAGCCCGGCGATCAGCGGCGGCGCGGCGACGCGGTCGAACGTCGTCATCACGAGCCCCGCGGGGCGCTGCGGCGTGCCGACGGCGATCGGCACCGGCACGGTGACCGGCTTCTCGACCTGGTCGCACGACACCGGGACGCCGACGGTGACGAGCCCCGGCGCGCAGGCGAGCGTGACGCCGAACGCGTCGACCTGCAGCTCGCTGTCGCCCTGCGTCCACACGAAGGCGCCGGTGGAGCGCGGCGGGAGGTCGGCGACGAACCGGATCGTGGTGCGGAGGATCCGGGTCGCCTCCTCGGCGGGGACGCGCAGCAGCTTGGTCGTCGTCGCGGCGGCGGCGGCGCGCGCGGGCGTACGCGCGGCGGGGCGCGTGGTGGCGCGGGGCATGGTCGTCCTGCGGATGGAGGAGAGCGCGCGGGGGCGGTGCCGATGCGCCGGACGCTGCGGGCTGCGGACCGCGGGTTGGAATCCGCAGCCCGCAGCCCGCAGCGTCCGGCGCGTTCAGCTCCCGTCGCGCCGCGCCGACGCCCGGCGGTAGACCCGCAGCGCCGCGACCGCGACCGCCCCGGTGCCCGCCGCGAGCGCCGCGAGCGCGACGTCGAGCAGCGCGAACCACGGGCTGCGCGCGAGCTCCCCGCTCACGTAGGCGGCGAGGAGGCCGACGGCGACGGCGCCGGCGCCGAGCACGGGCGCGGCGGCGAGGCCGCGCGCGCTCACGAGGGCGCCCCAGAGGACGCCGAGGACGACGGGGAACCACTCGTCCATGCACACCTCCGCACGCGGTCACGGGCGCGCGGGACCACGCGGCGCGACACGGCATCGTGCGCGCACGCGCGATCGTGAACGACGCATCAGCGTCGCCGCGCGGACGCCACCATACGACATCCGCGCGCGCGCGTCCAGTCGCAAACCCGCGAACGGCGCGCGCGCGGCGCGCCGCGTCCGCGCGTCCGTGTGCCGCGCGTCACACCGCCGCGCGTGGCGAGCGCGAGCGCTACGCGCGCGTCACGCGCGCGCTGCCGTCACTCCGACGTCACACGTCGTCGCGCGCGCGCAGCGGGCCCGGGCGTGCGCGGCGGCGCTCGGTCACGCGCTGCAACGCCGCCAGCAGCGCGTCGGCGCTCAGCGGCTTCTCGACGAACGCGTCGTGCGGCCCCGCGTCGGCGGGCGGCGCCTGGTCGGAGTAGCCCGACACGAACACCACCGGCACCGCCGGGTCCTCCGCGCGCACCACCGCCACCAGCTCGCGCCCGCCCATCTCGGGCATGCGCAGGTCGCTGACGACCGCGTCCACGCGCGCGCGGTTCGCGCGCCACACCAGCAGCGCGTCGGCGCCGTGCCGCGCCTCCAGCACCGCGCACCCGCGGCGCTCCAGCATGCGGCGCATCGCGACGCGCACCGGCGACTCGTCCTCCACCAGCAGCACCGTCAGCGCGTGCGCGCCGGGGGACGGCGCGGCGTGCGCGTGCTCGCCCCCGTCGGCGTCCGTCGCGTCGGGCGGGAGGAGGATGGTGAACGCCGCCCCGCGCCCCGGCGCGCTCTCCACGCGGATCGCGCCCCCGGCCTGCTGCACGATCCCGAACGCGGTCGCGAGCCCGAGCCCCGTCCCCGCGCCCACGGCCTTGGTCGTGAAGAACGGCTCGAACACGTGCGCGCGCGTCGCCGCGTCCATCCCGTGCCCCGTGTCGCGCACGACGAGGCGCACCCACTCGCCGGCCGTCACGCCGTCCCCCCACGCGCGCGCCTCGGCGGCGGTGAGCGCCACGCTCCCGACCTCGAGCCGCAGCGTGCCCCCCGTCCCCGCGTGCCCGTGCAGCGGCGTCAGCATCGCGTCGCGCGCGTTCACCGCGAGGTTCATCAGCACCTGCTCCAGCTGCCCCGGGTCGGCGTTCACCGGCGGCACCCCCTCGGCGACCTGCACGGCCAGCGCGATCTCCTCGCCGATCACGCGCCGCAGCATCTTCTCGGCGCCGCGCACCAGCTCGCCCAGCGCCACCTGCTGCGGGCGCACCGGCTGCTTGCGGCTGAACGTCAGCAGCTGCCGCACCAGCGCCCGCGCGCGCTCCGACGCGTGCGCGATCTCGACGAGGTCGGGGCGCACCGGGTGGTCGGGCGGCAGGTCCTGCTGCACGAACTCCAGGTTCCCGCCGATCACCGTCAGCAGGTTGTTGAAGTCGTGCGCGATCCCGCCGGCGAGCTGGCCGACCGCCTCCATCTTCTGCGCCTGCCGCAGCCGCTCCTCCAGCGCGCGGCGCTCCTCCTCGGCGCGCACCTGGTCGGTGACGTCGATCCACGTGCAGTACGACAGCCGCCGCCCCGCCGACTCGAACGGGCGCGTGGTGACGAGCACCTCGCGCGCCTCGCCCGCCTTCGTGAGGTGGCGCCGCCGGAACTGCAGCCGCCCGTCGCCGTCGGCCGCCGACGCGATCAGCGCGCGCACCGCGTCGCGCTCCCCCGGCGCCTCCAGCTCGGCGGCCGTCAGCTCGGCGAACTCCGCGCGGGTGTAGCCGAGCGTCGCGCACGCGTCGTCGTTGAACGAGACGAAGCGCAGCGTCTCGGGGTCGAGGACGCCCATGCTCCCCGGCATCGCGTCGAACGACGCGCGGAACCACGCCTCGCTCTCGCGCGCCGCCGCCAGCGCCTCGGCCAGCGCGGCGTCGGTCGCGCGGCGCGCGGTCACGTCCTCGATCGTCCCCACGACGCCGACGTACGTCCCCGCGGCGTCGCGCAGCGGCGCCGAGCGGCCGTGCACCCAGCGCACGCGCCCGTCCTCGAGCACCAGGCGGTACGGCTGCTCGAACTCGCGCTCCGCGCGCAGCGCCTCGGTCCACGCCCCGAGCAGCGTCGGCAGGTCGTCGGGGTGCACGCGCGCCGTCCACCCGTGCCCGGCGATCGCCTCCGCGGGGACGCCCCAGATCTCGGCCAGCCGCGGGTTCGCGTACGTGACCGCGCCGTCGAGCCCCGCGTGGAAGATCCCGACCGGCGAGCACGCGCTGAGCGAGCGGAAGCGCTCCTCCGCCTCGGCGACCGCGCGCTCGGCGGCGCGGCTGGCGGTGACGTCGGTGAGCGTGCCGACCATGCGCAGCGCGCGCCCCGCGGCGTCGCGCGCCACCACGCGCCCGCGGCCGAGCAGCCAGCGCCAGCTCCCGTCGCGGTGGCGGACGCGGTACTCCGCCGCCTGGTGCGGCGCCTCGCCGCGCACGTGCGCGGCGAGGCGCCGCACCAGGCGGCGGAGTACCGCGTCCGCCACCGCGACGGGAGCTGGCGCTGGCTGCTCGGCCGCGGGCGCGTGGTGGCGCGCGACGCCGCGGGGCGCGCGCTGCGCATGGTCGGCACGCTCACCGACGTCACCGCCAGCCGCGCCGCCGAGCGCGCGGTCGCCGAGGCGGAGGAGCGCTTCCGCTCGCTCAGCGCGTGCTCGCCGGTCGGGATCTTCCACGCGGGGCTCGACGGCGCGGTCACGTACGCGAACCCGCGGCTGGCCGAGATCTGGGGCGTCCCCGCGGAGGCGATCGCCGGGCACGGGTGGACGGCGCGCGTGCACCCCGACGACCTGCCGACGCTGCTCGGGGCGTGGACCGAGGCGCTGCGCGCGGAGCGCGAGTTCGAGCAGCCGTACCGCCTGGTGCTCGAGGACGGGCGCGTGCGCTGGGTGCACGGCCGCTCGGCGCCGCTGCGCGACGCCGCGGGGACGTACGTCGGCGTCGTGGGGACGATCGAGGACGTGACCGCGCGCCGCGCGACCGACGCCGCGCTGGCCGAGGCGCTGGCGGCGGCGCGCGAGAGCGAGGCGTGGTTCCGCGCGTCGTTCGACGCGATGCCGGGGAGCATGGGCGTCCTCGACCCCGAGACGCTGCGCTTCGTCTCGTTCAACGACGACGCGTGCGCGACGCTCGGCTACACCCGCGCGGAGTTCGCCGAGCTGACGGCCGCCGAGCTGGAGGCGCCGGGGGAGCGCGACGCGGTGCGCGCGCTGATCGCGTCGGCGGCCGACGGCGACGGGCGGCTGCAGTTCCGGCGGCGCCACCTCACGAAGGCGGGCGAGGCGCGCGAGGTGCTCGTCACCACGCGCCCGTTCGAGTCGGCGGGGCGGCGGCTGTCGTACTGCACGTGGATCGACGTCACCGACCAGGTGCGCGCCGAGGAGGAGCGCCGCGCGCTGGAGGAGCGGCTGCGGCAGGCGCAGAAGATGGAGGCGGTCGGCCAGCTCGCCGGCGGGATCGCGCACGACTTCAACAACCTGCTGACGGTGATCGGCGGGAACCTGGAGTTCGTGCAGCAGGACCTGCCGCCCGACCACCCGGTGCGCCCCGACCTCGTCGAGATCGCGCACGCGTCGGAGCGCGCGCGGGCGCTGGTGCGGCAGCTGCTGACGTTCAGCCGCAAGCAGCCGGTGCGCCCGCAGCAGGTGGCGCTGGGCGAGCTGGTGCGCGGCGCCGAGAAGATGCTGCGGCGCGTGATCGGCGAGGAGATCGCGCTGGCCGTGCAGGTCGCCGAGGGGGTGCCGCCGGTGAACGCCGACCCGGGGCAGCTGGAGCAGGTGCTGATGAACCTCGCGGTGAACGCGCGCGACGCGATGCTGACGCCGCTGCACGGGCACGCGGGGACGGGGGGCACGCTGCGGCTCGAGGTCGGGAGCGTGGCGCTCACCGCCGCCGAGGCGCGCGCGTGGGGGGACGGCGTGACGGCCGGCGAGTGGGTGCGCCTCGTCGTGCGCGACACGGGGCACGGGATGGACGCGGCGACGCGCGCGCACGTGTTCGAGCCGTTCTTCACGACCAAGGCCGTGGGCGCGGGGACGGGGCTCGGGCTCGCGACCGCGTTCGGGATCGTGCAGCAGGCCGGGGGCGCGATCCGCGTGGAGAGCGCGCCGGGGCGCGGGGCGGCGTTCACCATCCTCCTCCCGCCCGACGCGACGGACGCCGACGGGGGCGAGCACGCGCACGCCGCGCCGTCCCCCGGCGCGCACGCGCTGACGGTGCTGCTGGTGGAGGACGAGTCGCCGGTGCGCGTCGCGATGCGCCGCATGCTGGAGCGCCGCGGGTGCGCGGTGCTGGAGGCGCGGCACGGCGCCGACGCGCTGCTGGTGTGGCGCGCGAACCGCGCGCGCGTGGACGCGGTCGTCAGCGACCTGCGCATGCCCGAGATGGGCGGGCGCGAGCTGGTGGCGGTGGTGCGCGCGGAGGACCCGGCGGTGCCGGTGGTGTTCGTGTCGGGCTACTCCGACCAGGCGCCGCCCGCCGACGCGGGGCCGCACGACGCGTTCGTCGAGAAGCCGCTGAGCGCCGACGCGCTGCTGGCGGCGTTGCAGCGCGTGACCGAGCGCCGCCGCGCACGCCCGGGCCCGCTGCGCGCGCGCGACGACGTGTGACGTCGGAGTGACGGCAGCGCGCGCGTGACGCGCGCGTAGCGCTCGCGCTCGCCACGCGCGGCGGTGTGACGCGCGGCACACGGACGCGCGGACGCGGCGCGCCGCGCGCGCGCCGTTCGCGGGTTTGCGACTGGACGCGCGCGCGCGGATGTCGTATGGTGGCGTCCGCGCGGCGACGCTGATGCGTCGTTCACGATCGCGCGTGCGCGCACGATGCCGTGTCGCGCCGCGTGGTCCCGCGCGCCCGTGACCGCGTGCGGAGGTGTGCATGGACGAGTGGTTCCCCGTCGTCCTCGGCGTCCTCTGGGGCGCCCTCGTGAGCGCGCGCGGCCTCGCCGCCGCGCCCGTGCTCGGCGCCGGCGCCGTCGCCGTCGGCCTCCTCGCCGCCTACGTGAGCGGGGAGCTCGCGCGCAGCCCGTGGTTCGCGCTGCTCGACGTCGCGCTCGCGGCGCTCGCGGCGGGCACCGGGGCGGTCGCGGTCGCGGCGCTGCGGGTCTACCGCCGGGCGTCGGCGCGGCGCGACGGGAGCTGAACGCGCCGGACGCTGCGGGCTGCGGGCTGCGGATTCCAACCCGCGGTCCGCAGCCCGCAGCGTCCGGCGCATCGGCACCGCCCCCGCGCGCTCTCCTCCATCCGCAGGACGACCATGCCCCGCGCCACCACGCGCCCCGCCGCGCGTACGCCCGCGCGCGCCGCCGCCGCCGCGACGACGACCAAGCTGCTGCGCGTCCCCGCCGAGGAGGCGACCCGGATCCTCCGCACCACGATCCGGTTCGTCGCCGACCTCCCGCCGCGCTCCACCGGCGCCTTCGTGTGGACGCAGGGCGACAGCGAGCTGCAGGTCGACGCGTTCGGCGTCACGCTCGCCTGCGCGCCGGGGCTCGTCACCGTCGGCGTCCCGGTGTCGTGCGACCAGGTCGAGAAGCCGGTCACCGTGCCGGTGCCGATCGCCGTCGGCACGCCGCAGCGCCCCGCGGGGCTCGTGATGACGACGTTCGACCGCGTCGCCGCGCCGCCGCTGATCGCCGGGCTCTGGTCGGAGGCGATCGCCGCGTTCGCGTGGGAGGCGCTCGTGCACCTCGCGCAGCAGCTCGCGGCGCAGGCCGGCAAGGACGCGCAGGGGCGCCCGTTCGTCCCGCTCGCCGTCGCCGCCGACGCGCGCCTCCTGCTCGTGCAGCCCGCCCCCCGCATCGACCTCGGCACGAGGACCGCGCGATGAGCTTCACCGGGACGCAGCTCGACGCCTTCGCGCAGCTCGCCAGCGCGCTCGGCCTGTTGGACGACGCGGGGAACCCGAACCCCGCGTGGTTCGCCGACCCGGTGGGGCGCCCCCCCGGGAGCGGCACCGGCAACCCGCGCGGGCTGCGCACCGTGCTCGCCGACGACGGGCAGCGCGACGCCCTGCTCGCCTTCGTCGACGAGGTGCTCGGCGCCCCCGACCGGGACACGCGCGACGGCGCGACCTGGGTGCCGCTGTTCCGCGAGACGTCGCCGCAGGTGACGATCTACGCCGTCGTGCGGCCGATGGGGAGCACGGTGCGCCTCGGCGTCGCGCTCGAGCACGCGACCGGCGGCGCGCCCGCGGTGGCGACGCGCGTACACGTCCCGCTCTTCCAGCTCGCGCGCGGCGACGCCGCGCCCCCGGCCGACTCGGGCGGGCTCCCCGGCTGGCTGCTCCTCGGACGCCCCGGCGGGCGCGTCGAGCTGTCCGTGGACCTGACGCTGCGCGAGGGCGCGCCGCCGGCCGGCGAGGCGTCGCTCGGCGGCTTCGCGCTCGGCCTCGGCGTGCCGACGGCGCCGGCCGACCCGGTCGCGTTCGCGCTCACCCTGCGCGACCTGCAGCTCCCCGGCGCGCCGGCCCCGCGCACCTTCGTGGTGGACGGCGACGACGCGGAGTCGCTGCAGCAGGAGGCGATGGCGCTGATCGTCGGCCTCGTGCGCGCGCAGGCCGAGGCGCTCGACGTCACGCAGCCGGCGCTGCGGCCGTTCGCGGCGCTCACCGGGCTGCTCGGCCTGCGCGAGGTGGCGAACCTCCCGCCGCTCCCGCTGGCCGACCTCACGACGCGCGGGATCCCCGCGCTCGTGGGCTGGGTCGAGGGGGTGCTGCTCGACACCACCGCGCGCGCCGCCTGGCTGCAGCAGCTCGCCCTGCTCACCGGCGCGGACGTGGACGTGCCGCGCACCGCGGTCTCGGCGACGGCGGGGCCGGTGACCTTCGCGATCGGCGTGCGCGTCGCGCCGGGGACGGGCGGGCACCCGGTGCTCACGCCGTGGGCCGAGCTGTCGCTGGCGCCGCGCGCGGGCGCGCGCGTGCGCCTGGCGGCCGACCTGCTGCGCGCCGACACGCAGGCCGGCAGCGTGGTCGCGCTCGCCGACGCGCGCGCCGAGGTGGTCGAGGGCGCCGACGCCGGCGGCCCGCCGCTGCTGACGGGCGACCCCGCGATCGCGAGCGTGCACGTGGGCGTCGCGGTGCGCGGGCTGACCGCCGAGGAGCGGCGCCCCGCCTTCGTGCTGACGCTGGAGGACGTCGTCCTCGGCGGGCGCGCGTACCCGCGCCTCGACCTGTCGTCCCCCGACGCCGCGCTGGACGCCGCCGGCACGGTGGTGAACGACGCGCTGGCGAGCGCGCTCGCCGGCCTCGGCGCCGCGGGCGCGCACGTGGGCACGCTGCTCGGCGTCACGCCCCCCGCCGGCGTGCCCGCGATCTCGGCGCCGGCGCTGGTCGCCGACCCGGTGGCCGAGCTGGCGCGCTACTGGAAGGCGCTGGCGCTGGCGCCGCCGGCGATGGCGGAGGTGCTCGGCACGCTGCGCGCGCTGCTCACCGGCGCTGCGCAGGCGGCCGCCCCGGGCGCCGGCACCGCCGCCGACCC
>NZ_JARGEK010000016.1 GCF_029211165.1 Roseisolibacter sp. H3M3-2
CGCAGGCGGCGGTGGTGACCGTGTTGCCGCCGACGATCGCGCCGTAGGACGGCTGGAGGCACCCCTGCCCCGTGCCGCTCGGCAGCGTGCCGGCCGGCGCCGGCGACGGCGAGGGGGACGGCGTCGGCGCCGGCGCGGTCGAGCCGCTCGTCCAGCGCTGCGAGGCGGATCCGTCGCACGCGCGGAGCACCACGGGCGAGCCGGCGGCGACGTACGCCGCGCACAGCCCGTTCGCGCTCCGGAGCTCGCCGGCCGCCGTCAGCGTCCAGCGCTGCGACGCGGTGCCCTGGCAGTACAGGATGGCGAGCGTCGTCCCCGCGGACCCGCCCAGGGCGTCGAGGCAGTGCGACGCGCCGGGCGACGCCTCGGCGGCGGTGCCCACCGCGCCCAGCGACCACTGCTGCGACGCGACGCCGGCCGCGCAGGGCGAGACGCTCAGCGTGTTGCCGCCGGCGATCACGCCGTAGGACGGCTGCAGGCACCCCTGCCCCGTGCCGCTCGGCAGCGTGCCGACCGGCGCCGAGGGCGCCGGCGCGGGAGCAGGCTCCGTCGGCGCGGGGGCCGGGGTGGGCGCGGGCGTCGGCGCGGGGGCCGACCCGCCGAGGAACGCGACCGACAGCAGCCGGTTGCTGGTCGCGCCGACCAGCGACAGCAGGCGCCCGACCACCGAGTTGCCGACCAGCGCCGAGTGCACCGCCGCCGGCGAGGCCGAGCGGTTGGCGGCGAGGTAGAGCGCCGCCGCGCCCGCGACGTGCGGCGTCGCCATCGACGTGCCCTGCATCGCGGCCGTCGCGGTGGTGCTGCCGACGTACGCCGACGTGATGTACGTCCCCGGCGCGAGGAGGTCGACGCAGCTGCCGTAGTTCGAGAACGACGCCATCGCGTCGGTCTCGGTCGACGCGCCGACGGTGATCGCCGTGCCGAGGCGCGACGGCGACACGCCGCACGCGTCGCTCGCGCTGTTGCCGGCCGCCACGACCGCGGTCACGCCGGCGTTGATCATGTTCTGCACCGCCTGGTCGAACGACGACGACGGCGAGCCGGTGAGGCTCAGGTTCGCGACCATCGGCGTGCCCGGGCTGGCCTGCTTCTGCCGCACGACGTAGTCCATGCCGGTCAGCAGCGAGGAGCCGGAGCTCGAGCCGCCGCAGTCGAGGACGCGCACCGAGACGAGGCGCGCCTCCTTCGCGACGCCGTGCGTGGCGCCGCCCGCGGTGCCGGCGACGTGCGTGCCGTGCCCGTTGCAGTCGGTGCCGTTGCCGCCCAGCGCGTCGTAGCCGAGCACCGCGCGCCCGCCGAAGTCGACGTGCGACGTGTTGATCCCCGTGTCGAGGATGTAGATCGTGACGCCGCTGCCGGTGTTGCCGTACGTGTAGCTGCCGCTCAGCGGGAGCGACGCCTGGTCGATGCGGTCGAGCCCCCACGACATGACGCCGGTCTGCGTGCCGGCCATGCGCACCACCGGGTCCGGCTCGACGGCCGCGACGTCGCCGTCGGCGCGCAGCGCCGCCACGTCCTCGTCCGACAGCTCCGCGGCGAAGCCCGAGAGCACCGCCGAGTACACGTGCTTCAGCTTCCCCTTCTTCGCCTTCGCGAGCTTCGCGGCGGCCTTCTCCTCGGCCTTCGACTGCCCGGGCGCGACGCCGGCGCGGAACTGCACGATGTACTGCCCCGGCACGTACTCGTCGACCGGCGTCGTGGAGGCGTTGCGGGCGGCCAGCGCCGACGGGCGGAGGGCGGCGTTCGGCGCGAGCGGCGCCGAGGTGTCACCCTGGCAGGCGGCGAGGGCCGTCACCACCAGAGCGGCGACGGGGAGCGAAGTGCGGCGGACCATCGAGGGACCTCGACTCGGTGGCGGGCATGCGCGACGGCGCCCGTCGACCAGAGCGGCCGGGGGCGTCTGACTCGGGAGCCACGCGCGCCCGAGCATCGCGCGCGTGTCCGCGACCCGCACCGTTGCGGGTCACGCAAGTCGGGACGAACAAACGCCCGGGCTGTCACGCCGTGACGTGACCGCTGTCACGCCGCCGGCCGCTAAATCAGCCGTTTCCCGTGACGTCTTCGTCACGCCGCTGGCCACGGCGCCTGCGCCTGGGCGGCTCCGGCACCGGGTCGGGGAGCCCGGCCCGACGCGCCGACCGCACGCGCCCCTCCCACTCGCGCCACGCCGCGATCTTCGCGTGGTCGCCCGACAGCAGCACGGGCGGCACCGCGTGCCCGCGATACTCCGCGGGGCGCGTGTAGCTCGGCGCGCTCACCTCGCGCCCGTACCACGAGTCGCCGTACGCGCTGTCGTGGTCCGACATCGCGCCGGGGAGCAGGCGCACCACGGCGTCGACGATCGCCAGCGCCGCCGGCTCGCCGCCGCTCAGCACGAACTCCCCCAGCGACAGCTCCTCCGTCGCCAGGTGCTCGGCGACGCGCTGGTCGACGTCCTTGTAGTGCCCGCACAGGAGCGTGAGCTCCTCGCCCCCGGCGAAGCGGTTCGCGTCGGCCTGCGTGAACGTGCGCCCGCGCGGCGACAGCAGCACGATCGGCGCGCGCGCGCCGAGGTGCTCCACCGCCTCGAAGAAGGGCGCGGGGCGCATGACCATCCCCGGCCCGCCGCCGAACGGCGCGTCGTCCACGGTGCGGTGCCGGTCGTGCGTGAAGTCGCGCAGGTCGACGAGGCGGTACTCGACGCTCCCCGCGGCGCGCGCGCGCTCGGGGATGCTGAGCGCGAGCGGCGCCGCGAAGAACTGCGGGAAGATCGTGACGACGTTGATCCGGAGCGGGGAGCGTCGAGCGTCGAGCGTCGAGTGGGTGTCCTCGCCCTGGAGAGGTTCCCCGCCCTGCGCACCCGACTCGACGCTCGACTCGACGCTCGGCGCTCGGCGCTCGACGCTCACTCCAGCAGCCCCTCGGGCGGGTCGATCGTCAGCGTGCGCGCGCCCGTGTCCACCTCGGTCACGATCTCCGGGCGGTAGGGCACCAGCACCGTGTCGGCGCGGCCGGCGAGGCGCACCTCGAGCATGATCCCGTGCGGGAGCTCGTAGTAGTCGGCCACCTCCCCCACCGCGGTCCCGTCGGCGCGCACGACGCGCAGCCCGACCAGGTCGTGCAGGTACACCTCGTCGGCGCCCGGCGGCGGCAGCTCGGCGAGCGGCGCGAGCAGCGTGCGGTCGCGCCACCCCTCGGCGGCGGTGCGGTCGGCCACCTCGTCGACGCGCACGATCCACCCCTCCTTGTGCGGGGTGGCGCGGCGCACGGTGAGCGCGAGCCCCTGCGGGAGCGGGCGCCCGTCGGGGAGCCCCCCGATAAGGCGACGGCCGGCCGCGAAGACCGCGGCCGGCTCGTTCGTGTACGGCTCCACGATCAACTCCCCGCGGATGCCGTGCGCCTTCCGGATGCGCCCGACGACGGCCAGCTCGTCGGCGGTCGGCATCTCGGCCTTACTCCGCCGCCTTCTCCGGCAGCGCGACCGCGGCGTTCTGCAGCTTGCGGCCGAGGCGCGCCTCGTGGCGGGCCTTCAGGACGCCGGCGCGGCGCAGGAGCGAGCGCACCGTGTCGGACGGCTGCGCGCCCACGTCGAGCCAGTGCGCGATGCGGTCGAGGTTCAGGTTGACCTTCTGGTCGTCGCTCTGGCGGGGCGCGTACTGCCCGACGATCTCGATGAACTTGCCGTCGCGCGGGCTCTTGCTGTCGGCGACGACGATGCGGTACGTCGGGGCCTTCTTGCGGCCGACGCGGCGGAGACGGATGCGAACCATGTGTGACGAACCCCGTCAGAGGTGGTGGGTGCTGCTCCCGGGCTCCTCGCGCGTCCGGCGTTTCCGGCGCGCACCCGGGTCCTGCGCCGCTGCGCAGCGGCGCAGCGGCAGTTCGGGCTAGCGGAAGCCGAACGGCATCCGTCCGCCCATCCCGGGGGGGAGCTGCGGGGGACGCCCGCCGCCGCCGCCCTGGGACATCTTCTTCATCATCTTCTGCATCTGGCGGAACTGGTCGAGGAGGGCGTTGACCTCCTGGACCGTGCGCCCCGACCCCTTGGCGACGCGCAGCCGCCGCGAGCCGTTCATGATCTCCGGACGGGTCCGCTCGGCGGCCGTCATCGAGAGCACGATCGCCTCGACGTGCTTCATGCGCTTCGGGTCGATCTTGGCCTGCTTGAGCATCGACGCGTTCACGCCCGGCAGCAGCTTGAGCAGGTTCTCGAGGGGCCCGAGCTTCTGCATCTGCTTCATCGCGACCAGGAAGTCGTTCAGGTCCATCCCGTCCTTGCGGACCTTCTTCTCGAGGCGCTTGGCCTCGTCCTGGTCGAACGCCGCCTGCGCCTTCTCGACGAGCGTGAGCACGTCGCCCTGCTGGAGGATCCGCCCCGCCATGCGGTCGGGGTGGAAGTCCTCGAGGGCGTCGAGCTTCTCGCCCACGCCGACGTACTTGATCGGCTTCTTGGTGACGCCGTAGATGGAGAGCGCCGCGCCGCCGCGGGCGTCGCCGTCCATCTTGGTCAGCACGACGCCGGTGATGCCGAGCGCCTCGTCGAAGCCCTGCGCGATGCGCACGGCCTCCTGGCCGGTCATGCCGTCGGCGACGAAGAGGATCTCGTCGGGGCGGACCGCCTCCTTGAGGCGCTTCAGCTCCGCCATCATGTCGGCGTCGATCTGCAGCCGGCCGGCGGTGTCGAGGATGACCAGGCGGTCGCGGCCGCGCTTGGCTTCCTCCAGCCCCTCCTTCGCGATCCGGACGACGTCGTTGGTCGTCCGGTTGGCGTAGACCGGGATCGCCAGCTGCTGCCCGATGGTCTCGAGCTGGTCGATGGCGGCCGGGCGGTAGACGTCGGCCGCGATGAGGCGGACCTGCCGCCCCTCCGCCTTCAGCTTGCGCGCGAGCTTGCCGGCCGTCGTCGTCTTCCCCGAGCCCTGCAGCCCGACCATCATGACGACGCTCGGCGGGACGGTGCCGAGCTTGAGCCCCTCGCGCCGCTCGCCCAGCATCTTGGTCAGCTCGTCGTAGACGATCTTGACCAGCTGCTGCGCCGGGTTGACGCCCTTGAGCTGCATCACGCCGACCGCCGCCCCTTCCACCCGCTCGAGGAACTCGCGCGTCAGCTGGAAGTTGACGTCGGCCTCGAGGAGGACGCGACGGACCTCGCGCAGCCCCTCCTTGATATCGGCCTCGGTGAGCGTTCCCTTCCCGCGCAGGCGGGCGAACGTCGACTCGAGTTTCTCGGTCAGCTCGTCGAACATAGCCGCTTAAGGTAGCTAGACTTAGAACGCGGAACAACCGGGCGGCCTCGGCCTCCCGACCGCCGACGGGTATCCGTCGTGCAGGGGGAGCCCCACCCCCGGGGGCACTCCCCCCGAGGCCCGTCCGCCCGTCGTCCCTCCGGACCCGTCGCATGCCCCGACCCCAGCGCAAGGAAGAGATCCTCCGGTCCGAGGTCCCCCCGGTCCTCCCTCTGATGGCCCTGCGCTCGACGATCGTGTACCCCCTGGGGACGATCGCGGTGCAGATGGGGGCGCCCGAGAACCTCTCCCTCCTCCGCGCGCACGAGGAGCCCGGCGTGATCGTCGCCCTCGTCGTCGCCCTCGGCGACCACGACGAGCCGATCGACAGCACCAAGTTCACCGGCAAGGTCGGGGTCGCGGCCCGCGTCCACGAGCGCATCAACCTGCCCGGGGACACGGTCCAGATCACCCTCCAGGGGCTGCGCCGCATCACGATCGACGGGATCGACCAGCTCAACCCGTACCCGATCGCCCGCGTCGCCCCGGCCCGCGAGACCCCGCCCGACGACGCCGACCTCGACGACCTGGTCGCCCGCGTCACGACGGCCGCCGAGACGCTGGCCAACCTCGTGGACCGGATCCCCGACGAGGTGCCGGCGATCCTGAAGATGAACGTCTCCGACCCGGGCCGCTTCGCGGACCTGGCGGCGACGAACATGAACTTCCGCATCGCCGACAAGGACGAGGTGCTCCAGAAGCTCGACGTCGGCGAGCGGCTGCGCTTCATCCTCTCCCGCCTCGAGCGCGAGGTCGCCCGCGCGCGGGTGATGGAGGACGTGAAGAAGCAGACCGAGATCAAGATCGAGCAGCACCAGCGCGAGTTCTACCTGCGCCAGCAGCTGCGCGCGATCCAGTCGGAGCTCGGCGAGACGGACCCGGGCGAGAAGGAGGCGGTGGACCTCCTGCGCAAGGTCGACGACGCCAAGCTCCCCGAGAAGGTCGCCCAGGAGGCGCGCCGCGAGGTCGAGCGGCTGCGCATGCTGTCGCCGGCGTCCAGCGAGTACCAGGTGGTCCGCACCTACCTCGACTGGGTGCTGTCGCTGCCGTGGAACGCCCGCTCGGGGGAGCAGGACCGCGACATCGACCTGCGGCGGGTCGAGGACGCGCTGAGCGAGCGGCACTACGGGCTCGACGAGGCCAAGGACCGCATCGTCGAGTACCTGGCCGTGCGCAAGCTGCGCGCGATGCCCCCCGCCCCGCCGGCCACCGACGGCGACGCGCCGCCGGCCGCCGAGGCGGCCCCGCCGGTCGTCCCCGACCCGGCGGACGCCGCGATCGTCGACCCGCCGTCGCCGAGCGAGACGCGGCAGCAGGAGGTCGCGCTGGCCGGCCCGATCCTCTGCTTCGCCGGGCCGCCGGGCACGGGCAAGACGTCGCTGGGCGAGGTGATCGCGAAGGCGATCGGGCGCCAGTTCTACCGCATCTCGGTGGGCGGCGTGCGCGACGAGGCCGAGATCCGGGGCCACCGCCGCACCTACGTCGGCTCGATGCCGGGGCTGCTCATCCAGGCGCTGCGGCGCGTGGGGGTGCGCGACCCGGTCTTCCTCATCGACGAGATCGACAAGATGTCGGGGGGCGGCCCGTCGGGCGACCCGACGGCGGCGATGCTGGAGGTGCTCGACCCCTCGCAGAACCAGACGTTCGTCGACCACTACCTGAACCTGCCGTTCGACCTGTCGCAGGTGCTGTTCATCTGCACGGCGAACAACGTCTTCGACATCCCCGGCCCGCTGCGCGACCGGATGGAGATCATCCGCATCGCCGGCTACACGATCGAGGAGAAGGTCGAGATCGCGTGGCGCTACACGATCCCGAAGCTGCTGGAGGAGCACGGGATCACCGAGCAGGACATCGTCTTCACCGACGAGGTGCTGTCGTTCGTGGCGGCGCGCTACTCGCGCGAGGCGGGGCTGCGCAACTTCAGCCGCAACCTGGCGACGCTCATGCGCAAGCGCGCCCGCCGCAAGGCCGACGGCGAGCAGGGCGCCTGGGTGCTCGACCGCGAGAAGGTCGAGGAGGTCCTCGGCCCGCCGCGCTACGCGGTCGAGGAGGCGGAGAAGGAGCCCGAGGTCGGCGCGGTCACCGGGCTCGCGTGGACGAGCACGGGCGGCGACCTGATGGTGATCGAGGCGCTGCGCATGCCGGGCACGGGGCGGCTCACCGTCACGGGGCAGCTGGGCGACGTCATGCGCGAGAGCGTGGACGCCGCGCACTCGTACGTGCGGTCGCGCGCCGAGACGCTGGGGATCGAGGCGAAGGAGTTCAAGGAGGCGGACATCCACATCCACTTCCCCGCCGGCGCGATACCCAAGGACGGCCCGTCGGCCGGCATCGCGATCACGCTGGCGCTGGCGAGCGTGCTGTCGCGCCGCCCGGTGCGCCGCGACGTCGCGATGACGGGCGAGGTCACGCTGCGCGGCAAGGTGCTGGAGATCGGCGGCGTGAAGGAGAAGGTGCTGGCCGCGTACCGCGCCGGGCTGCGCGAGGTGATCCTGCCGAAGACCAACGAGAAGGACCTGCGCGACGTCCCGAAGGAGGTGCGCGAGCACATGGCCTTCTCGCACGTGGCGTCGATGGACGAGGTGCTGCGCATCGCGCTGCTGCCGAGCCCCGTCGCCAACGCCGACCGCGCGCCCGACGCGGGGGCGGACGAGAAGTCCACGGCGCCGCTGGCCGACGCCACGGAGCTGGCGGTCGGGGAGCACCACCGGACGCCGGGGGCGAGGGAGGAGGCCGTACCCCTCGCCGACGTGAACCGGTAACGAAAGGGCGGGAGTCGTCACCGCGGGAGTCGTCAGAGCGGGAGTCGTAACGGCGCAGTTCGCTCTGACGACTCCCGCTCTGTCGACTCCCGTTTTCGAGACTCCCGCCGTTCGAGGCTCAGCCGACGAACTTCCCGAGCACGTACAGCCCCAGCCCCACGAGCCCTCCGACGAGCGTCCCGTTGATCCGGATGAACTGCAGGTCGCGGCCGATCTGGATCTCGATGCGCCGCGACGTCGCGTCGGCGTCCCACCCGGCGACGGTGGACTCGATCAGCGCCGAGACCTCGCTGCGGTACTGCTCGACGACGAACAGCGTCGCCTCCAGCACCCAGGCGTCGACCTTGGCGGTCAGGGCGGGGTCGGCGAGGACGGCGTTGCCCATCGAGACGAGGCCGCGCTCGACGGCGGCCAGCGCGCCGCTCCCCTCGGCGTCGGGGTCGACGTTCGCGTAGCGTCCGAGCGCGCCCTTGACGTCCGACCAGACGGTGCCGGCGTACTCGCGCACGGCCGGGTGGGCGAGCATGTCCTCCTTGATCCCCTCGGCGCGCGCGATGGTCTCGGGGCTCGTGCGCAGCTTGTCGGCGAAGGTGCGCACGGCGTCGTCGAAGCGCTCGCGCAGCGGGTGCGCGGGGTCGGCCGCGACCTCGCTGAGCGTGCGGTCGAGCGCGGCCACCACCTTGTCGTGGATCCGGTCCTCGACCGCGCCGGGCATCCACCACGGCGCCTCGGCGGCGATGCGGTCGCGGATCAGCAGCTCGTTCTCGGCCACGAAGCGCGACGCCAGCCGCAGCGCCTCGTCGAGCAGCTCCTGGTGCCGGCCGTCGGCGGTCAGCAGCGTCAGCACCTTCCCGAGCAGCGGCGCGACCTGGACCTTGCGCGCGCGCGTGACCAGCGAGCGCTCGACGAACCCCTGCACCTCCTCGTCGCGCAGCACCTCGGCGGCGCCCGAGAGGCCGGCCGCCACCTGCCGCGCGACCGTGCGCGCGTGCGCCGGGTCGGCGATCCAGCGTGCCGCGCGCTCGCCGACGCGCGCGGCCGAGATCTTCGCCCCCACCACCTCGCGCGACAGGAAGTTGCGCTGCACGAACAGGCCGAGCGACCGGCCGATGCGGTCCTTGCGCGTGGGGACGATCGCCGTGTGCGGGATCGGGAGCCCGAGCGGGCGGCGGAAGAGCGCCGTGACCGCGAACCAGTCGGCGAGCCCGCCGACCATCGCCGCCTCGGCGAACGCGCGGACGTAGCCGAGCCCCGGGTAGCGCGCCTCGTACACGCGCGTGGCGACGAACAGCCCGGCGGCGCCCACCAGCAGCCCGGTGGCGCGGCGCTGCATCCGCTCGAGCGCCTGCTGCTTCTCGGCCTCGTCGGCGATCGGCGGCGGGAGCCGCGGGTCGTGCGGTCCGTCGGCCGCTGAGGCGCCCGGGCTCAAGGGGCGAGCGTCACGCGCGCGAGGTCCACCAGGTCGGCGCCGGCGCCGGCGGGCGCGTCGACGTAGACCACCACCGGACGGCCGCCCACCTCGGCGGCGCGCAGCTGCAGCGCGCGCGCGCCGCCCGGCGCGCCGGGAACGGTGTACGCGCGCGCCGTGGCGTCCTTGGACGGCGCCAGCTGCGCCGACGGGTGGCGCTTGGGGATGACCTGCGTCATCGCGTCGAAGAACTCGGCCGCGTCGGGGCCGCCGTCCCACGCCGTCACCCAGACGAACGCCTCGCCGGCGGGGGTGCGCACCACCTGCCACCGGTCGCCGCCCCACCCGCCCGACGCCTGCGCGGCGGTGCCGAGGTCCTGCAGGTGCTGGAAGAGCACGAGCCGCGTCTCGAACTCGCCGAGCGTGTTCTCCGCGCGCGCCTCCCCGAGGCGCGGCGCGGGGAGCGTGACCGCGACCGGGGCGCCCGGCGCCTTCCCCGGGTCGGCGTAGCGGTCGCCGTGCAGCACCTGCTCGGTCGACGCCGGGAGGCGCAGCAGCACCGAGTCCGCGTGCCCGCCGCCGGTCACCCGGCGCGCCAGCTCGGCGCCGCTCAGGTACGGGAAGAGGAGCGTCTCGCGCACGACGAAGGGCGCCGTCTGCAGCACCGGCGTGCGGTCCATGTTGCCGCGGATCGCCTCGCGCGTGCGCTCCCACGCCCCCGGCATGCGCATGGCGAGGTCGCCGCCGCCGCCGAGCTGCACCCAGGTCGCCTGCCCCTCGAGCGCCGCGTGCGCCGCGGCCGTGCGGTCGGCCTGCCCGCGCACGCGGAGGAGCGAGTCGAGGTTGCGGTGCTGGTCCTGGAGCGCGTGCACCAGCTCGTGCCGCAGCGTGACCGCGGCCGCCGCCGAGTCCGCGCCCTGCACGACGTAGAGCGTCTTGGAGCGCGGGTCGTAATAGCCGACCACCTGCTCCTCGAGCACGCGGACCAGGAGCGCGCGCAGGTCGAGCGTGTCGGGGATCATGCCGAGCGCGCGGTAGGCGGCCTGCTGCCCCTCCAACTCGGCGCGCGCCTCGGGCTCGTCGACCTCGCGCTGGACGAAGGCGCGGACCTGCTCCGCCGTGCGGACCTCGACCTTGGGCGGCGTCGTGAAGCGCAGCCCGGTGGCGCGCTCGATCTCGGGCGCGAGCGCGACGGCCTGCTCGACGTACGAGGCCCGCTGGTCGCCGACGGGGGCGTCGCAGCCGGCGAGGGCGAGCAGGGCGCCCGCGGCCAGCGCGCGGCGGGGCGGGCGCGGACCGGACGTCACGGCTGCAGGACGGTGGCGAAGTACCAGGCGATCATGCGGTCTCCCCAAAGCAAGGTCAGGAGCGCCGCAGGCGCAAGGAAGACGCCGAAGGGGATGTGCGGAAGCTCGAACACCGCCTCGGTCTCGCCCCCGGCCAGCCGGCGGCGGTGCGCCACCCAGGTCAGCGGGACGATCACGCTCACCGACGCCACCGCGCCGACGAAGGCGCCAACCAGCACGGTCAGCAGCGCGCGCTCGGGGCCCAGCGCGGCGCCGACGGCCGCCATCATGGTGACGTCGCCGAAGCCCATCGCCTCCTTCTTGAGCGCTAGCTCGCCGAGCCAGCCGATGATCGCCAGCGCGCCGGCGCCGGTGCAGGCGCCGAAGAAGGCCGCGTACGGGGTGGCGAAGATCCCGCTCCCCGAGTCGCTGCCGAGGAAGGAGGTCCCCAGCGCCCAGAGCAGCAGGAAGACGGTGAAGCCGTCCGGGATCAGGAAGCGGCGCGCGTCGGTCGCCGCGATCCCGAGCAGCACGGTCCCGAACACCGCCAGCCGCAGCGCGTCGAAGGTCGCGCCGTATGCGGCGTACGCGGCCAGCCAGCCGAGCCCCGTCGTCAGCTCGATCGCCGGGTAGAGCGGCGAGATCGGGAGCCCGCACCCGCGGCACTTCCCGCGCAGCAGGAGCCAGCTGAGGATCGGGACGTTCTCGAACGCCTGGACCGGGCGGCCGCAGCGGGGGCAGCGGGAGCGCGGCCGCACCACCGACTCCCCCTCGGGCCAGCGGACGATGCAGACGTTAAGGAAGGAGCCGATCACCGCCCCGAAGAGGAAGGCGAGGGCGGCGAGCGACCAGTGCGGCTCGAGCATGGCGGCGGGAGACGGCGGGATCGCCGCGTCAGCGCGGGGCGCGGAGCGCGGCGGGGCGGAGCTCGTACAGGAGGATGGAGGCGGCGACGGCGACGTTCAGCGACTCGACCAGCCCGCTGCTCGGGACGGCCACCAGCCGCGCCGCGCACTCGCGGACCGGCGTCGAGAGGCCGGCGCCCTCGTTGCCGACGGCGACGGCGAGCCGGTCCGGGGCGTCAGAGGCGAGCTCGGCCACCGGCGTCCCCGTCCCGTCCGCCCCCCACAGGACGATCCGCTGCGCCGCGAGGAACGGGAGGACCGCGTCGGCGGTATCACCCAGCGTAGACAGGCGGAACAGTGCCCCCATCGCCGAGCGCACCACCTTGGCGCTCCAGAGGTCGACGGTCCCGCCGAGGGCGACGACCGCGTCGGCGCCGAGGCCGGCCGCCGAACGGAGGAGCGTCCCGACGTTGCCCGGGTCCTGGACCCCGTCGAGGAGCAGGAGGCGCGCGGGGCGGCCGGCCAGCCGGTCGCCGAGCGCGTCGAGGGCGAGGGCGGGCTGCTCGGCGATCGCCAGCACGCCCTGGGGGGAGTCGGTGCCGGCGGCGGAGTCGAAGTCGCGCTCCGTCGCCTCCAGCACCGGCGCGCCGGCGGCGTCGAGGCGGGACCGCAGCGCCGCGCCGCGCGGCGTCGCGGCGAGCAGCGGGGAGACGACGGCCCCGCGGAGGGACAGGTGCGGGGCGTCGAGCAGCTCCTCGACGGTCCGGATGCCCTCCGCGACGAACAGCCTCTGGCGCTCGCGCGCCTTCCGACGCTGGAGGTCCCTGGCTAAAGTCAGCAGCCGCATGGATTTACGGGAGGATCCCCACCCGGGGACGCGGGAATGGTCCTTGCCCTACCGTCGGGCGGGCGGCGCCACCACCGGCAGACCCCATCACCGATCACCGAGCACGCGTGGAGTCATCATGAGGCGTTTCTTCGTGAGCACCCTTGCGAGTCTCGGCTTCCTGACCGCCGGATGCGGCGTGTCCACGCAGCAGGAAGTCGACATGGGTGCGCAGTACGCGTCGCAGATCAACAGCCAGCTGCCGATCATCCGCGACGCCGAGATCAACCGGTACATCACCGTGCTCGGCGACTCGCTGGCGCGCGTGGCGGGCCGGACGGACATCCAGGACTGGCAGTTCTACGTGGTCAACAGTCCGGAAGTCAACGCCTTCGCGGTGCCGGGAGGCTTCATCTACATGAACCGCGGGCTGATCGAGCGCGCGCAGAACATGTCGCAGGTGGCCGGGGTGCTCGGGCACGAGATCGGGCACGTCGTCGAGCGCCACTCGATCGAGCAGATGCAGAAGGCGCAGGGCGCCAACATCGGGCTGACGCTGGGGTGCATCCTGGCGCCGAGCGTGTGCCAGAACCAGGCGGCGGGCGCGCTGATCAACGTCGGCGGCAACGCGGTGTTCGCGCGCTTCAGCCGCTCGGACGAGTCCGAGGCGGACGAGGTGGGCGTCAACATCGTGACGCGCGCCGGCATCGACCCGCGCGGCATCCCGGGGATGTTCCGCGTCCTGCTGGAGGAGCGCAACTCGCGCCCCGCGGGCGTCGAGGCGTGGTTCTCGACCCACCCGCTGGAGGAGGACCGCATCCAGCGCACGGAGGCGCAGATCGCCCAGATCTCGCCGCAGGTGCTGCAGTCGCTGACGCGCGACACGCAGGGCTTCCGCCAGTTCCAGAGCCGGCTCCGCTCGCTGCCGCAGGCCACGCAGGCCGCGCGCTGATCGACGGACGACGGGGGCGGGGCGGCCCACACGGCGCCCCGCCCCCGTCGCGCGTGCGGGGCCCGCTCAGTCGAGCGCGCGCACGAAGCCGGTGACCAGCGCGCGGAAGCGCGTGCCCGCCTCGCGCCCGACCTCCAGCACCTCGTCGTGCGACAGCGGGTGCGTCGCGATCCCGCACGCCATGTTGGTGATGCAGCTGACCCCCGCGACGCGCATCCCGATCGCGCGCGCGACCACGACCTCGGGGACGGTGGACATCCCGGTCGCGTCGGCGCCGAGGCGCTCCAGCATCCGCGTCTCGGCGGGGGTCTCGTAGGTCGGGCCGAGGCCGCCCGCGTAGACGCCCTCCTGCAGCCGGATCCCCTGCTCCGCCGCCACGCGGCGCAGGATCGCGCGCAGCCCGGCGTCGTACGGGTCGGACATGTCCGGGAAGCGCACGTCGCCCGCCTGCAGCGGCCCGATGAGCGGGTTCCGGAACATCATGTTGAGGTGGTCGGCGATCAGCATCAGGTCGCCCGGCGCGAAGGTGCGGCGGATCCCGCCGGCGGCGTTGCTGACGAAGAGGGTGCGCGCGCCGAGGGCGTGCACCACGCGCACCGGGAAGCCGGCGAGCGCCGCGTCGTGCCCCTCGTACATGTGGAACCGCCCCGCGAGCGCGACCACCTCGCGCCCGCCGAGCGTGCCGGCGATGAGCGCGCCGGCGTGGCCGACCACCGTGGCCGTCGGGAAGCCCGGGACCTCGGCGAACGGGACGCGCCGCGCGTCGGCGATGTCGTGCGCGAGGTCGCCGAGCCCCGAGCCGAGCACGATGGCGCACGCCGGCGCGCGCACGCCCAGGCGCTCGCGCACCGCGTCGGCGGCGCGGGCCGCGGCCGCCACGCCGTAGGGCGTCGCCCCGGCGGCGCTCACGCGGCCGCCCCGGCGCGCAGCGCCGCGATGTCGGCCTCGGCGCGCGCGACCAGCGCCCGCCGCTCGTCGGCGGGCAGGAAGGCGCTCTCGAAGCCGTTCAGCGCCACGCGCGCCAGCTCGTCGAAGCGGAAGCCGAGGTGCGCGGCGGCGTGCACGTACTCGTCGACGAGGGTGACGCCGCTCATCAGGCGGTTGTCGGTGTTCAGCACGACGTTGAGGCCGAGGTCGAAGTAGCGGCGGAACGGGTGCGTCGCGTAGTCGGCGGCGGCGCGCGTCTGCACGTTGGAGGTCAGGCAGCACTCGCAGCAGACGCGCGACTCGTTGACCTCGTCCACCAGCGCCGGGTCCTCGATGAGGCGCGTGGCGTGGCCGAGCCGGCCGGCGCCGCAGACGTGCAGGGCGTCGCGCACGCTCTCGGCGCCCGCGCCCTCGCCGGCGTGGCAGGTCACGGCCAGGTCGTGCTCGCGCGCGTGCTCGAACGCGGCGTAGTGGTCGGAGGCGGGGTTCCCCGCCTCGCCGCCGGCGAGGTCGAAGCCCACGACGCCGCGCCCGCGGTACTCGACGGCGAGCCGCGCGAGGTTCAGCGACGTCTCGGGCGGCAGGTTGCGCAGCCCGCAGACGATGGCGCGGGCGACGATCCCCGTCTCGCGCTCGGCGCGGGCCAGCCCGCGCACCGCCGCCTCGACGGTGGCGGCCGCCTCCAGCCCGGCGCGCGTGTTGAGCACGGGCGCGAAGCGCGTCTCGAGGTAGCGCACCCCGTCGGCGGCGGCGTCGGTCGCCAGCTCGTAGGCCACGCGCTCGATGGCGGCCTCGGTCTGCATGACCGACAGCGTCACCGCGAAGCGGGCCAGGTAGTCCTCGAGGTTGCGCGCGTCGTCCACGCGCATGTACTCGGCGAGCGACGCCGCGTCGGCGGCCGGCATCGCCACGCCCTGCTCGGCGCCCAGGTCGATCAGGGTCTGCGGGCGCACCGAGCCGTCGAGGTGGCAGTGCAGCTCGGCCTTCGGGAGCCGGGTGAGGAGCGCGCGGTCGACCGCCGCCACGGCGTCGGCGCGCCGCTCGGCCTCCTGCGGGTGCGGCGTCACGCGTCGTCCCCCGCGTCCGGAAGCCCGGCGCCGCGGCGCACCGCGACCACGCGGTAGATCGCGCCCGCGTACGCCGACGCCGTGGCCTCGACCGGGAGCCCGCGGCTGTCGGTGAGGGCGCGGTCGCCGGCGGCCACCCCGTCGGCGAGGGCGGCGTCGAACGCCCGCACCGCGTCGAGCGCGCTGGCGCCGCGCGGCACGTCGGCCGGGCGCTCATTCACGAAGACGCGGAAGGTGTCGGGCGCCGTCATCGCGCGCCCTCCGCCTGGTTGCGGATGCGCACCTCGGACGGCGCGCGCACGGGCTGCGGGAGCTGGCGCAGGTAGCCGATCAGGGCGTCGACGTCGACGACGTTGGTCGCCGTGACGGAGGCCGCGCCCTCGGCGAGCGTGACGCCGTCGCCGCCGGTCACGAGAAAGTCGTTAATGGTCACCGCGTAGAGCTGGTCGTCCTCGATCGCACGGCCGCCGTCGAGGGTGGCGGAGACGAAGCGGGCCGGGCCCGCGCGCGTCGTGTCGTACACGATGCTCACGCCGCTCACGTGCCAGCGCGGCCGGTCGCGGGCGACGAGGCGCGGCAGGTACGCCTTCAGGTCGCGCCCGCGCACGCGCAGCGTGTAGAGCGTGTTGCCGAACGGCTGGATCTCGTAGAGCCGTCCGAAGGTCGCCGTCCCGGCGGGGAGCCCGGTGCGGATGCCGCCGTTGTTCATGATGGCGACGTCGGCGCGGGTCGCCCAGCGCTGCGCGTCGGCGATCACGTTGCCGAGGGCGTACTGCTCGTCGGGCTCGCGCGGCATCGCGTCGGCGACCTCCACGATGCGCTGCTCCACCTTCGAGCGCACCTCGGCGAGCCGCTCCGACACCAGCGACGCCATGCGCGCCGGGACGGCGCCCACCGAGTCGGCGATGACCTCGCGCACCTCGACCGTCGGCGCGCCGCCGTCGAGCGGCAGGTCGATGACGCCGAGGGCGCGGGCCGCCGTGCGGGCCTGGACGATCGGGATCCCGTTCACGACCGTCGCGACGCGCGAGTGGGTGTGGCCGCTGACGATCGCCGCCACCGGCTCGCGGAGCTGGCGCGCGAGCTCCACCACCTCGCCGGCGCACTCGCGCGGCGCCGCGGCGGCCGCGCCGGCGCTGCCGGCGTCGTTGTCGCGGTCGGCGTCGCAGTAGGCGCCGATGTGGCCGGTCACCACCACGAGGTCGGCGCCGCGGGCCCGGAGCGCGCGGGCGCGCTCGTCGACCGCGGGCGCCGGGGGGCCGAAGCGCAGCCCCTTCACGTTCAGCACCTTCGTCGTGCGGGGCGTGGCCGGGTCGGCGACGCCGACGATGCCGATGCGCAGCCCGTTGCGCACGATCAGCGTGTCGGCGGGGAGCCACGGGAGGCGGCGGCCGTCGTCGGTCGTGACGTTGGCGCCGAGCACCGTGTACGGCAGCTCGCGGATGCGGGCGCGCAGCGTGTCGACGCCCCAGTCGAACTCGTGGTTGCCCAGCGCCGACGCGACCACGCCCAGCTCGCGCATCACGCCGACGACGCTGCGGCCGTAGGTGAGGTTCGACGCCGGCGTCCCCTGGAACTCGTCGCCGCCGTCGAGGAGGATGCTGACGCAGGCGGGCGGCCGGCACTCGGCGCGCACGCGCGCCAGCGCCGCGGCGAACGGCCCCGCGCCGCCGCGGACGACGCCGCGCGCGTCGCCGAGCGGCTCCAGGGCGCCGTGGAAGTCGTTCATCGCGAGGATGCGCAGGCGGCGCGGCAGGCCGGCGCGGCGGCGGATCGCCGGGCCGACGTCCTTGCGCACCCGGTTCGTCGCGGTGTCCTGCGCGACCCGCAGCGGGGCCGACGTCGGGGCGCCGGTCTCCAGCCGCCAGTTGCGGGTGTGGTAGCGCGCCGGGTCGAGGGTGCCGGCGGCCTTCGCCTCCTCGATCAGGAGCTGGCGGATCTCCAGCCCCCTGTCGTGCACCTGCGGCGCGCCGGCGAGCATGGCGAAGCCGCCGCCGCCGGTCTGGCGGTAGTTGTTGAGCGCCAGCGTGAAGCTGTCGGTGTCGGCGACCAGGCGGCCGCGGTAGGTCAGCGTCGTGACGCGCTGGCCGATCGGCCGGCGCAGGTCGAGCACGTAGTCGGCGCCGGCCACCATGTCGTAGTTGTAGCCGGGGACCGTGCGGTCGACGACCGGGTTCCCCGACGCGTCGACGCCCGCGTAGTAGCGCGACGAGTGCTCGAGGAAGGCGCGGAGCTGTGCGCCGGTGACGCGCACGGCGCGCAGCGTGTTCTCGTACGGGTACAGCCGCGCCAGCTCGGCGACGGTGATCGGCCCCGCGTCGAGCCCCGCGTCCGCGTAGGCGGCGCCGGCGGCGAGGTCGGCGCCGGCGGTGCGGCGCATGACCTCGAGCATGAAGTCCACGAGCGGCGTGTCGACGCGGCGCAGCGAGTCGGAGCGCCAGGCCACCGCCGTCGTGCCGACCGCCGACGCCGCGTAGGCGACGGCGCGCGCGTGCGCCGAGTCGGTGGCGGCGAGGACGGCGGGGGACTCCGCGCGGCCGACGGTCGGGACGAGCTGCCCGCGGCGGGCGACCACGGCCCACTTCCCCGCCCGGCGGACGAGCGACAGGCGGGCGACGCCGACGCTCTCCGACCAGTTCTTGGGCTGCATGACCAGCGCGCCGCCGATGGTCGTGTCGGCGAGGGCGCGGTGCGAGTGGCCGAACACCACCAGGTCGAGCCCCGGGATCTCGCGCGCCACGCGGGCGGAGACGTTCTCGCTCGGCAGCCTCGTGGTGACCGTGTCGTAGCTCGACGGGCCGTCGAGCCCCGCGTGCAGCACGGCGACCACCACGTCGGCGCCGGCGCGGCGGGCCTCGGCGGCCGCGTCGCGCACCGCCGGGACGATGTCGCCGATCGCGACCTTCCCCGCGAGGTGGTCGCGGTCCCAGACCATGGAGCCCGGGGTCGTGCCGCCGACGATCGCGACCCTCGCCCCGCCGCGCTCGACCATCGTCCACGCCTTGTAGGCCGGCGTGCCGTCGGCGCGGCGCGCGTTGGCGGCGAGGAACGGGAAGCGCGCCTGCCCGATCGCCCGGTCGAGCGTCTCGAGGCCGTAGTTGAACTCGTGGTTGCCGATCGCCGCGGCGTCGTAGCGCAGCGCGTTCATGGCCGCCGGCACCGGGTGCGGTGCGTCGGGCGCGACGCGGGCGGCGACGTAGGTGAGCGGCGTCCCCTGCAGCAGGTCGCCGGCGTCGACGAGCACGACGCGCCCCGGGTGGGCGGCGCGCAGCGAGTCCACGACCGTCGCCGCGCGGGCGAGGGAGCGGACCGTGTCAGGGCGCGCGGCGAAGTAGTCCCAGCCGCGCAGGTGCCCGTGCACGTCGGTGGTCGCGGCGACGACGAGCTCGAGGGTGTCGGCGCGCGACTGGGCGCCGCCCGCGGCGGGGGCGAGGAGCAGGACGCCGGCCCCGAGGGCGAGCGTCCGGAGCGAGGCAACTCGTTGCATGGACGGAAGCTAGCGGCCCCGGTCGCGGCGGTGCAGGGCGCGCGGTTGACGCCCGCCGCGGGCGCGTCCTTACTTCCCGGATGCCCCGCCCCGACCGCCCGATACAGTCCCGTGACGGGACCGCCGCTTCACATGCGCCGCCGTCCCCGGCATCGTCCGGCCATCGTTACACGGGCCCCGGAGACGCGCCGTGAGCAAGCCGCTCGTGATCGGCATCGCCGGCGGCACCGGCTCGGGGAAGTCCACCGTGGCCCGCCGGGTCGCGGAGGCGCTCACGGCCGGGGGCGCGGCGGCGTCGCTGGCGTTCGTCGACATGGACGCCTACTACCGCCACTTCGCCGACCTGTCGATGGAGGAGCGGCGCCGGGTCAACTGGGACCACCCGGACGCGTTCGACCTCGACCTGTTCGTCGACCACCTGGCGCGGCTGTCGCGCGGCGAGGCGATCGAGAAGCCGGTGTACGACTTCGTCGCCCACCTGCGGGCGCCCGCGACGGTGCCGATCGCGCCGGCGGACGTGGTGGTGATCGACGGGATCCTGCTGTTCGTGGACGAGCGGGTGCGCGCGCTGTGCGACGTGAAGGTCTTCGTGGACGCCGACGCCGACGAGCGGCTGGTGCGGCGGCTGAAGCGGGACATGACGAAGCGCGGGCGCCCGTTCGAGGAGATCATCGCGCAGTACATGACGACCGTGCGGCCGATGCACCTGCAGTTCGTCGAGCCGAGCAAGCGCTACGCGGACGTCATCGTGCCGCGCGGCGGCCACAACGCGGTGGCGATCGAGATGATCGTCGCCAAGATCCAGCGGCGGCTGCAGGCCCGCGACGGCTGACCGCGACGACCGACCCCGACCCCGACCCGATGCTCCCGACCGCCGAACGCCCGACCGACAGGCTCCCCGCCGCCGCCTCCGCGGCCGGGGAGCGGATCCTGGTGGTCGACGACGAGCCGGACATCGTGGCGCTGGTCGTCTACCACCTCGCGAAGCTCGGCTACCGCGTCTCCACGGCCGGCTCCGGGCAGGACGCGCTGGAGCTGGCGCGGCGCGAGCGCCCGGCGCTGGTGGTGCTCGACCTCATGCTCCCGGACCTCTCGGGGTTCGACGTGCTGGAGCAGCTGCGCGCGGACGACGCGACGCGCCGGCTCGCGGTGCTGATGCTGACCGCGCGCCGCGAGGAGCCGGACCGCATCCGCGGGCTCTCGCTGGGCGCCGACGACTACCTGACCAAGCCGTTCTCGCCGCAGGAGCTGGTGCTGCGCGTCGGCGCGATCCTGCGGCGCGTGGCCACCGGGGCCGCCGCCGAGGGGGGCGCCGAGCCCGGGTCGCTGCTGGTGGTGGGCCCGCTGCGCATCGACCGCGCGGCGATGACGGTGGACGTGGGCGGCGCGCGCGTCGACCTCACCCCCACCGAGTACAAGCTGCTGCTGACGCTCGCCGAGCGCCGGGGGCGCGTGCAGGCGCGCGGGCACCTGCTGGAGACGGTGTGGGAGGCGGCGCCCGACATCCAGACCCGCACCGTCGACATGCACGTGCAGCGGCTGCGCACGAAGCTCGGCGACGCCGGGGAGCTGATCGAGACGGTGCGCGGGTTCGGGTATCGGCTGAAGGCCGGCGGCTCCCGCTAGCCGACGCCGCGACGGCGGGCCGGCGCGGCCGCCCGACCGGGTGCATCATTCCCCGCATGCGCCTCTCGCAGCGCCTGCTCCTGTACGCGCTCCTCGTCGTCAGCGTGCTCGTCGCCTTCACCCTGGTGGCGGTGCGGGAGCGCACCGTCGACGGGCTGCGCGCTTCCACGCTGGAGCGGGTGCGCGCCGAGGCCGCGCTGGCCGCCGCGGCGTGGCGCCCGGGGACGCCGGCGCCCGCCCTCGCCGACTCGCTGGCGCGCACGCTCGACCGGCACGTGACGCTGCTCGACCCGGGCGGCGCGGTCGTCGGCGACTCGGAGAGCGACGACCTGTCGGCGGGATGGCTGCGAAACTACGCCGCGCTCCCAGAGGTCGAGGGGGCGCGGCGCACGCGCGGCTCGCACGCCGCGCGCTCCAGCGCCGCCGGCGCGACCGAGCTGGCCGGCGCGGCGTCGGGGGCGGCGGGGGCGGTGCGCGTGGCCGCGCCGCTCGAGACCGGGGCCGCGATCGTCGCCGACGTGCGCCGCGGGGTCCGGCTCACCGCGCTCGCGGCGCTCGCGCTGTCGGCGGGGGTCGCGCTGCTGTCCGCGCGCACCGTCACGCGCCCGCCGGGCGAGCTGCGCGACGTGACGCGCGCGCTGGCCGGCGGCGACCTGTCGCGCCGCCCCGCGCTCGCCGCTCCCGGCGAGGTGGGGGAGCTGGCGACCGCGGTGCACCGGCTCGCCGAGCAGCTGGGCGCGCGCCTCGACGCGCTGCAGGCCGAGGAGGACCTGATGGCAGCCGTCGGCGAGGCGCTGAGCGAGGCGGTGGTCGCGGTCGACGCGCGCCAGCGCGTGGTGCGTGCGAACGCCAGCGCGCGGCAGCTGCTCCGCCTGCGCGACCCGATCCCCTTCCCCGCCGACCACCTGCCGCGCGACCGCACCCTGCGCGAGGCGCTCGGCGACGCGCTGCGCGGCGAGGCGAGCGGCCCGGCCGAGCTGCGCCTCGACGGGCGCACCCTGACGCTGACCGCGCGTCCGCTCCCCGGGGGCGCCGGCGCGGTGCTGGCCTTCTACGACCTGACGCCGGTGCGCCGGCTGGAGCACGTGCGTCGCGACTTCGTGGCCAACGTGTCGCACGAGCTGAAGACGCCGCTCACCGTGGTCGGCGGGTTCGCCGAGACGCTGGCCGACGACGAGCTGCCGCCCGCCATGCGCCGGCAGTTCGCGGAGACGATCCGCGACAACGCGCAGCGCATGCAGCGGATCGTGGACGACCTGCTGGACCTGTCGCGGATCGAGAGCGGGGTCTGGCAGCCGATGCGGACCGACGTCGACGTGGGCGCGGCGGCGGCCGACGCGACGGCGGCGGCGCGCGTGGTGGCGTCGGCCAAGGGGGTGGCGGTGGCGGTCCAGCCGGCGGCCGACGCGCCGGCGGTGCACGCCGACCCGAGCGCGGTGCGGCAGGTGCTCAGCAACCTGGTGGAGAACGCGGTGCGCCACACGGCCGCGGGCACCGTCACGGTGTTCACTGCGCGCGACGACGGCGGGGTGTGGCTCGGCGTGCGCGACACGGGGGCCGGCATCGGCGCCGACCACCTGCCGCGCATCTTCGAGCGCTTCTACCGCGCCGACCCGGGGCGCGCGCGCGACGTCGGCGGGACCGGGCTGGGTCTGTCGATCGTGAAGCACCTGGTCGAGGCGCACGGCGGCGAGGTGCGGGCCGAGAGCCGCCCCGGCGCGGGCACCACGATCATGGCGCGCTTCCCGGGCCCTTCGTGACGCGGCGGTTACAGGGCCGTGCGTGATCCGTTGCGGGATGGGGGGAGGTTGTAACGCTGAGCCGGGGCCCGATCCGGGCCGACTCACGCCAACCCGCCCTCCCCATGTCCGCTCGCCCGCTCTGGATCGCGCTGCTCGCGGTCGCGGTGCCCGCCCTCCCGCCGGTCCCCGCCCTCGTGGCGCAGGCCCCGGCCCCCCGCCCGGCCACGGGCCGGATCACCGGCCGCATCGTCGACGCGAGCACCGGCGCCGGCCTGGCCGACGTCGGCGTGCAGATCGTCGGCACGACGCTCGGCGGCATGTCGGGCGTCGACGGCCGCTTCACCATCGCCGGCGTCCCCGCCGGCACGGTCACGCTGCAGGCGCGCCGCATCGGCTACGCGCCCAAGACCGTCACCGGCATCGCCCTCGGCGCCGGCCAGACGCTGGAGCAGAGCGTGGCCCTCGGCTCGGCCGCGGTGCAGGTCGCCGCCGTGACGGTGACCGCCTCCGCCGAGCGCGGCACCGTGAGCGAGGCGCTGGACAAGCAGCGCAACGCGACCGGCATCGTCACCGCGGTGACCGCCGAGCAGATCGCCAAGAGCCCCGACGGCGACGCCGCGCAGGCCGTGCAGCGCGTGAGTGGCGTGACGGTGCAGGACAACAAGTTCGTCTTCGTGCGCGGCCTCGGCGAGCGCTACACCACGACGCAGCTGAACGGCGCGCGGCTGCCGAGCCCCGAGCCGGAGCGGAAGGTGGTGCCGCTCGACATCTTCCCGTCGGGGCTCCTGCAGAACATCTCGACGATCAAGACGTTCACCCCCGACCAGCCGGGCGACTTCAGCGGCGCCGTCGTCGACATCCGCACGCGCGAGTTCCCGGCGCGGCGGCAGTTCGCCTACTCGGCGTCGGTCGGCTCCAACCTGCGCGCGACGGGGCAGACGCTGGTCGCGCCCAAGCGCGAGGGGCGCGAGATCCTCGGCTACGCCGGCGGCGAGCGCGGGATGCCCGCCGGACTGCGCGCGGTCGACGACGTCCAGGCTGACGTCCCGCAGCGGGAGCTGAACCGGATCATCAACTCGCTGCGCAACGTGTGGACGCCGCGCCAGCGCGGCGGCTCGCCCAACGGGTCGTTCAGCGCCTCGGTCGGCGGCAACGACCCGGTGTTCGGCCAGCGCGTCGGCTACCTCCTCTCGGGCACCTACGGCGTGTCTCAGGAGGTGCGCGACGGGGAGGTCAACGCGGTCGCGCAGCCGCAGTCGGGCGGCGGGGTGACGGAGCTGTACCGCTTCGAGGGGCAGACCGGGCGCTCGGGCGTGCTCTGGGGCGGGATCGCGAACGCCAGCACGCTGTTCGGCCGCAACACGCGCGTCTCGCTGAACAACACGTACAACCGCAGCGCCGACAACGAGGCGCGGCAGGACGTCGGCTTCAGCGAGAACCTGAACACGACGCTGGAGCGCTCGACGCTGCGCTTCGTCGAGCGGACGATCCGCAGCAACCAGCTCCAGCTGGAGCAGCAGCTCCCGAAGGGGCAGACGCTCGACGTGGCGGTCACCTCGGCCGGGGTCGCGCGCCGCGAGCCGGACCGGTCGGACGTGATCTACGCCCTGCAGGACGGCCCCAACGGCACCCGTACCCGCGCGCTGCTGTTCGAGGGGGAGGGCTCGCCGCGCCGCACCTTCGCCGACCTCGAGGAGTCCAACCTCACCGCGTCCGCCAACTACAAGTTCGAGCTCGGCGAGACGCAGGACGTCGTGGTGCGGGCCGGCGCGATGATCCGCGCGACCGAGCGCGACGCGTCGAACTTCCAGTACAGCATCTTCGGCTCGCTCCCCGGCGCCGCGCGCGCCCTGCGGGCCGAGGAGATCTTCGACGGCCGCTACACGATGGGGCAGCAGGCCAACTTCCAGATCCAGCCGCTCGGCCGCGGCGGCTCGTACGACGCCCGCGACCGGATGACGGCCGGCTACCTGATGGGCGAATGGGCGGCGACGTCGCGCCTGCGGCTCATCGGCGGCGCCCGCGTCGAGCGCGCCGACATCGAGGTCAACAGCGTGCTCGTGGGCGACCAGCGGGTGACGGGGCGCCTGGACGACACCGACGTGCTCCCGTCGCTCGTGGCCAACCTGAAGATCACCGAGAGCCAGTCGCTGCGCCTCTCCGGCACGCAGACGCTCGCGCGCCCCGAGTACCGCGAGCTGTCGCCGGTGCTCACCCGCGAGGTGCTCGGCGGGTTCAACCAGTTCGGCAACCCGAACCTCCGCCGCTCGCTGATCCAGAACTTCGACGCCAAGTGGGAGTGGTACCCGGGCGCAGGCGAGGTCCTGAGCATCGGCGTGTTCGGCAAGCGGTTCGACGACCCGATCGAGCGCGTGCAGCAGGTGACGTCGGAGGCGGCGCAGGTCACGTGGCGCAACGCCGAGCGCGCGCAGAACTACGGGCTCGAGCTGGAGGCGCGGAAGCAGCTCGGCGGGCTCTCGCCGGCGCTGGCCCCGTTCCTCGCCTTCGCCAACGTCACGCTCATGCAGAGCGAGATCACGCTCGGCGACAGCGCCCGCGCGGCGCTCACCAGCGACAAGCGCGCGATGGTCGGGCAGGCGCCGTGGGTGGTGAACACGGGGCTGACGTACGCCACGGAGTCCGGGCGCACGTCGGCGACGCTGCTCTACAACGTGATCGGGCCGCGCATCACGACGGCCGGCGTGACGCCGCTCCCCGACGTGAAGGACCGCCCGCGCCACGTCGTGGACCTGTCGCTGCGCTTCCCGATCTTCGCCCAGGTGTCGGGGCGGCTCGACGCGCGCAACCTGTTCGACGCCGCCTACCGGCAGCTCCAGGGGCCGGTGACGATCGAGAGCTACCGCGTGGGCCGCGCGATCTCGGCCGGACTCTCCTGGCAGCCCTGATCGCCCGACCGCGCGAGACCACGCGAACGGCCGCCCGGCATCTGCCGGGCGGCCGTTCGCGTTCCGGCCGGCGTGACACGGCCGTGACCCGTTGGTCACGGGACCGCCGCGCGTCACGGATTGCTTTGCGGTCGCGCGGACGGGTCCGCGCCCACGCACACGCAACCCTGCCCTCGGAGCTTTCATGTCCCTCGCCCGCCTCGCGATCGCGGCGCGCCGGCTGACCCTCGCGACGACCGTCGTGCTGGCCGCCGCGTGCGCCGACGACGACGACCCGATCACGCCGCCGCCGCCCCCCGCCGCCCCCGCCGGCGTCGCGGTGAGCGCCAACGGCGCGACCGGCGCGACCGTCACCTGGACCGCCGTCACGGGCGCCACCAGCTACGTCGTGGAGCGCGTGACCGGCGCGACGGGCGGCACCTTCGCCGAGGTCTCGCGTCCCACGGCGGCCACCTACGCCGACGCGGGGCTGACGGCGGGGACGACCTACCGCTACCGCGTCGCCGCCGTGAACGGCACGACGCCGGGCGCGTACTCGAACGAGATCTCGTACACCGTGCAGCAGCCGGCCCCCGGCGCGCCGACCGGCCTGACCGTGACGGCCAGCGGCACCGGCGCCAGCGTCGCGTGGACCGCCGTCGCCGGCGCGACCGGCTACGTCGTCGAGCGCGTCACCGGCGCGACCGGCGGCTCCTTCGCGGAGGTGGGGCGTCCGACCGCGTCGCCCTACGCCGACGCGAACCTGGCCGCCGGCACGACGTACCGCTACCGCGTGGCCGCCCTGAACGGCGCGGCGGTCGGGCCGTTCTCGCCGGAGGTCGCGTACACGCGCGCCTCGGGGCCGACGCAGCGCACGCTCACCGGCACACTCGCCACCCAGACGCTGCGCGCCGACACGACCTACGTGCTGAGCGGCTTCGTGCAGGTGCCGAGCGGGCAGACGCTCACCATCCAGCCGGGGACGCGGATCGTCGGCGACACGACCGTACCCGGCTCGGCGCTCTTCGTCCTGAAGGGCGGCCGCATCCTCGCCGAGGGGACGGCGGCGGCGCCGATCGTCTTCACGTCGCAGCGCGCCGTCGGCAACCGCCGCCCGGGCGACTGGGGCGGGCTGATCGTCATCGGCAACGCGCGCATCAACCGCCCGTCGCCGACGCTGCTCGAGGGGTCGAACGCGAACGTGGGCGGCGTGCAGTACCCGGGCTTCGACATCGCCGGCGGCACGAACGACGACGACGACAGCGGCACGCTGCGCTACGTCCGCGTGGAGTTCGCCGGCTACGCCGTCACGGCGGACAACGAGCTGAACTCGTTCACCTTCGCGTCGGTCGGCCGCGGCACGACGCTCGAGTACCTGCAGGCGATGGGCGGGCTGGACGACTCGTTCGAGTGGTTCGGCGGCACGGTGGACGGCCGCTACCTGGTGTCGTACCTCGCGGGCGACGACCACTTCGACGCCGCCGAGGGGTATCGCGGCCGCAACCAGTTCCTGATCGCGCTGCAGGACACGGTGCTCGTCCCGCGCACCGGCTCGGGGCAGACGGCGACCGACCCGACCGGCTTCGAGATCGACGGCTGCAACACGAGCGGCACGAACTGCCCGTCGCAGTCGGCGGCGCCGTTCACGACCCCGGTGTTCGCGAACTTCACGATCATCGGCGGCGGTCCGGCCATCCAGGCGACGACCGGCGGCCAGGGGATGGTGATCCGCCGCGGCGCGGGCGGCTACTACGTCAACGGCGTCGTGACGCGGTGGGGCCGCCTCGGCCTCTCGGTGCGCGACTCGTCGACCAACAACCGCCGCCTCGCCGACTCGCTGCAGATCCGCAACGTGCTGTTCGCCGAGAACGGCGCGACGCTCGACCCGTCGGCGACGAACTTCACGCAGCCCGCGAACTTCGCCAACAGCGGGATCGACTCGACCGCGACCGCCGCGGCCTCGCTCTTCACCGCGGTCCCCGCGCTCGGGACGGCGCCGACCGCGGCGGGGCTGAACTTCGCTCCGGCGGCCGGCTCGCCGCTCGCCAGCGGCGGTCTGTCCACCTTCACGGGCGCCCTCGCGGCGCGGGTCGCGAACTTCTTCGGCGGCACGCTCGCCGCGACCGCGTACCGCGGCGCCGCGACGCCCGGCGGCACGGCGTGGTGGCAGGGCTGGACCAGCTACGCCCGCAACTGACCGCGCCCCACCCGATCGACGCGGCCGGCGCCCTCGGGCGCCGGCCATCGTCGTTCGCCCGGGCGTCACTACCTTGCCCCGCATGCGTCTTCCGCTCCCTCTCGCGCTGCTCGCCACGGTGCTCGCGTGCGCGCCGCGCGACGACCGCGCGCCGGCCGCGGACCCCACTCCCACGCCCGCCGCGTCCGTGGCCGCCGCTCCGGCGCCCGTGCCGACCGTCGAGCAGCTCGTCGACTCCTCGCTGCGCGCGTTCCGCGACGGCGTGGCCCCCGTGACCGCGCTCGACGGCGGCGCCGAGAGCCGCGACGCCCTGGTCTCCCGCTACGCCGAGGCGGCGCTGGCGCGCGATACCGCCGCGCTGCGCGCGCTGCTCGTCACGCGCGCCGAGTTCGCGTGGCTCTACTTTCCCGAGTCGCGCCTCGCGCGGCCGCCGTACGGGATCGACCCCACGTTCCTCTGGCTGCAGGTGGGCTCCAACTCCACGCGCGACCTGCCCAAGGCGATGACGGCGCTCGCGGGCGGGCGCTACGCCGCACACCTCTGCCAGGACCCGGCGACGGCGGAGGGCGCGAACCGCCTCCACGAGCAGTGCCGCGTCGTCGTCACGCGGGGGGCGCGGGCCGACACGCTGTCGCTGTTCGGTTCGATCCTGGAACGCGGCGGACGGTTCAAGTTCCTGTCGTACGCCAACCGGCTGTAGCGCGGGGCGCGATCCGGGCGTCCATTGGGGGCAGGACCTCCCCGACCACCCCGCCCCGCCGCCATGCCCCGCCTCGCGCACCCCGGCCCCGCGTCGCTCCTCGTGCTGCTCGCCGCCTGCGGGGGCTCCGACGGCGCCGAGCCGGGGCCGACCACCCCGCCGCCCCCCCCGCCGCCGGCCACGCTGTCCGCGCCGACGGGGGTGACGGGGACGGCGGCGTCGGCGAGCGCGGTGCGGCTGACGTGGACGCCCGTCGCCGGCGCCACCGCGTACGTCGTGCAGCGCGCCGCCGGCTCGGGCGCCGCCAAGCGCGCCGGCACGCCGGCCGCCCACCCGTTCGACGACGCGGGGCTGCTCCCGGCGACGACCTACGCGTACCAGGTGGCCGCCGTCCGCGGCAGCGACACCAGCGCCTTCGCCGCCGCGGTCAGCGTCACCACGCGCGCGCTCGGCGCCGCGTCGGCGACGCTGCGAGGCGACGTCACCGCGTCGCGCACGCTGACCGCCGACACGACCTACGTGCTGAGCGGCGCGGTGAAGGTGCGGCCGGGCGCCACGCTCACGATCCAGCCCGGGACGCGCCTCGTCGGCGACAGCACGGTCGCGGGGAGCCTGCTCATGATCACGCGCGGCGCCCGCATCGACGCGCGCGGCACCGCCGAGCAGCCGATCGTCTTCGGCTCGCAGCGCGCCGCCGGGAGCCGCGCGCCCGGCGACTGGGGCGGGCTGGTGCTGGTCGGCAACGCGCCGGTGAGCCGCGCCGCCGCGGCCGCGCGCACGCTCGGCGCCGCGCCCGAGAGCTACGGCGGCGGCGCCGACGCGGCCGACAACAGCGGCACGCTGCGCTACGTGCGGCTCGAGTTCGCCGGCGCCGAGGTGCCGACGGGCGCGGAGCAGGTCCCCACGTCGCCGGCGGCGCTCACCCTCTACGCCGTCGGCCGCGGCACGACGATCGAGTACGTGCAGGCGCTGTCGAGCCTCGGCCCCGCGTTCCAGTGGTTCGGCGGCACCGTGGACGCGCGCTACCTCGTGTCGTACGAGTCGGGGGACGACCATTTCGCGTGGGCGGAGGGCTATCAGGGGCGCAACCAGTTCGTGATCGGCTTCCAGAGCCACGAGCCCACGCCGCGCGCCGGCGCCGGGACGGTTTCGGCCACGCCCCGCGGGATGCAGGGCTACGGCTGCGACCCCAACGTCGACGGGTGCGCGACCTCGACGCAGCCGCCGATCTCGAGCCCCGTGTTCGCGAACTTCACCCTCGTCGGACCGGGCTCCCCCGGCTTCACGGCGATCCAGGCGCGCGACCAGTCGCACGGGATCCTGGTGCGCCGCGGCTCGGGGGCGACGCTGCTGAACGGCGTCGCCGCGCGCTGGCAGGGCCAGGGGCTGTCGGTGCGCGAGGTGGCGACCGACACGCTGCGGCAGCGCGACTCGCTGCAGGTGGCGGGCGTGCTGCTCGCCGAGAACCAGCTCGGCGCGTTCGACCCGGCCGGCAGCGCGGGCTTCGCGAACGCCGCCGCCTTCCCCGGCGTCGAGGCCGCGACCGCGACCGCCGCGTCGCTGTTCGCGGGGCTTCCGGGCGGCGTCCCCACGACGGCGGCCATCGACTGGGCGCCGGCCGGCGCGCTCCGGTCGGGCGGGCTCGCCGCGGCGGCCGCGCGCGCGGCGGCGCGCGACAACGGCTTCTTCGGCGGCGCCCTCGCGACCACCCCGTACCGCGGCGCCGCGGCGCCGGACGGGGCGCGCTGGTGGCAGGGGTGGACGGCCTACGCGCGGAATTGACCGCTCGCGGCATCCGGCCGGGGGCGCCGTGACAGACCCGTTACACGGTCACGATGCGAAGGCGACGGGCGGCGCGGAGACTACGGGCAGCCCATGCGCACGCGTCCCGCCTCCCTCCTCCTCGTCGCCGCGGCCCTGACCGCCTGCGACGCGCGCGCCCCGCGCGCCGACGACGCGCGGCCCGGCGCCGCCGCGCGCGCCGAGC
>NZ_JARGEK010000160.1 GCF_029211165.1 Roseisolibacter sp. H3M3-2
GCGACCTGCGACCTGCGACCTGCGACCTGCGACCTGCGACCTGCGACCTGCGACCCTACCGCTCCGGGGCGACGGGCGCACGACGGATGATTCGCGTGCGCTCGGCGGGGATCGCGCGGAGGAGCAGGCTCACAATGCGCCCCACCGGCGACTGACGACGCGCGACGACCTCGGCGCCCAGCCACGGCCTGGCTGACTCGTACCACACCAGCGACTCGCGCGCGGAACCCAGCGCGTACTCGAACAGGCGCACCCGATCCGCGCCGGAGCTCCGGCTGTAGCCCTCCGCGATGTTGGCGGCGGTCGACCCGAGGGCGCGCTGAAGTTGGTCGGCGAGCGAGCGTCCGCACGGCACGCGCATGAGGCATCTGACATCGCTCCACCCCGCGTGAACCGCGAAGCAGGCCAGCTGGAACGCCCGCATCCGCCACACGGGATCGGACGCGAACGCCGCCGGCGGCTGCTCGACCCACCGCTCGAACTCGATCTCGGCGCCGACCATGGCGAACGATGCCGTCGCGCACTCCGCGCGCCCGGACCGAACAGACGCGGCTCGGCGCAAACGGTCGCAGGTCGCAGGTCGCAGGTCGCAGGTCGCCCGTAGGTCACGCGACCCACGCGCGCCCCGGGGCGCCTCGCGATCATGGGCGTGCCCTCACCGGCCACCCATCCCGAGTCACCCCGATGCGCGCCTACCGACTGTCGTTCGCCGCCGCTCTGAGCGCGGCCCTTGTCCTCCCGGGCGCGCTGCGCGCCCAGCTCCCCGCGCAGGACCCGGCCGCCGCGGCGCCGTCCGCGCGCCCCGTCCGCGTCGGCTTCGGCGGCGGCGTGGTCGTGCCGCGCCAGGGCGCGACGATGCGCCAGATCAAGTCGGGCGTGCACGGCCAGGGCTTCGTCCTGGTGCAGCTCCCCGCCGGCCTGCCCGCGCTGCGCTTCAACGTCGACATGGCGCGCATGCGCCTCTCCCCCGCCGCCGTGCCCCCCGTCGTCGGCCAGCCGGCGCCCGAGGAGACGATCCGCTCGATGCTCGCCGGCGTCGCCAGCCTCAAGGTCGACCTGCTGCGCGGCCCCGTGCGCCCGTACGTCACGGCGGGCGTCGGCGCCTTCCGGCTGAGCGACGAAGCGGCCGCCGGCGCCGCCGACGACGTGCGCTCGCAGGTCGACTTCGGCGTCGAGGGCGGCGCCGGCCTCGCGATCCGCCTCGGCCCGATCGACGCGTTCGCCGAGACGCGGCTGCAGAACGTCTACACGAAGCAGCAGGGGCTGATCGACCAGAAGTCGATCCGCGCGTTCCCGATCACGTTCGGCTTCATCTTCTGACCACGACCGCACCGGCGGGAGTCGCGACGGCGGGAGTCGGAGGAACGGGAGTCGCTACCGCGCAGTGTGCATTCACGACTCCCGCCCTTCCGACTCCCGCCGTGACGACTCCCGCTGCATCGCCCACGAGAATGCCCCGCTTCCTCGCCACCCGCCTCGCGCTCGCCGTCGCCCTCGTCGCGGCGTTCGCCCTCGCCGTCGCGCCGCTGGCGCTCGCCGCGCAGCCGGCCGTCGCCGCCTACAAGCTGTCGATGGCCGACGTGAAGAAGTACGGCGCCACCATGCAGGAACTCGGCAGGGTCATGAAGGCCGCGCCCGCGCTGGAGGAGCAGTTCACCAGCGACATGGACGACTCGGTCGACGAGACCGCCAGGCGGCTCGGCGGCGTGCCGCAGTTCCGCCCCGCGTTCGCGAAGACGGGGATGACGCCGAGGCAGTTCGCCACCACGCAGTTCGTCATCCTCGGCGCCGGCATGGCCGTCGGCGCGCCGAAGGGGAGCAAGTCGCCCGAGCAGCTCGTGAAGGAGATGGGGATCGACCCGGCCAACGTCGCCTTCATGCGCGCGCACGGCGCCGAGATCCAGGCGCTGTTCAGGGCGCTGCGCGCCGACGACTGAGCTCAGCCGGCCAGCAGCCCCCACACCGTCCACGCGACCAGCCCCGTCATCACCAGCGTCGTCGCCGCCGCCCCGGCCTGGAGCCACGCGGGGTGGCGGTACGCGCCGACGACGGCGGGGCGGCGCGCGGCGAGCAGCATCGTCGCCAGCGCGACCGGCAGCACGCACCCGTTGACCGCGCCCGCCAGCACCAGCACCCGCACCGGGCGCCCGACGGTCAGGAAGATCGCCGCCGACGCGACGATGAAGGCGACGATCGCCACGCGCCACCGCCGCTCCACCGCCGGCGACACGGCGCGCAGGAACGACACCGTCGTGTAGGCCGAGCCGACCACCGACGTGATCGCGGCCGCCCACATGAGCAGGCCGAACAGCCGCACCCCGGGCTCCCCCGCCGCGGCCCGGAACACCGCCGCCGGCGGGTTCTCCGCGCCCAGCACCGCGCCGCGCGTCACCACGCCCAGCGCGGCGAGGTAGAGCCCCACCCGCACCGCCGACGCGAGCAGGATCCCGCTGGTCGCCGAGCGCGTCGCCGCCGGCACCGCGTCCACGCCGCGCAGCCCCGCGTCGAGCAGGCGGTGCGCGCCCGCGAAGGTGATGTAGCCGCCCACCGTGCCGCCCACGATCGTCACGATCGCCAGCGGGTCGATCCGCGTCGGCGCGACGGTGCGCACGACGGCCTCGCCGAGCGGCGGCGCGGCGCGCGCCAGCACGTACGCGAGCAGCGCCAGCATCACGAAGCCGAGCAGCGCCGCGAAGCGGTCCATCGCGCGCCCGGCCGCGGGCACCAGGAAGAGCGCGACCGCGAGCGCCGCCGAGAGCGTCGCGCCGACCGGCGCCGGCACCGCCAGCAGCGCCTCCAGCCCGAGCCCCGCGCCGGCGACGTTGCCGACGTTGAACGCGAGCCCGCCGAACGCCACGCACGCCGTGAGTGCGAGCCCGAGCCCCGGGCGCACCGCGTCGGCCACCGGCGGCGCCGGGCGCCCGGCGACGACCAGCGTGCGCCACACCGTGAGCTGCGCCGCCAGGTCGAGCAGCACCGAGCACAGGATCGCGAAGCCGAAGCTCGCCCCCAGCCGCTCGGTGAACACCGCGGTCTGCGTCAGGAACCCCGGCCCCACCGCCGACGTGGCCATCAGGAACGCGGCGCCGACCAGCGCGCCGCGCGTGCCGCGGGTCCCGCCGGTCCCGCGCGCGTCGCTCATCCGCCCGCCTCCGACGCCTCGCGCAGCGTCCGGAAGAGCGCCGCGAGGTCGGCGCGCGAGTAGTTCGCGTTCAGCCCGCTCGGGTTGGGGAGCACCCAGAGGCGCGTGTCGCCCATCCGCTCCGGCTGCTCGCCGAGCCCCGCCTTCGGGCGCGCGAACGCCGTGCGGTAGGCGCCCATCCCCAGCACGGCGAGGAGGCGCGGGCGGTGCGTCGCCACCTTCCGCGCCAGCGCGGCGCCGCCGGCGACGTACTCCGCCGGCGCCAGCTCCGCGGCCGTCGCGGTCGCGCGGGCGACGACGTTGGTGATCCCGTACCCCAGCGGGAGGAGGAGACGCTCCTCGTCCGGCCGGAGGCGGCGGTCGGTGAAGCCCCCCTCGTGCAGCGCCGGCCAGAAGCGGTTGCCGGGGCCGGCGAAGTGGTGCCCCGACCAGGCCGTGTAGAGCCCCGGGTTGATCCCGCAGAACAGGACCCGGAGCCCCGGTCCGATCACGTCGTCGACCGTGCGCGTGACGGCCGCCAGCAGCTCGGCGCGCGTCGGGCGGGGGGGCTGGGGGGCAGGCACGCCGGGATTTACGGGGGCGCGGGCGCGCCGTCTACCGCTCCGGCCCGGTCCGGGTGCACCTTCCCGGCCCTTCCACCTCCACGGACGCACTCCCATGGGCAAGCCGCTCCCCCCCCGCGACCACAAGATCTCGAAGGACGAGGCGAAGGCGAAGACGAAGAAGTACAAGGAGAAGAAGCCCAAGAAGGAGGACCGCTTCCCCACCGTCGCCTACCACGCCGAGGCGTACCGCCGTATCCTGGACCAGCCGGGGTGCGTGGGGATCCGCACCTATCCGGGGGAGGACGAGGACGGGACGCTCACGACCATCCTCGTCGGCGTCGACGCGGACGGCAACGACATGGTGGAGGGGGCGCTGATGCAGAACCCCTTCTTCTGCCCGCCGGAGTGCTCCGACGGCAACGAACTGAATCAGGGCTGACCCGCCTCGCCGCCGTGCCGCTCCGCGTTCCCCCCTGGCCGTACCTTCTCGACGTGGTGGCCACCGCGCTCCCGACGCTGGCCGCGTGGCGCGCGGGGACCCTCTCGTGGCGCGACCGGTCCGGCCGCGTGGGGATCGCCTGGGGCGTGCTGTTCGTGTGCGGGCTGGTGCAGCTCGCCGCCTTCATGACCCGCAACGGCGGGATGGTGACGGCGGGGGGGATGGCGTACGCGCTGCTCGCGCCGGCCGTGCTCGTCCCCGCGCTGCTGGCGCTGGTGGGCGGGCCGCCGCAGCGCTGGAGCGCCGCCCTCGCCGCCGTCCTGGTGCTGTGGGGCGTCGCCGCGATGCTCGCCATCGGGACCGGGCGCCGGATCACCTTCGTGTACTCCACCCCGGTGCACTTCGTCCTGCTGGCGCTGTCGATCGTCGCCCTCGGCGCGCAGGGGCGGCGCGCCGCGGACCCGCTGTCGCGCGACGCCGAGCCGGGGTGGGTCTGGATCGGCGTCGGGCACGTGGTCTACTTCCTCACGTACACGATCGGGCGCGCGCTGGTCGAGCTGGTCGTGCCGCAGGGGCGCGCGGCGCAGCTCAACGCGCACTTCGCGACGCTGATCATCTACGCGTTCGCGATGGCCGCGATCGCGTGGGGGATCTGGATGGGGCGCGCGCGGCGTCCGGCGCCGCCGCCGCGCGGGACGCCGCTCCCGACGGCCGGCTGAGCGTCGCCGCCCGTGACCGCCGTCGCGCGGGGGGTCTGGCAGTCGCGCGCCCGCCCGACGATCGTTCCTGCATCGACCGCCGCGATCCCGACGCCGGGGTGAGCACGTGCAGGACACGCTGAAGACCGTCATCGAGCCGCTGGCCTACGCGCCGACGGCGTTCGCCCTCACCCTCGTCGGCGCCGGCGCCGTGGTGGGCGCGGGGCTCGTGATCGCCGCCCGCTGGGGGGTGCGTCACGCGCGCCACGCCCGCGCGCTGGCCGCCGCGGGCGGGCACCTCGTCGTGCTGCGCACCGCCGACGGCGTGTGCGAGCCGCTGGCGGTGCCGCCGCGCTTCGTCCCGCTGTTCACGGCGATCCCGGTCGAGGGCGCGCCGCTCCCGCCGTGGCGCCCCGAGCTCGCGGCCGCGCTCGAGCAGCTGGCCGCGCAGGCGCGCGACACCGACGCCGAGGCGGTCGCGGTGAGCTGCGACGCCGCCGGCTTCGCGCTGCGCCTGGTCGGGCTGCGCGGCGGCGACGGCACGTCGCTCATCGTGCGCGTCGCCGAGGCGGGGCCCGACGCGGCGCGCGTGAACCGGCTGGAGACCGCCGCGCTGCTCAGCGGCGGCCTCGCGCACGACCTGCGCAACGTGCTCAACACGCTCGTGCTGCACGCCGAGGTGGGCGGCGACCACGTGCACCAGCCGGTGAAGGTCGCCGGCCACTTCGAGCGCATGAAGCTCGGCGCCACGCGCGCCGCCGACCTCGTGGCGCTGCTCCGCCGCCACCTGCGCGACGAGTCGCCGAGCACCGTCGCGCAGCCGGTGGTGCTGGCCGACACGGTGCGCGAGGTCGTCGACCTGCTGCGCCCCGGCTTCCCGCGCGGGCTCGCCGTGTCGCACGACGAGCTGGCCGCCGACGCGGTGGTGATGGCGCACGAGCCGGTGCAGCTCCACCAGCTGGTGCTCAACCTCGTGCTGAACGCGCAGCAGGCGATGGCGGGGCGCCCCGACGCGCGCGTCGACGTCGCGGTGACGCTCGACGACGCCGACGGCGCCGAGCCGACGGCGGTGCTGGTGGTCGAGGACAACGGCCCGGGGATGCCCCCCGAGGTGCGCGCGCGCTGCTTCGAGCCGCACTTCTCCACCAAGCGCGCGAGCGGCGGCACGGGGCTCGGCCTCGCCGTCGTGCGCACGATCGTGGTCGACGTGCTCGGGGGGCAGATCCGCGCCAGCGCCGCGGCCTCCGGCGGCGCGCGCTTCGAGGCGCGCCTCCCCGCCCTCGGCCGCGCCGACGCCCGCGCCGTCCTGCGCGGGCGCGCCGGCGCCGTGGTCGACGAGGACGGGGTGTTCACGCTGGCGCGATCCTGACGACGGCGGGGGCGGCGCGGGGCCATTCTTCGACGCGCCCGGCGCTGCGGGCTGCGGGCTGCGGGTTCTGCATCCGCAGCCCGCAGCCCGCAGCCCGCAGCCCGCAGCACCCAGATCCCCCACCCTCACGCAGCCCATCGATGACCGACGACTCCCTCCGCTACCCCATCGGCCACTGGTCCGTCCCGTCCACCACCGACGCCGCGACGCTGGCGGGGCTCGTCGACGCGATCGCGGAGGCGCCGGCGCGGCTGCGCGCGGCGGTCGCGGGGCTGAGCGACGCGCAGCTCGACACGCCGTACCGCGACGGCGGGTGGACGGTGCGCCAGGTCGTGCACCACGTGGCCGACAGCCACGCGAACGCGTACATCCGCGTCAAGAAGGCGCTCACCGAGCCCGGCGCCCCGATCGTCGCCTATGAGGAGGCGCGGTGGGCGGAGCTCCCCGACTCGCGCCTCCCGATCGACGTGTCGCTGGCGCTGCTCGACGCGCTGCACGTGCGGTGGGTGACGAACCTGCGCGCGGCGACGCCCGACGACCTCGTGAAGACGTACCGCCACCCCGAGCTGGGCGAGGTCCCGCTCACCTCCGCGATGGCGATGTACGCCTGGCACGGGCGGCACCACACCGCGCACGTCACGCGGCTGCGCGAGCGCATGGGGTGGTGACCCGCGCGGCGTGGCGCGCGCGGCGTCCTTCCTGATGGAATCGTAATCTCGCCGCACGCCGCCTCGGCTTGAAGGCCGTCGAGGCCGCCGGCAGATTCCCGACGCGGCGACGGCGCCGCGCGGCGATCGACGGCGGCCGGCGGGACCGGGCGCGAGGAGGAGCAGCAGGGGTGCCCACCACCGAGGGCCGGCCGGCGCCGGACGGACATCTGGCGGCGGTCGTCGGCGCGGCGGCCGACGCGCTGGTCGGCCTCGCGCGCGACGGCACCATCCTGAGCTGGAACCCGGCCGCGGAGCGGCTGTTCGGCGTCCCCGCCGCCGAGGCGGTGGGCGCCTCCATCGTGACGACCGTCCCCGACGACCGCCGCGCCGAGTACGAGGCCGCGACGGCGCGCGTGCACGCCGGCGAGACGGTGAGCGTGGAGACGGTGCGCCTGGCGCGCGACGGCCGCCGACTCGACGTGCGGTGGACGGTCGCGCCGATCCTCGACGCCGCCGGCGCGGTGGTCGGGCGCGCCGCGACCTTCGCCGACCTCGGCGAGCGCCGCCTGCTGGAGCACCGCCTCGCGCTCGCGCTGGAGAGCGCCGAGGACGGGCTGTGGGACTGGGACATGACGACCGGCGCCAGCTTCCTCAGCCCGCGCTGGTGCGCGCTGCTCGGCTACGCGCCCGACGAGCTGACGGGGCACGCCGACAGCTGGATCGCGCTGCTGCACCCCGACGACCGCGACCGCGTGTGGGCGAACGTGCAGGCGCACGTCGCGAGCGACGCGCCGCAGTACGCCGCCGAGCAGCGGCTGCGCCACCGCGACGGCTACTGGGTGTGGGTGCAGGCGCGCGGCAAGGTGGTCGCGCGCGACGCCGGCGGGCGCGCGACGCGCATGATCGGCACGATCCACGACATCACGCCGCGCAAGGAGGCCGAGCTGGCGCTGCGCGAGCGCGAGGCGCGGCTGTCGCACCTGCACCGGCTGGAGGCGGTGGGGCAGCTCGCGGGCGGGATCGCGCACGAGTTCAACAACCTGCTCACCGTGGTGCTCGGGCACGCGGAGGTGGCGCGGCAGGCGATCGCGCCGGGGCACGACGCGCACGACGACCTGGCGCAGGTGCAGGCGGCGGGGGAGCGCGCGCGCGTGCTGGTGCGCCAGCTGCTGGCGTTCGGGCGGCGGCAGTGGCTGCGGCTGCAGTCGGTGGACCTGGCGACGCACGTCCCGGAACGGTGCGCGGCGCTCCTCGCCCCGGTGCTGGGCGGCGAGGTGCTGCTGCGCGTGGAGGTCGACGCGCCCCCCGGCACCGCGCTCGGCGTGCACGTCGACGTGGCGCAGCTCGACCAGGTGCTGGTGAACCTCGCGCTCAACGCCCGCGACGCGATGCGCGGCTTCGGCCCGGCGCGCCCCGCGGCGGGGACGCTGACGTTCGCGCTCGACGCGCACGCGCTCGACGCCGGGGCGGCCGCGGCGTGGGCGCCGCTGGAGCCGGGGGCGTACGTGCGGCTGCGGGTGCGCGACACGGGGCACGGCATGGACGCCGAGACGCGGCGCCGCGCCTTCGAGCCGTTCTACACGACCAAGCCGGTCGGCGAGGGGACGGGGCTCGGCCTGCCGATGGTCGAGGGGATCGTCGCCCAGAGCGGCGGCGCGGTGCGCGTGGAGAGCGCGCCCGGCGCCGGCGCCTGCTTCACGCTGCTGTTCCCGGCGGCGTAGGGAGCAGCGCGGCGCGGCGCCGCACCCGCGCCGTCCACAGCGTGGCGCCCACCGCGGTCGCGAGGCCGAGCGCGACGAGCCCGAACCCGAGCTCCGCCCACCGCGCGTAGCGCGCGTGCGCGGCCAGCCCCGCGAACAGCACCTTCGTCCCCGCGGCCGCGTCGGCGCCGGCCTCCAGCTCGCGCATCCGCGCGAACGCCACGGCGTAGACCGCGGCGCCGGCGGCCATCTGCGCGAGCGCGGCGCGCTCGATCCAGCGGGCGGGGCGTGGGGGCGTCGTCATGCCGGCAGGACGCCCGCGGCGCCAGCGGGGTAACCGGCGACCTGCGACCTGCGACCTGCGACCTGCGACCTGCGACCTGCGACCTGACGGCCGCTCTTGGGTCGCAGGTCGCAGGTCGCAGGTCGCAGGCGGGTTCATTGCTCCAGGGTCGCCGCGTGCAGCGTCGACGGCGCCTCGACATCGTCCGGGTCCGTCACCACCCACAGCCGCACCGCGCCCGGCGGGTCGTCGGGGCGCGCGGCGTCGCGCGGGAGCACCCCCTCGACCTTGCCGCGGAAGGGCGCGCCGTCGGGGCCGAGCAGCGGGGCCCAGCGCGCGGCGCCGTCGGGGGCGAGGAGGCCGAGCGCGGAGCCCGCGACCTCGCCGTCGTCGTAGGCGTTGGGCGTGTCCTCGGCGGCCGCCGCGTAGAGCACCCGCCCGTCGGGGAGCGCCGCCGCGTCGGTGAAGTGGAGCGGCGCGCCGTCGAGGTCCCCCAGGCGGTAGCGGCGCCCGTCGAGCAGCGGCGGGAGCGGCGCGCCGTCGAGCAGGAACGCGAGCAGCGCGTCGACCGCCACCTCGCACGTCGCGCTCGTCGCCGGCGCGTCGGACCCGCCGCCCGTCGCCGCGCCGTTGCCGCGGCCGAACAGGCGCACGCGCCCGCCGAGCGGCACCGCCCCCTCGACGTTCAGCTCGCGGCCGGCGAACGCCGGGTGCGCGCGCAGCGCGCCGTACACCGGCAGCGCGCCGCGCCGCTCGTCGCGCGTCAGCACCGGGTCGGGCGCGCCGCCGGGGAAGGTCGCGAGCAGCACGCGCTCGCGCCGCGGCGTCGACCCCGAGCCGAACGCGAGCAGCCGCGCGTCGCGCCCGGCGGGGAGCACGAGGCACGCCTCGAGGTCGTACTTGCGCTGCTTGTTGCCGCGCGCCGCCTCGAAGCGGCGGCGCCCGTCGTCGTCGGCGGGGAGCGTCACCGCGTCGGCGAGCCCGGTCGCCGGGTCGGCGAGCGCGACGAACGCGGCGTCGTCCTGCACGACCGCCACGCGCGCCCCCACCGCGGCGAGCCCCGAGCCCGCGCGGACGTGCGCCGGCCGGTCGAACGCGTCGTCGGCGCCGGCGGCGAAGCGCAGCGGCACGCCGGG
>NZ_JARGEK010000161.1 GCF_029211165.1 Roseisolibacter sp. H3M3-2
CGGCCTTCGACTCGAACGTCGTCGACACCATCCCCGCGCGCGCCGTCTCGCTCGGCGGCGCGGCCGCGCGCTGGCGCGCCCTGCGCGGCGACGACGCCTCGCCGTGGCGCCTGGCCGCCGAGGCGCGCGCCGAGGCGGCCGCGGGGACGGTGGCGTACCTGCGCGCCGCGCTCGACCTGACCGTGGAGCGCCGCCTCCCCGGCGGGCTGCGCTTCGCCGCCCTCGCCGCCGCGGGCGAGAGCGCGGGCGAGCCCCCGCCCCAGCGGTGGTGGGCGCTCGGCGGGTGGCAGACGGTGCGCGGCTACGTCGCCGGCACGCGCCGCGGCGACGCCTTCTGGCTCGGCCGCGGCGAGCTGCGGTGGGAGCGCCCGCCCTACCTGCACCCCGTGGTCTTCGCCGACGCGGGCGACGCCGGCGCCGGGGGCACGCTGCGCAGCGCGGGCGCCGGGGTGGCGTTCTACAACGGGCTGTTCCGCTTCGACGCCGCGCGGCCGCTGGAGCGCGGCGGGCGGTGGAAGTGGGATTCGTACGCGGTGGTGCGATTCTGAGCGCAGCGAAGAATCCCTGCGACCTGCGCTAGCAAGAGCGACAGGTCGCAGGTCGCAGGTCGCAGGTCGCAGGTCGCAGGTCGCTAGCTTGCCCGTCATGCGACTCCTCGCCCCCGCGCTGCTCCTCGCGGCCACGACCGCCGCCGCCCAGGTCCCCAACGCGAGCTACGCCGACGCCTTCGAGGTCCGCCGCGCGCGCCGCGACCCCGTCGTGTCGTACGTCGTGCGCGTCGACACCACGCGCCCGCAGTCGTACGAGGTCGCGATGACCGTGCGCCACGCGCCCGCGGTCACCCGCCTCGCCTTCCCGCGCTGGGCGCCCGGCGCCTACCGCATCGCGAACTTCGGCGGCTACGCGCAGGGCGTCGCCGTCACGCGCGACGGGAAGCCCGTGACGCTCTCGATCGCCACCGACGGGACGTGGCTGCTCGCCCCCGAGCCGGCCGGCGAGACGCTCGTCGCGCGCTGGCACGTCGCCTTCCCGACGCCGGCCGCCGCGGCGTCGCCCAACAACCGCAACTTCCTCACGGCGCGCGGCGGGCTGTTCGACGGGCCGCTGACGTTCGCCTTCCTCCCGGGGCTCGAGCGCCTCCCCGCGCACGTGCGCTTCGAGGTCCCCGTGTCGTGGCGCCTCGTCACCGGGCTCGCGCCCACCGGCGACCCGTGGACCTTCTACGCGTCGAGCTACGACGTGCTGATCGACGCGCCGACGCTCGCCGGCCCCGCCGACGCGCTGCGCGTCTGGCGCTTCCGCGTCGACGACGTGCCGCACGCCGTCGCCCACTGGGCGCAGCCCGGCGCGGCCGCGTTCGACAGCGCGCGCTTCGCGGCCGTCGCCGACACGATCGTCCGCACCGCGCGCGCGATCGCGGGGGAGCTGCCCTACCGCGAGTACGCGTTCCTGTTCGTCGACGGCGCCGGCGGGGGGCTCGAGCACCTGAACTCGACCACCATCGGCGCGCGCGCGGCGTCGCTCGCCCGCGACCCGGCGTCGGCGGCGAGCGTGACCGCGCACGAGTTCTTCCACACCTGGAACGTCAAGCGGCTGCGCCCGCGCGAGCTCGGCCCGTTCGACTACCTGCGCGAGGTCCGCACGCCCAACCTGTGGTGGAGCGAGGGGGTCACCGACTACTTCGCCGAGGAGGTGCTGCGGCGGAGCGGGCTCCAGGACTCGGCGGCCGCGGTGGCCGGGCTGGCGTCGAGCGTCGCGTCGTGGCTCAACAACCCGGCGGCGACGCGCGTCTCCCCCGAGCGCTCCAGCCGCACGGCGTGGGACGTCCCGGCGGTGAACGAGGGGTACGCCATCTCGTACTACCTGCAGGGCGCGCTGCTCGGCGAGCTGCTGGAGCTGCGCCTCCGCGACGCGACCGGCGGGCGGCGCGGGATGGACGACGTCTTCCGCGCCCTCTACGACCGCTTCGCCGGCGCGACCGGCTTCACCGCCCCCGACGTCGAGCGCGCCGCCTCGGCGGCCTGCGACTGCGACCTCGCGCCGTTCTTCGCCGCGCACGTGCGCGACGCCCGCCCGATCGACTGGGACCGCTGGCTCGGCCTCGCGGGGTGGCGCCTCGACACCACCCGCGTCACCGCCGCCGACTCGGCGGGGCGCCCCCTGCCGGACCTGCGCGCGTCGGTGGGGACCTTCGCCGGCATCGGGAGCGCCGGCGGCGCGGCGGGGACGCGGCCCAAGCTGTCGGTCCAGGGACCGCACACCGCCTGGTACCGCGCCGGGCTGCGCGGCGGCGACGAGGTCGTGTCGGTGCGCGGCCGCCCGGTCGATGGCCCCGCGGCGTGGACGGCGGCGCTGGCCGGCGTGCGCGTCGGCGACACGGTGGTGGTGGAGGCGCTCCGCGCCGGCCAGCCGGTGCGGGCGACGGTGCGACTCGGCGACTACCAGACGCTGCGCGTGCGGCTGGCCGACCTGCCAACCGTCACCGAGCGTCAGCGGCGGTTACGCGCCGTCTGGCTGCGAGGGCCGACCGCCGCTCAGTGACCGCCGTCGGCCGCCGCGGCGGTCGTCGCCACCTTCGTCTCGACCTCGGCGGGGAACGCGCCCGCCTGCATGATCCACGGCCACCACGGCTTGTCCGAGTACGGCGTCCCGAACACCCGCGCCAGCGCGCCGCGCGGGTCGTGCCCGACGACCACGGCGTCCAGCCGGTCGGCGCTCAGCACGGGCTCGGTGAACTTCCGGTAGCTGCCGTAGCTCTGGCAGAAGCACCACGGCCCCTTCCGCGTGAGGTTCCCCAGCCACAGGTCGGGGAGCGCGTAGGTGAGGCGGTAGAACGACTTGAGCGACTTCCCGCGCGGCAGCGTCTCCTCCACCACGCCGCGCGGCAGCGAGCCGTGCTTCCCCCACTGCACGTCGACCTCGACCTGCCGCTGCGCCCACGGCGTGTGCAGCAGCGCCCCGTGCCAGTAGGTCCACAGGTCGGTCGGCGCGCCGCTCCGGTCGTAGCCCACCCACACGATCTCCTCGTCGGTCGGCTTCGTGCCGGGGATCCACGCGCCGTACGCATCGTCCTGCCACAGCAGGTGATACGCGATCACGCGCTTCTCCGGGTGCACCACGGCGACGACCCGCGACAGCGGGAAGGGCTCGTCCTCGTGCAGGTAGAGCACCGGGGCCAGCGCGCGCGCCAGCGCCGCCTGCGCGGAGTCCGCCGGACCCGGCAGCTCGTCCCCCGTCAGCGGAATGCGGGCCCCGTCCGTAAGGGCAGTGATCGGCAGCGCCGACGGGATCATCATGCGCCCGTCGGCCGCGCCGGGCACCGGGACGGGCCGCTGGGGGATGCGGGCGATGGGACCGCACCCCACGAGCGCGAGCAGCAGGGCCGACCCGCGGAGGATCGAACCGAATCGCGACATATTCTCGGCGAGCGCCACTGTGATTCGCTGAGTTAGTGGGTTAGCGTTTCAATGCCCATCTCCGCTCGCTCGGACCGGGCGGAGGCAGTACCCATCAGGAGGGGACATGAGGAAGCCACGCCCGAACACGTACAACCCGGCCCAGGCGCTCCACCTCATCACGAGCGACCGGACAGGCTCTCCGTTGAGCTGCCCGTCGTGCTCGGGCTCGATCGAGCGGGATCCAGGCTACGTCCCCCCGCCGCCACGCGCCCACGTCACCCTCCGCTGCACCACCTGCGGCCGCTTCGCCCGGTACATCGCCGGCGCGGCCTGAGCGGAACAGACGATCGGGGACGCGGTACATCGGTCCCTGCGAACGGCCCCGGACGCCCCCGCGTCCCGGGGCCGTCGTCGTTCCCGGGTCCATCTGTTTCTACCCCGCCACCCACCAGGGTTTCACCCCGGCCGTACCCGGTGCGCCGCGTCACGAAGGGCTCCCCTCCGCAAGTCGGCTGAGCTTGCACAGCTCTTGCCCTCGGTCCCATCATCGACGTCCCCAACCCGTCCGATGGGGGCCCCGGCCAGCGGCCGCGGCGTCGCGGGCGGGCCCTGCTCCACCGTTTGGCCCGCGTCTGGGCAAGAGGAACGTGTTCCATGGCTCGTCTCACCGGCACCGTGAAGTGGTTCAACGACGCGAAGGGCTTCGGGTTCATCGCGCGTGAGGGTGGTCCCGACGTCTTCGTCCACTTCAGCGCCATCCAGTCGCAGGGCTTCAAGTCGCTGCAGGAGGGGGATCAGGTCGAGTTCGAGATCGTCCAGGGGCAGAAGGGGCCCCAGGCCGCCAACGTCAGCAAGCCCGGCGAGGGCTGACCGCCCGCCCGGCCCGGCGGCGACGCCCGTGCCGGCCCGGCGCGACACGCCGTCACTCCTCGCGCAGCTCCGCCGGGCGGAGCGCACGGGCGGTGACGGCGTGCTGCGTTTCCCCGACGGCCGCACCCTCCCGGTCTCGCACCTCGACCGGCCGGTGTGGCCCGCCCTCGGGATCACCAAGGGCGCCCTGCTCGCGCACTACGTCGCGACGGCCGACGCGGTCGTCCCGGCGCTGGCCGGACGCGCGCTCGTCCTGACCCGCCACCCGGCCGGGGTCGGCGGCCCGTCCTTCCACCAGCACGACCCGGGGCCCGACGCCCCCGACGCGGCCGACGTCGCGACCCTGCCGATGGCCGACGGCACCCCCGCCCGCCGCCTCGTCGGCTCCCTCGGGTCGCTCCTCCACGCGGTCCAGCTGGGTGCGGTCGGGGTCGACGCCTGGCACTCGCGCGTCGATGACCACGACGTCCCCGACTACGCGGTCCTCGACCTCGACCCGGCCCCCGACGCGCCCACGGGCGCGCTGGCGAACCTCGCCCTGCTGATGCGCGAGCAACTGGCGCTGCGCGGGTATGATGCTGTCCTGAAGACGTCGGGATCGCGCGGCCTGCACCTCATGGTGCCCCTCGACCCGGGCACGTCGTACGACGGGGCCGCGGCGCTCGCCGAGGAGGTCGCAGAGACCGTGGCCGCCGAGCGACCGGAGATGGCGACCGTCGCGCGGTCGAAGGATGACCGGCCGCCGGGGACGGTCTACCTCGACCACCTGCAGAACGCCCGCGGCAAGACGCTGGCGGCCGCCTTCTGCGCCCGCGCCAGGCCGGACGCCGCCATCTCGGCGCCGCTCGCCTGGGACGACCTGGTCCCGGGCCGTCCCCCCGTCCGCGTCCCGCTCCCCGAGGCGCGCCGGCGGCTGGCCGCGCTCCGCCGGAGCTGGGACGCGGCCTGGGCGCACGCCGCCCCGCCCGGCGCCTGGCGCCCGGCCTCGCGGCCTGCCTGACGCCCGAGCCCCCGGGCCGGGGGCGAAGCCGCGTCATCCGTGAGGCCCGTCACGCGACGGCGTGACGAACACGGCCGGAACGCGTTGCCTCCATCCGACACGCGCGTCGGTAGGCTGGAGCGTATGAAGGCGCAGTCATCTGTGCGCTGCCCCTTCGCCCCACCCCGCGTCCCGCCGCCGATGTCGCCTCGCCCCCTCGTCTACACCCGCCACCTCCCCGGCGGCGGTTACGTCGCGATCGACTGCGACTCCCACGAGGGGGACCACCACGCGCGCCTGCTGGTGGAGCGTCGGGCCGACACCGGCCGGCGCGCCGGCCACCCGCCCCCGGTGATCGCCGAGGCGCACCACGGGGACCCGGCGGCGGCGGTGGACCAGCTGCGCGGGATCGCCGCCGACAACGTGCAGCTGGCGGCCGCGCTCCGACGCTGGCAGATCGACCGGCAATGAGAGAGGGCCCGGCTCGAGGAGCCGGGCCCTTCTGACAGGCGGTTGATCGGTTACTCGAACCGGATCCCGCGGGGGGCGCTGCGCCGGCGGCGCGGCGCGTAGCGGAACAGCTGGGCGGGGCGGCCGCGCCCCTCGGAGCGCCACTCGTCGGTCGGCTCGACGATGCGCGCGGCCTGGAGCGACCGGCGGAAGCTCGCCTTGTGGAGCCGCCGGTCGAGCAGCAGCTCGTAGAGCTCCTGCAGCTCGCTCAGCGTGAAGGTCGTCGGCAGGAGGCGGAACGCCACCGGGGCGTGCCCGACCCGCTGCTGCACGTGGGCGACCGCGGCGTCGATCATCGCCCGCTGGCGGGGGGCCAGCGCCGGGAGGTCGTTGACCGGGAAGAAGTCCCCGCCCGTGTCCGCCGGCATCACGGCGCCGGCCGGGACCAGGGCGACGAAGGCCACCGACAGCGGGGCCGTGCCGGGGTGGCGCTTGCCGTCGCCGAACGCCCCGACCTGCTCCAGGTAGTGCGGCCCCACCCCCATCACGTCCCGCGAGACCCGCTCGGCGGCGTCGGCCAGCGCCTCGTCGGCCGCCCCGGGCTCCCAGGGAAGGGTCCAGCGCTCGCGGAGCCGCTCCCCCGGGCGCCCCTCGGCGCGCACCAGCGCCGCCGCCAGCTGCCCGTCGAGGACGGTCAGGAGCACCACGTCCACGGAGTAACCCGCCGTGCGCGGCGAGGCGCTCCGCCGGGTCGCGGCGCGCTGTCTGGGGGAGGCGAGGAGTGGGCTCATGGAGCGCAATTATTCGCCCGATGATACCAAAGTCAAGGGCGCGCGCAGGGGGTGCGCGCGCCCGGCACGTGTGTGCAAGCAACGAGGCCCGCGCCTGGGCGCGGGCCTCGGTCTCACCAGTTGATGGTGCCCTGCTTGGTGGTGTCCACCTCCTCCCCGGAGCCCGCCTTGAAGAGGTAGGCGTCGCGGTTCTTGGAGAGGAACGTCCGGGCCTGCGGGTCCATCAGGTTCAGGCCGTAGTGGTTGATCAGCATCGTCTGCTGCTTCAGCCACTGGCCCCAGCAGTCCTGGCAGATCTCCCGCACGATGCGCTCGCCGGTCGCGCCGCCGACGCCGATGGGCGGGCGCTCGAAGCCGGCGCGGGTCTGGCCGCAGCGGGAGCAGGTCACGTCTGGCATTCGTCGGGCGGGGTTCGGGCGCGCCGGCCGGGGGTGGTCGACATCCGAAAGCTAACGCCCCCGGCTACCCCCGAATGCCCTGCGACCTGCGACCTGCGACCGAACGGCAGATGGTCGCAGGTCGCAGGTCGCAGGATCTCTGAAGGATCAGGCCGCCGCGTTCTGCACCACCTTCGCCGTCGGGTCCTCGCCCCGGTCGCGGTCGAAGCCGGACACGCCGTGGGCGTACTTGATCTTGGCCAGCCCGAAGAGCGCCATCAGCCGGATGTAGACCCACCCGATGTCCAGCTCGAAGCGCCGGTGGGCGAACTTCGCGGAGTGGGGGTCGGCGTGGTGGTTGTTGTGGAGCTCCTCGCCGCCGAGCCAGATGGCGATCGGGGTGATGTTCCGGCTCTCGTCCTTGACCTCGTAGTTCCGGTAGCCGAGGGCGTGACCGACGCCGTTGAGCACCCCGGCCGCCCAGAACGGGATCCAGATCATCTGGACGCCCCAGACCAGCGGGCCGACGAAGAAGCCGAACAGCCAGATGTCGATCGCCAGCAGCAGGACGATCCCGAGCGACGAGCGCTTGTCGAGCAGGTGCCGCTCGAGCCAGTCGTTGGGCGTCCCCTTCCCGTACTTCTCCAGGATCCCGGGCTGCCGCACCGCGTCGCGGTAGTAGAGCGCCCCCTTCAGCATGATGTTGCGCAGCCCCTCGAGGAGGGGGCTGTGGGGGTCGCCCTCGCGGTCGGCGAAGGCGTGGTGCTTCCGGTGGCAGGCCACCCACTCCTTCGTCCGGGTGGCGGTCGTCAGCCAGAGCCAGACGCGCATCGGGACCTCGACCAGCGGGTGGAACTTGACCCCGCGGTGGGTCTGGGCGCGGTGGAGGAAGAGGGTGACGCACACGTTGGTGATGTGGCCGGCGATGACCACGAACAGCACCGGCTTCCACCAGTGGGACGCCCAGCTTCCGAACTCGAGCATTTTGGCACCTTCGAGGAGAGAGACGCGAACGGGCGCGAAATCTAGCGGCGGCTGACCGCGCGGCCAGCGGCGCCCGTGGTCACCGGGCCCGGCCGGTCGGCGGCGGGCGCGTCGCCCCACGCGTCGTTCGCCGGCTCCCAGTCGGGCGCCGACGGGTCGGGCCAGAGCCGCGCCCCCGTCACCGCGGCGTCGACCGGGATCGTCACCGTCACGCGGTCGCCGCGCGCGCGCGCCCACACGTCGACCGGCACGCGCACGTCGCGCGTCTGCCCGTCGGCCGTCTTCAGCCGCACCGCGATCGGGAAGGGCACGCCGGTGGTGCGGCGCACCGTCAGCGTCGCCACGCGCGCGCCGTCCTTCTCGGTCGTCTCGACGCCCTCAAGCGCGAGGTCGAGCACCTCGGTGCCGTACCAGAACGCGCGCCAGAACCACGCGAGGTCGTCGCCGGTCACGTCCTCCACGGTGCGGAAGAAGTCCCCCGGCGTCGGATGCCTGAAGGCCCACCGCCGCGCGTACTCGCGCAGCGCGCGGTCGAACGCCTCGGCGCCCACCACGTGGTTGCGCAGCGCGAGCAGCACCGCCGCCGGCTTGCGGTACGCGAGCGGGCCGAGCGCGGCGGCGTCGAGGTGGTCGGGGCGCGTCATCAGCGGCGCGTCGACGTTCCCGGCGCGCGCGCGCTCCCAGTCGGCCTTGAGGTCGGGCCACGCCGTCGTGCCGGGGTAGCGGCGCTCGCCGGAGAACGCATTGATGTACGTGTTGAACCCCTCGTCCTGCCACGCGTAGCGGCGCTCGTTGGTGCCGACGACCATCGGGAACCACTCGTGCCCCTGCTCGTGGTCGAGCGTCTCGAAGATCGACGCCGGGTCGGCGCTGCCGTAGTGCACCATCACGAGCATCGGGTACTCCATCCCGCCCACCGGACCCGCGACGCTCGTCGCCTGCGGGTACGGGTACGGGAAGAACAGCTGCGAGTACGTGCGGATGCTCCAGCAGGTCTGCTCGGCGCCGCTCTCCCACGCGCGCCCCGCGCGCGGCCACGGGTAGTAGGCCTGGCACAGCACGCCGCTCCAGCTCGTGGCGTCCCAGCGCAGGTCGGGGGCGGCGGCCCACGCGGCGTCGCGCACGCTCTCGGCGCGGAAGCGCCACGTCTTCGTGCCGGCGACGGGCGTGCGCGCGCCGGCCTCCGCCTCGGCGGCGGTCACCACCTGCACGACGCCGTCGTTGGTCCCCGGCGTGGCGGTGGCGGCGCGGGCGCGCGCGAGGCGGTCGCGCTGCGCGGCGCTCAGCACCTCGCCCGCGTTCTGCAGCGTGCCGCTGCCGGCGACGACGTAGCCCGCGGGGACGGTGACGGCGTAGTCGATGTCGCCGTACTCGAGGTAGAACTCGCCCTGCCCGAGGTACGGGTCGGTGTTCCACCCGCGCACGTCGTCGTACACGGCCATGCGCGGGTACCACTGCGCGATCTCGAAGTGCGTGCCGTCGCGCCCCATGCGGTCGGAGCCGTGCTCGGGCACCGCGAAGCGGAAGCGCATCGTGATCGTCGCGCGCCCGCCGCGCGGCGCGATGGGCTGCGCGAGGTCGAGGCGCGCGCGCGTGTCGTCCACCTTGGGCGTCGTCGCGCGCCCGTCGACGGCGACGTCGGCGAGGTCGATGCCGCCCTGGAAGCCGCGCACGCCCCAGCGCGAGTCGGCGGCGAACAGCGCGGAGCCGAGCGAGCTGGCGCGGTACAGGTTCTGGTCGAGCTGCAGCCAGACGAAGCGCAGCGAGTCGGGCGAGTTGTTGGTGTAGGTGATGCGCACGGTGCCGCTCACCGTGCCGCCGCGCGCGGTGTCGAGGGCGGCGGCGATCTGGTAGTCGGCGCGCTGCTGCCAGTACGCGGGCCCGGGGGCGCCGTTGGCGCCGCGCTGCGCGTTGGGCCCCGCCCACTCGGGGCGGTCGAGCGGCGCGAAGGGGGCGAGCGGGGCGTCGGCCGGCGCCGGCGCGGCGCCGAGCACCGTGGACGCGTCGAGGCGCACCGGGGTCATGACCTGCGCCTGCGGCTGGCGCGCGGCGCCGGCGGCGAGCGCCAGCGCGGCCGCGGTCAGCGCCCAGGCGT
>NZ_JARGEK010000162.1 GCF_029211165.1 Roseisolibacter sp. H3M3-2
GTTCGGCGCCGGCGGCTCGTCGCTGGCCGCGCTCCCGGCCGCGCTGCGCGCCGAGGGTGCGCCGCCCGCGGGCGAGGCGCCACTGGGCGGGGCGATGAGCTACCGCCACTCGGTCACGCGGTGGCCGTGGTCCAGGCTCCCCCTCGACGAGCTGGCGCGCGCCGCGCGCGGGATGGGCGCGCGCTCGATCGAGCTGCTGGAGCCGTCCGAGTTCGCGACGGTGAAGGCCCACGGGCTGGCGTGCGCCGTCGGGTACGCCCCCGCCGGCGAGGCGTCGATGCGGCTGACGCGCGGGTGGAACCGCGAGGCGCACCACGAGTGGCTGCTGGCCGGCTACGTGAAAGGGCTCGAGCTGGCCGCGGCGGCCGGCGTGCCGCAGGTGATCTGCTTCTCGGGGAACCGCGACGGGCTGTCCGACGCCGCGGGGCTGGACGCCTGCGCGAAGGGGCTGCGCCAGCTGATGCCGCACGCCGAGCGGCTGGGCGTGACGGTGATCATGGAGCTGCTGAACTCGAAGGTCGACCACAAGGACTACCAGTGCGACCGCACGCCGTGGGGCGTGGCGCTGGTGGACCGCGTGGGGTCGGCGCGGTTCAAGCTGCTGTACGACGTCTACCACATGCAGATCATGGAGGGGGACGTCATCCGCACGATCCGCGACCACCGGCAGCACATCGGGCACTACCACGTCGCCGGCGTCCCGGGGCGGCACGAGATCGACGGGTCGCAGGAGCTGCACTACCCGGCGATCGTGCGCGCGCTCAACGAGATCGGCTTCGACGGCTACGTGGCGCAGGAGTTCATCCCGACGCGGGACCCGCTGGCGTCGCTGCGGGAGGCGATCAGGATCTGTACGGTCTGAACCTGCGACCTGCGACCTGCGACCTGCGACCTCGGAACGCCGTGAGGTCGCAGGTCGCAGGTCGCAGGACCTCGAGAGGAGCCCAATGGACCCCATGTACCTCCCCGGCGTCGAGGCCGACCCGAAGCCGGGCCCCTGGAACGACGCGATCGCGCACATGCGAGCGACGGGCGCCGAGTACCCGCAGATCTGGCACCTGTTCGCGTTCCTGCCCGAGGCGACCGACCACCTCGCGCGCTTCACGCAGGCGGTGCTGCGCGGGCCGGGGCCGCTGAGCCCGGGGATGCGCGAGCTGATCGCGGCGCGGACCTCGAAGCGGAACGACTGCCCGTTCTGACTGAGGTCGCACGCCGCGGTCGCGGCGGAGCTGCTGCAGGACGAGGCGCTGGTGGAGGCGGTGGTGCGCGACCCGGAGACGTCGCCGCTGGACGAGCGGCACCGGGCGCTCTTCCGCTACCTCGACCGCGTGAACCACGAGTCCCCGCGCCTGACCGCGGAGGACGCGGCGGCCGTGCGCGCGCACGGGTGGACCGACGAGGAGCTCTGGTTCGGGATCACCGTCGTCGCGCTCTTCAACTTCTACAACCGCTGGATCGACGCCAGCGGCGTGCACGCGCTGTCGGACGAGGCGCACCGCGCGGGCGGCAGGCGCAGCGCCCGCACGGGCTACGTGCGCTGACGGGCGCTCAACGCGCCGGCCCGGAGCTCGGCACGGGCTGCGCGCTCCCCTGCACCGTCAGCGGCTCGTGCTCGTCGGCGTCGATCACCGCGCCGACCGGCACGCGGTCGCCCACGTCGTGCACGCGCGACACCAGCGCGGCCGCCAGCAGCAGGCAGCCGCCCCCCATCATCACCACGTAGAGCGGCGCGTTCGGGTTGTCGACGCCGAACACCGCGCGCGTGAACGGGCCGAAGCCGAGCGCGGCGATGATCTCGGGGAGGACGATGAACATGTTGAACACGCCCATGTACACCCCCATCCGCGCCGCCGGCAGCGCCGTCGACAGGATCGCGTAGGGCATCGACAGGATCGACGCCCAGGCGATGCCGACGCCGACCATGGTCAGCAGGAGCAGGTACTGGTTCTGGATCAGGTAGACCGACAGCAGCCCCACCCCGCCGCAGACCAGCGCGCCCGCGTGCACCGCCTTGCGGCTCGTCGCCGCCGCCAGCCTCGGGAGCGCGAGCGCCACCACGAAGCAGGTGATCGAGTAGAAGGCGAAGGCGAACCCGCCCCACTCCACGCCCCGCGTGTAGAGCGCCGACTGCGGGTCGGTGGCCCCGAAGACGTGCCGCGCCACCGCCGGCACGAAGAACAGCCACATGCAGAACAGCCCGAGCCAGGTCAGGAACTGCACCACCGCGAGCTGCCTCATCGTGGCCGGCATCTCGCGCACCGCCTCGGCGATCTCCCCCGCCAGCGCGCCGAATCCACCGCGCCCCTTCTTGGCGCGCTCGAACGCCGCCATGTCCTCGGGCGGGAACTCGGTGGTCGTGAACACCGTCCAGAGCACGGCGACGATGAACACCACCGCGCCGGCCTGGAACGAGTACTTCACCGTCAGCGGGATCCCGCTCGCGGTGCTCCCGACGACGCCCATCTTGCTGAGCGCGAACGGCATCGCGTTGGCCAGCGACGCGCCGACGCCGATGAACAGCGACTGCATCACGAACCCTGACGTCCGCTGCGACACGTCCAGCTTGTCGGCGACGAACGCGCGGAACGGCTCCATCGAGACGTTGATCGACGCGTCGAGCACCCAGAGCAGCCCGGCCGCCATCCAGAGCGTCCCGGAGGTGGGCATGAAGAAGAGGGCGATCGACGCCAGGATCGCCCCCACCAGGAAGTACGGCCGCCGCCGCCCGAGCGGCCCCCACGTGCGGTCGCTGAGCGCGCCGACGATCGGCTGCACGACCAGCCCCGTCACCGGCGCCGCGAGCCAGAGCAGCGGCACCTCGTCGGGGCGCGCGCCGAGCCGCTCGTAGACCGCCGACATGTTGGCCAGCTGCAGCCCCCAGCCGAACTGGATGCCGAGGAAGCCGAAGCTCATGTTGAACAGCTGCCAGAAGCTGAGGCGGGGCCGCGTCATGCGGACGGTCCTCGGTGCGTCGGGGTGGGGGCTGGCGGACGGGCTCGACGGGGTGAAGTTGTGGCCGGTGCCCCCGCTTGTGAAGGACTCGCCGCCCCTCCCGCCATGATGCGCGCGCTCTCGCTCGTCGCCGGTCTCGTGCTGCTCGCCGCGCCCGCCGGGGCCCAGGCGCCCACGGTCACCAAGGTCGAGCCGCCGAACTGGTGGGGCGGGCACTCGATCAACCCGGTGCGCCTGCTCGTGCGCGGCACCGCCCTCCGCGGCGCGCGCCTGGAGTGCGGGCGCCTCGCCTGCGGCGCGCCGACGGTCAACGCGGCCGGCACCTACCTCTTCGTCGACGTGACGATCCCGCGCGGCGCGGCGCCCGGCAGCTACCCGCTGCGGCTGCGCACCGCCGGCGGCTCGGCGCCCGTCCCCTTCACGGTCGCGGCGCCCCTGGCGGCGGCCGGGCGCTTCGCGGGCTTCGGCCCCGACGACGCGATGTACCTCATCATGCCCGACCGCTTCGCCAACGGCGACACGGCCAACGACGACCCGGCGGCGTCGCGCGGGCTGCTCGACCGCGCGCACCCGCGGCGCTACCACGGCGGCGACCTGGCCGGCATCCGCGCCCGCCTGCCGTACCTCAAGTCGCTCGGCGTGACGGCGCTGTGGATGAACCCCGTCTACGACAACACGAACGAGCGCGACACGGTCGAGACGGACAACGGGCGCTGGACCGCCGCCTACCACGGCTACCACGCGATCGACTACTACGGCGTCGAGGAGCGGTTCGGCGACCTCGCCGAGCTGCGGCGGCTGGTGGACGCCGCGCACGCGCAGGGGATCAAGGTGATCCTCGACATGGTGGCCAACCACACGAGCGCCTTCCACCCGTGGGTGGACGACTCGCCGACGCCGACCTGGTACAACGGCACGCGCCGCAGCCACCTCGCCAACACCTTCCAGGGGTGGTCGATCGCCGACCCGTACGCGCCGCCGCAGCTGCGGCGCGAGACGCTCGACGGCTGGTTCGTGAACTTCCTCCCCGACCTGAACCAGGGCGACCGCGAGGCGGCGCGCTACCTCACGCAGAACACGCTCTGGTGGGTCGGCGCCACGGGCGTCGACGGGATCCGGCAGGACACCTGGCAGTACGTGCCGCGCACCTTCTGGCGCGACTGGATGACGGCCATCAACCGCCAGTACCCGCGCCTCACGGTGGTCGGCGAGGTGCTCGAGGGGGACCCGGCGCTGGTGGCCTTCCACCAGGGCGGCCGCGTGGGGTTCGACGGCGTCGACCCGAAGGTGCAGTACCAGTTCGACTTCCCGGTCTACTTCCAGCTGCGCGACGCGTTCGCGCGCGGGCGGTCGCTGAAGCAGGTCGCGCTGATGGTCGCGCGCGACCACCTCTACCCGGACCCGAACGCGCTCCTCACCCTCCTCGGCTCCCACGACGAGCGGCGCTTCATGAGCGAGCCGGGGGCGACGCTCGACGGGCTGCGCCTCGCGTACACGTTCCTGCTCACCTACCGCGGCACGCCGCTCGTCTACTACGGCGACGAGCTGGGGATGCCGGGCGCGGGCGACCCGGACAACCGCCGCGACTTCCCCGGCGGCTTCCCGGGCGACGCGCGCAACGCCTTCGAGGCGTCGGGGCGCACGCCGGAGCAGCAGGGAGTGTGGACGCACGTGCAGGCGCTGCTCCGCCTGCGCGCCGAGCGCGCCGACCTGCGCCGCGGCCGCACGGAGCACCTGCACGTGGGCGAGCAGACCTACGTCTACCGGCGCGGCCGCTCGGTGGTGGCCCTGAACAACGACGCCGCGAAGCCGGCCGAGATCCGCATCCCCGCCACCGAGCTGCCGGCAGCGGTGGTCGGCGGGTGCGCGGCTCCGCGGCGGGACGGGACGGAGTCGGTCATCACGATTCCCGCGCGCACCGGCTGCGTGTTCTAGCACGGGGAATCGGATCGGAAGGATCCGATCTGATCCGTTCGATCCGATTCCCCCGCTCTTGTCAGGGCACAGGTCCGTCCAGATCCCGGGGTAGCGCGACGAGCCGGTCGATCAACGGCATCGCCTCCGTCGCCGAGGACGCGACCACGACCCAGGTGCGCGCCCCGTTCGCGCGGCGGGCCCCGTAGAGCACGGGCCCGGCCGCCGCCGCGCGCCGGATGGCCGCGACCTCCGCGGGGCGGAAGGCACCGCGCGCCGCGAGCGGCGGCAGCGACGACGCCGGCGCGATCACGACGGCGCCCACCCACGGGTCGCGCGCGAGCGGCGCGGTCGGCATCGCGCCCGCCGAGTCGACGGAGAGGGAGAAGTTGCCGGCGCGCAGCGCGCCCTGGAGGCGCCGCGTCACCGCGAACGGCTCGGCCACCCGCTCGTCGACGAAGCCCCACACGTCGTGCAGCAGCGCGTAGGGGCGCGTCAGCCCGTCGCCCATCGCGTCCCGCAGCGCGACGCGGACGGCGGCCAGCGCCGCGGGGTCGCGCAGCGTCGCGCCGGCGCGCAGCAGCGAGTCGAGCACCGGCATCAGCGCCTTCCCCGCGACGTCGATCGCGTCGTCGTTGTAGAAGGAGCGCGGCTGCGCGGCGTACGCGGCCCAGCGCGCCGCCGGGCGCACGGCGCGCTCCACCAGCCCGTTGCCGAACGCCGTCGCCAGCCCCTCGTCGAGCAGGCTGCGCGCGGCGCGCCCCTCCAGCCCGTGGCGGGCCAGCTCGGCGGCGACCGCCGCCTTCGCGTCGTCGGGGGCGAGGGCGAGCAGCAGGTGCGCCACCTCGTGCAGCGTCACCCCCACCTCGCGCGCCGGCGACGCGTCGGGGAGCAGCTCCTGCACCGCCCACCCCTCCACCACCTCCGCGCTCGTGCCGCGCCCCGCCAGCCCGGCACGCGCGACGAGCGTCAGCGACACCGTGTCGCTCCCCGGCCCCGTCGCGCCGTAGAAGTGCCGCGCCCCGTCGAGCAGCGCGCGGAGCTCCGGCGTCGCCAGCAGCACGGCGAGCGTGTCGCGCCCGCGCGTGAGCGGGCCGCGCGCCTCGGCCTCCCACCACGCGTCGAAGCGCGGGCGGAAGTGCGCCAGCGCCGCCGCCGCGCGGGCGCGGTCCTGCGGCAGCAGCACCAGCGCCAGCCGCTCCCCGTAATCGTCCCACGACCGCGCCTGCAGCCCGGCCAGCCGCCACCGGTCGCCGAGCGTGATCCACCGGTACTGCCGCCCCACGCCATCGGCGCCGCCCGTGTCGACCTGCGTCGAGGCGTTCTGGTAGCGGGCGCGCAGCGCGCCCCACGCGCGCGCGGCGGCCGAGTCGGCGGCGTCGCGCAGGAACCGCTGCCGCCACAGCGCGCGGTAGTCGTCGGTCGCGCACTGCCCCACCACCCCCGTCACGCAGTCCAGCTGGTGCGCGAGGTCGGCGACGGGGGAGACGCGGACGGCGACGTGCAGCTGGGCGCCCGCCGTGGCGGACGTGAGCGCGAGCAGCGCCAGCAGGAATCGGAGTCTGGGCATGCCCTACGCTGCGGCGGCGGGCGGGAATCCGCGTGGGGCGGACGACCCAGGGGGCTGCAGGACGCGGGCTGCGGGTTTGGAATCCGCAGCCCGCGGCCCGCAGCGCGATTCACCGTCGGGTCATACACGGCGTCTCCACCGCCGCCCGCCGCTGGTCCGCCGGCGGCCCCTCGGCGCCCGCCACCTGCGCCGCCAGCGCGAGCGCGACCCCGTTCGTCCAGCCGAAGCCGTCCTGGTTCGGGTACTCCCCGCCCCCCGCGGGCCGGCTCAGGTCCATGACGTCGTACTTCTCCGTCATCTTCAGCGTCGTGCGGTACACGCGCCGGTTGAGCGCGAGCCAGCGCCCGCGCACCGTGTCGGCGAGGTCGGCGCGCCCGTAGCACCGCGCGCCCTGCATCGACAGCCACTGGAGCGGCGGCCACCCGTTGGGGGCGTCCCACTGCTGCCCGGAGCGCACCAGCGTCGTCACGAAGCCCCCCGGCTGCGCGAACTCGCGCTCCAGGCGCGCCGCCACCGCGCGCCCCTGCTCGGGCGTCGCGAGCCCGAAGTAGAGCGGCGCCGCGGCGGCCAGCGTCGGGCGGTCGGCGATGCGCTCGCCGGTCGTCCACCGCACGTCGTAGAAGAACCCCGAGGCCGGGTCCCACGCCGCCGCCAGCAGCGCCGCCCGCCGCACCCCGGCGTCGCGCTCGTAGCGCTGCGCGACCTCGGCGTCGCCGGCCGCGCCGCGCGCGCGCCGCAGCATCGCGATGATCCGCTCCTGGTGGTAGAGCAGGCTGTTGAGGTCCACCGGGACGACGTTCGTCGTCTCGAGCGTGCGCAGGTCCTTCGGGTCGCGCATCCAGCGGCTGGAGAAGTCCCACCCGCTCTCCGCGGCCGCGCGCACGTGGCGGTAGAACGCCTCGCGCGCCGCCCCCTCGGCGAACGACCGTCCCAGCTCCTCGTCCTCGCGGAACGACTCGGGGCGCGGCGCCGGCACGTCGTCCCAGTAGCGGTTGAGCGTCGCCCCGCCGCGCGTCCGCACCACGCGGCGGTGCGCGCCGCCGGGCGCCGCGCGTTCGGCCCCGTCCATCCAGAACGCGTGCTCCGCCTCGAGCGCGTCGAGGTACCGGATCGCGCGCGTCGTGTCGGTGGCCGCCGCGTAGAGCCCCACCATCGCCGCGAAGTACGGGGGCTGCGAGCGGCCGAGGTAGTACGTGCGGTTCCCGTTGGGGATGTGCCCGACCGTGCGCACGAGGTGCGCGAAGTTGTCGAGCATGCTCCCCACGAGGTCCGTCCGCCCGCTCTCCACGAGGCCGAGCATCGTGAAGTACGAGTCCCAGTAGTAGACCTCGCGGAAGCGGCCGCCCGGGACGACGTACGGGTTCGGCAGCGGGATCAGCGACGAGCGCGTGTCGGGGCGGTCGGCCTGCCGCGTGAGCGCGGGCCAGAGCGCGCGGATGTGCGCCTCCATCGTGCGCCCCGAGTCGGGGCGGTAGTCGGCGCCCGCGGCGCGCGGCGCCTCGAACGTGCCGCGCACGAACGTCGCGAGGTCGAACCCCGCCCGCCCGCGCTCGGCGGCGTAGCGCCGCGCCAGCTGCGCCGGGTCGTCGAGCGGGCGCGCGTCCACGAACGTCTTGCCGTCGGGGAAGACGCGCGCGTGCTGCACGTCGGCGAACAGCGCGCCGATGTCGCGCGCGGGCTCGTACGCGGCCTCGCCGGCGGCGCGCGCCGCGGCGGCGCGTCCGACGGCGGGCGCGGGGGCGACGGCCGGGGTCGGGGCCGAGCGGCAGGCGGCCGCGAGGAGCAGCAGCGCCGCGAGGCGGCGCGGGCGGGACGTCGCGATGGGCATCGGCTCAGTGGAACAGCACGCGCCAGCCGTGCGCCGGGACGTCGAGCGTCCCCGAGGCCGCCAGGCGCGTCGTGACGGTGCGGTCGAACCAGTCGGTGTAGGCGCCCGGCGCGGCCAGCCCCTCGTAGCGCAGCGTCTTCGGCGCGTCGCCGAAGTTGACCGCCACCAGCACGACCTTTTGGCCGCGGGTGCGGGTGAACGCCCAGGTGCGGTCGCCGCCGTCCGTGCGCAGCGCCGCCTGCGTCCCGCCCAGCTCCCCGTTGCCGAGCGGCGGCTGGCGGTGCTTGAGGTCGAGCAGCGCGCGGTAGAACGGCGTGAGCGTGGTGTCGCTCCACCGCACCGTGTCCTTCTCGAAGAAGCGGAGGCGGCGGTTCAGCCCCGCCTCCTGCCCCGTGTAGACGAGCGGCGTCCCGCCGGCCACGGTCGCGGCGAGCACGAACGCGGGCCGGTGGTTCTCCCCCATCCGCTCGAACTCCGTCCCCTGCCAGCTGTTCTCGTCGTGGTTGCTCGTGAAGTACATGCGCATCGCGCCGCGCGGGTACGTCGAGTCCTGCCGCGCGAAGTAGCGGTCGAGCTCCGACGTCCCCTTCTCGCCCTTCGCGATCGCGTTCAGCAGGTGGTGCAGCTCCCACCCGTACGTCATGTCGAACGCGGCGTGCGCCTTCGGCGCCTCGGCCTCGGCGAGCAGGAACAGCCCCGGGCGCCCCGCCCCCAGCTCGCGGCGCGCCTCGGCCCAGAAGTCGTCGGGCACGCCGCCGGCGACGTCGCAGCGGAAGCCGTCCACCTTCATGCTGTCCAGCCACCAGCGCATGTCGGCCAGCATCGCCCGGCGCATCTCGGGCTTCGCGTAGTCGAGCTCCGCGACGTCGGTCCAGTCGGTGGCCTTCCCCTCGTTGTCGCGCGCGTTCGAGATCGACCCGTCGGGGTTCCTGACGTACCAGTCGGGGTGCGCGGCGACCCAGGTGTGGTCGAATGCGGTGTGGTTCGGCACCCAGTCGAGGATCACGCGCATGCCGCGCGCGTGCGCGTCGTCCACCAGCGCGCGCATGTCGGCCTCGGTCCCGAACTCCGGGTTGATCGCGCGGTAGTCGGAGACCGAGTAGTAGCTGCCGAGCGGCCCCTTGCGGTTCTTGACGCCGATCGGCTGCACCGGCATGAGCCAGAGGATGTCGGCGCCGAGCGCCTTCAGCCGCGGCAGGTGCGCCTGGAAGGCGCGCAGCGTCCCCTCGGGCGTGTACTGGCGGACGTTCACCTCGTAGATGTTCGCGTGGCCCGCCCACTCGGGGTGCGCGACGGAGGCCGAGGCGGGCGCGGCGGGCGTCGACGTCGGGGGCGCGTCGGCTGCGGGCGCGCCGCCGCACCCCGCGAGCGCGGCGACCGCCGCCGGCAACAGGAGGCGGCGCATCGCTCAGCCCCCCGCCATCGCGGCGGCCAGCGCCTCGGAGTCGGCGCCGACCACCAGGTGCACGACGTCGGGGGCGACGCGCATCGCGGCCGCGCCGTCGCGCGCCAGGGCGCCCTCGTCCATCGCGCCGGCGTCGCGCAGCTCGGCGCGCAGCCGCGTCGCCGCCACCGGCTCGACGCGCAGCACGTTACCCGCGCCGCCCAGCGCGGCGGTCAGTGCCGCGGCGCGTGCACGCTGCGCCGGGGAGGCCGTCGCGACGGCGCGGGGAA
>NZ_JARGEK010000163.1 GCF_029211165.1 Roseisolibacter sp. H3M3-2
GCGGCGTTGCGGGCGGCGCGGATCGCCTCGCGCGGCACCAGCACGCGCGCGCCGAGCGCGAGGACCAGCGCCTCCCCCGCGCCGGTGACGAGGAGCCCGCGCCGCCGCATCGCGTTGCGCGCCCGCGCGGCCGCCCACGCCGCGCGCAGCTGCACCCCCGGCGGGAGCGGCAGCGGCTCGTCGACGACCACGCCGCGCCCCCCCGCGGGGAACGCGGAACCGGGCGGGGTGGGGCGGACGTCGGTCGTCACGGTCGCGTTCCGGGGTTGCCCTCACGAGGGAGCTGCGGGGCGGCGGGGCTGCGGAAAGGCATGGTGCTCTTCCGCAGCCCCGCAGGAGCGAAGCGCCGCAGCGTCATCCCGTGGAAGCTACACCGCCCCCACCGGCCTCGCCCCGACCTCCCCCATGATGGCGAGCACGGCCCGCTCCTTCGCCTTCGCCTCGACGTCGACCGTGAGCGGCATGCCGCGCCAGAGCGGCGGCAGGTCGGCGGGGTCGAGGTAGTCGGCGTGCGGGCGCGGGTTCCTCGCGTCCCAGCCGTCGCGCGGCGACGAGACGTGGAAGTACGGCTCGCGCGCGCCCCACGTCCCGGCCGAGCGCAGCGTCGCCTCCTCGACCGACAGCGCGTCGGGGTTGCAGCGGTGGTGGTGCGAGTCGTAGACGAGCGGGAGCCCCGTGCGCGCGCAGAACGGGAGCAGGTCGGCGGGGGAGAACAGCCGGTCGTCGTTCTCCAGCGCGAGGCGCGCGCGGGCGCGCGGGGAGAGCGTGTCGACGGCGCGCGCGAGGCGCTCCAGCGCGGCCTCCTTGCCCCCGGTCGCGCCGCCGACGTGCAGCGTGACGACGTCGGCGCCCACCGTCTCGGCGACCCAGCACTGGAACTCCAGCTCGCGGCGCGACGCCTCGCGCACCGCCTCGCGCTCGGAGTTGAGCACGACGAACTGGTCGGGGTGGAGCGAGAGGCGGATCCCGCAGCGCGCGGCGTGCGGCGCGATCGCGGCGAACGCCGCCTCGAGCCCCTCGGCGTCCGGGCCCTCCAGGTCGGCGAGCGCGTAGCCCGTGACCGGGTGGGTGGCGAGCGGGAGGATCTGGCTGTTGATGCGGAAGGCGCCGATCCCGAGCGCGTGGCAGCGGTCGACCGCCTGCGCGAGGGCGGCGGCGTTGTCGCGCGCGATGCCGGCGAGGTAGGCGCGGCGCGCCCCGGCGTCGAGCCCCGAGACGTAGCGGTGCGTCGCCGTGCGGAACCTGATGGGCGCGTCGAGGAACTGGCAGCAGAGGCCCCAGCGGATCATGCGTCCACGAAGGGCAAGAGCGGCGCCCGGGTTCCGGAAACGACGAAGGCGCCGGCCACGTGGGCCGGCGCCTCCGGGACTGCGGAGACCAGGGTCGCTTACTGGACCGTGATCACGCCCTTCATCCCCATCGCGAGGTGCGGCGTGCAGTTGTAGTTGTACGTGCCCGGCGCGACGCCGGCGAACGAGATGGTGACCTTCTCGTTCGGGTTGAGCATCATCTGCGACGTGAGCGGCGCGGCGGCGTTCGGGATGTTCGCCGTGAGCTGCGCGGCGCCGGCGGCCGGGATCGCGGCCTGGTCGAACGCCACGTTGTGCGGGCCGCCCGAGACCATGATGAAGTCGACCGCGTCGCCCGCGGCGATCGTCAGGTTGGCGGGCTCGAAGCGGTAGCCCTTCTCGTCGCCGACCATGTTGACCGTGTGGGTCTTGCCGGTCGCCGGCTGCGCGGTGGCCGTCGAGGCCGCGGCGTCCGTCGCCGGGGCCGGAGCGGCGGCGTCCGTCGCCGCCGGGGCGGCGGCGGCCGTGTCGGCCGCGTTGTCCTTGTTCCCACCGCAGGCCGCGAGCACGAGCGCGCTGGCCACAAACGCAAAAGCGCTGAAACGCATTGTCTGGAAGCCTCCAAGGCCGTTCAGAGCCGGTGCCGCACACCATGTGGGACCGGGCTGCCGAGCGTCCCCGGCAGCAGGCGAATGCTACGCGGCCCCGGATGGGGAATCAACTGCCCGAGGTGCGCCGCGACACGTCAACGCAGACGCCCGCCCGACGGTTGCCGGGCGGGCGTTCGTGGCGCGTCCTGGCGGGCCCGACGGGGCCCGGCGGGGCTCACTTGCCCTTGGCGGTGCCGCGGACGGTGCCCTTGAGCGTCGCGCCGGCGCGGAACGCCGGGACCTTGCTGGCCTTCGCCTTCACGGGCTCGCCCGTCTGCGGGTTGCGGAACGTGCGGGCGCCGCGCTTGCGCTGCTCGAACGTGCCGAAGCCGGTGATCGACACCGCGTCGCCCTTCTTCAGCGCCTTGGCGATGACGCCGCCGTTCGGGTCGAACAGCGAGTTGATGATGCGCGAGGCCTGGGCGCGCGAGAGCTCGTGCTCGTCGGCGATGTGCTGGATCAGCTCGGACTTGTTCATGGCCGCCTGAGGGAGGAGGGAGGAGTGCGTGGGGGGACCGCGCGGGGGCGCCGCGCGGCGGCGGGCAGTCTCGCGGGGGCGTGCCCGGCGCGCAAGGCCAGACGCGGTACGGCTCCGTCACGCGTCGGGCCTCCGGCGGGGCGCCCGCGGGACTTCCGCGCGCGCGGCGGGGCGCCTAGCTTGCCGGCCATGTCGCACGCGTCGCACGCGCCCCGCCACCATCACGCGCATCACGGTCACGGCCCCTCGGGCCGCGGCGTGACGCGCGCGCGTGCGTGAGACGGCGAGGACGACCCGCCGCCCCCACCGCCCGGCTCGCACCCGCGGCCCGTCCCCAGGACGGGCCGCGTTCGTTTTGCCCCCCCACGCTCCCATGCTCCGCATCGCACTGCCCAACAAGGGGCGCCTCGCCGAGGACGCCCGCGAGCTCTTCACCGACGCCGGGCTCGAGGTCCGGGTGCGCGGCGACCGCGCGCTCACCGCGTCGCTCGGCGGGGAGTTCGAGGCCATCTTCGTCCGCGCGCAGGACATTCCCGAGTTCGTCGCCGACGGCGCCGCCGACGCGGGCGTCACGGGGTGGGACCTGGTGTGCGAGTCGGGGCGCCCGCTGGCCGCGCTGCTCGACCTGGGCTTCGGGCGCTGCCGCGTGGTGCTGGCGGCGCGCGAGGACACGCGCGTGCGCGACGTCGCCGACCTCGACGGGCCGGAGGCGGTGCGCGTGGCGACCGTGTTCCCGCGCGTGACGCAGCGCTGGTTCGAGGAGCGCGGGCGCACGGTCACGCTGGTCCCGATCTCGGGCGCGGTCGAGATCGCGCCGCACCTCGGGATCGCCGACGTCATCGTCGACCTCACCTCGACGGGCTCGACGCTCAAGATGAACGGGCTGCGCGAGGTGGCGACGGTGCTCGAGTCGAGCGCGCGCCTCATCGCCGCGCCCGGCGCGGTGGCGGCCGCCGGCGAGACGCCGACCGAGAAGCAGCGCGCGCTGGAGGAGCTGGTGACGGCGCTGGAGTCGGTGCTGCGCGCGCGCGGCAAGCGCTACGTGATGGCCAACGTCCCGCGCGCCGCGCTGGAACGGGTCAAGCAGGTGCTGCCGGGGCTCAACGGGCCGACGGTGATCGACATCCTGAACGGCGGCGCGATCGGGACGTCGGCGTACGTGGCGGTGCACGCGGTGGTGCCGGCGGCGACGCTCTACCGGACGATCGCGCAGCTCAAGGCGCTGGGGGGGGAGGGGATTCTCGTGACGCGCATCGAACGGCTGATGCCGTGACGGCCGGGTGGGGCGAGTTCCGATACCGCGAGATCCGATACGGCGAGAAATGATGACGACAGGCGGGGATACCGAGGGCGGGGCGCGCGAGGGGGAGTTCGTGTCCTCCGGGGTGGCGCACGAGCTGCGCGCGGCGGCGGCGAGCGAGGGGGTGCCGCTGTCGCCGGAGGGCGGGGCCGACGGGACGGTGCGGCTGCGGTTCCGCGGGCGCGTCGACCGGCTGCCGGACGCCGAGCGGCGGCTGCTGTGCGACCGCGCGGGGACCAGCGACCCCGAGATCCGCGCGCGCACGGCGGCGATCGTCGAGCGCGTGCGGCGCGACGGCGACGCGGCGCTGCGCGAGATGGCGCGCGAGTTCGACCGCGCCGAGCTGGCGGCGGTCGAGGTGCCGCCGGCGGAGTGGCGCGCGGCGCTCGAGGAGCTGGACGGCGGGCTGCGGCGCGCGATGGAGCGCACGATCGCCAACGTCCGCACCGTGCACGCGGCGTTCCGGCCGAAGGCGTCGGAGGTCGAGCCCGAGCCGGGGATCGTCGTCGGGCGGCGCCCCGACCCGCTGCGCCGCGTGGGCGTGTACGCGCCCGGCGGGCGCGCGGCGTACCCGAGCTCCGTGATCATGGGCGTGGTGCCGGCGAAGGTCGCGGGCGTGGGCGAGGTGGTGCTCTGCTCCCCGCCGGGCCCCGACGGGCTCCCGTCGGCGGTGGTGCTGGCGGCGGCGGCGCTGGCCGGCGTCGACCGCGTGTTCGCGATCGGCGGCGCCGGCGCGGTGGCGGCGATGGCGTACGGCACCGAGAGCGTGCCCCGAGTCGACCGCATCGTCGGCCCGGGGAACGCGTACGTCGCCGAGGCGAAGGCGCAGGTGGCGAGCGTGTGCGCGATCGACAGCCCGGCGGGGCCGAGCGAGCTGCTGGCGATCGCCGACCACACGGCCGACCCGGTGACGGTCGCGCGCGAGCTCCTCGCGCAGGCCGAGCACGACCCGCTGGCCGCGGTGGTGTGCGTGGCGGTCGGCGACGAGACGGCGGAGCAGGTGGAGGACGCGCTGGCCGACCTGATCCCCGACGCCGAGCGGCGCGACATCGTCGAGCGCGCGCTGGCGGGGCAGGGGGGCGTGCTGGTGGCGCAGACGTACGACGAGGCGGCGGCGTTCGCGAGCGACTACGCCGCCGAGCACCTGCTGCTCGCCATCGGGGAGCCGGAGCAGAAGATGGTGCTCGGCCGGCTGCGCAACGCGGGGACGGTGTTCCTCGGCGAGACCAGCTCGGTGGCGTACGGCGACTACATGACCGGCGCCAACCACGTGCTGCCGACGGGCGGGCTGGCGCGCTCGTACTCGGGGCTGTCGACGCTCGACTTCGTGCGCTGGACGTCGTACCAGCGGGTGACGCCGCAGGCGGCGGCCAAGCTGGCGTGGGACGTGGGCCGCTTCGCCGACGCCGAGGGGCTGCCGGGGCACGCGGCGGCGGCGCGGGCGTGGATGAAGGACCGCGACGGCGGGCGGACGCGGCTGCGGGAGCGGGCGTTCCGGAAGCGGGTGAAGGACATTCGGGAGGAGGCGAGCGACGAGCGTCGAGCGTCGAGCGATACCCCGGACCGTGAGACCGACCATGAGTGACACCAGCACCACCCTCGACGCTCGACGCTCCACGCTCGACGCTCCGGCATCGCGCCCGAGCTACGCCCACATCCCGCTCTACGCCCCCGGCACCCCGCCCTGCGGCACCGACGTCGGCGACACGATCAACCTGTGGGGCGCGCCGCCGGCGGCGCTGGCGGCGGTGCGCGCGGCGCCCGACGCGACGGTGTTCAACTACCCGTCGCTCTACGGCGCCGCGATCAAGGCGGCGATCGCCGACCACGCCGGCGTGGCGCCGGACGAGGTCACGACGGGCGCGGGCTCGGACGGCGTGATCGACTGCGCCTTCCGCGCGTTCGCCGAGGTGGGCGGGCGCGTGGCGTACCCGGCGCCGACCTTCTCGATGGTGCCGATCTACGCGCACGCGAACGGGATGGCGCCGGTGCCGGTGCCGCTGGCCGGCGACGACTGGGCCGCCGACGCCGACGCGCTGCTCGCGGCCGACGCGGCGATCACCTACCTCTGCACGCCCAACAACCCGACGGGGACGCCGCTCGCGCGCGCCACGGTCGAGCGGGTGGTCGCCGGCGCGCGCGGGCTGGTGATCGTCGACGAGGCGTACGCCGAGTACGTGCTGGCCGACGACGAGCGGCGCGCCGAGGTGTTCACGCCCGAGGCGCCGGGGATGCGCCGCGTGCTGTCGCTGCGCACGCTGAGCAAGGCGTTCGGGCTGGCGGGGCTGCGCGTGGGCTACGGCGTCGGCGACCCGGCGCTGGTGCGCGAGGTGGACAAGGCGCGCGGCCCGTTCGTGGTGTCGGCGCTGTCGGAGCGGGGCGCGCTGGCGGCGCTCGCCGACGCCGACGACGGGCGGCGGTGGGTCGCCGAGCACGCGCGCGTCGCGGTGGCGCAGCGCCGGAAGTTCGACGCGGGGCTCCGCGCGCTCGGCCTCGCGCCGGCGCCGACGGCGGCGCACTTCTCGTTCGTGCCGCTCCCCGACGCCCGGGCGGTCGCGATGCGGCTGGCGGCCGAGTTCGACGTCGGCGTGCGCGTGTTCGCCGGGCTGCCGACCGTGGTGCCGGCGCTGGCGGCGAGCGGCGGCGAGGGGCTGCGCCTCAACGCCGGCCCCGACGCGGTGCAGCGCCGCGTGCTCGAGGCGCTGGCGCGCGTGCTGGAGACCCCCGCGCCGGAGGGGCGATGACGCGGCGCGTGACGCTGTTCGACTACGGCGCCGGCAACCTGCACTCGCTGGCCAAGGCGCTGGAGCGCGCCGGCGCCGCGGTGCGCGTGGAGGCCGACCCGGCGCTCGCGGTGCGGGACACCGACGCGCTGGTGCTCCCCGGCGTCGGCGCCTTCGCCGCGGCCGCCGAGCGGCTGGCGCCGGGGCGCGACGCGATGCGCGACGCGGTGGCGGCCGGGCTGCCGACGCTCGGCATCTGCCTCGGCATGCAGCTCCTGTTCGAGGGGAGCGACGAGGGGCCGGGCGACGGGCTGGCGGTGATCCCGGGGCGCGTGATGCGGCTCTCGGCGCGGCGCGTGCCGCAGATCGGGTGGAACGCGATCGAGCCCGCGGCCGCGACGCCGGACCCGCTGCTGGCGGCGTCGCGCCTCGACGTCGCGTACTACGCCAACAGCTTCGTGTGCCGCCCGGCCGACCCGGCGCCGGTGATCGCGTGGAGCGAGCACGAGGGCGACCGCTTCCCGGCCGCGGTGCGCGCGGGCGCGGCGGTGGGCGTGCAGTTCCACCCCGAGAAGAGCAGCGCGCCGGGCGTGGCGCTGATCGCGGCGTTCGTGACCTCCCTCCCCCCCGACCGATGATCGTGATCCCCGCGGTGGACCTGCGCGACGGCGCGTGCGTGCAGCTGGTGGGCGGCGAGTACGCGGAGGAGCGCGTGCGTCTCGAGGACCCGCTGGCCGTGGCGCGCGAGTGGGCGCGCCTCGGCTTCCGGCGGCTGCACGTGGTCGACCTCGACGCGGCGACGGGGCGCGGCTCGAACGCGTCGGCGGTCGCCGAGATCGTGCGGCACGGCGGCGTCGACCTGGTGCAGGCCGGGGGCGGCGTGCGCGACGAGGCGGCGGTCGAGCGCCTGATCGACGCCGGCGCCGGCGCGGTGGTGGTGGGGACGCGCGCGCTCGAGGACCCGGACTGGCTGCGCGAGATGGCCGAGCACTACCCGCACCAGCTGGTGCTCGCGGCCGACGTGCGCGAGCGGCGGATCGTGACGCGCGGGTGGCAGCACACGCTGCCGCGGGTCGTCACCGACGTGCTCGAGGAGCTGCACGACGTACCGCTGGCGGCGGTGATGGTGACCGCGGTGCACCTGGAGGGGCAGATGCGCGGCACCGACCTGCCGCTGATGGAGGACGTCGCCGAGGCCGCGCACGTCCCCGTGTTCGCCTCGGGCGGCGTGTCGAGCGCCGGCGATCTGCGCGCGCTGGCCGACCGCGGCGTGGCGGGGGCGATCGTGGGGATGGCGCTGTACACCGGGGCGCTCGATCCGCGGGCGATCATCGAGGAATTCCACGAGGACTGAACGCCTGCGACCTGCGACCTGCGACCGGGTGCCCTCGCAGGTCGCAGGTCGCAGGTCGCAGGACACGCCACACCGAACCCGCGCACGGAACCCGACCCCCATGCCCACGATTGTCCGCGAGACGAAGGAAACCCAGATCACCATCACCGTCGCCCGCGCCGCGCGGCCCGAGGCGCCGGCGGCGCGCGTCGACACGTCGGCGCCGTTCCTCGACCACATGCTGGTGACGCTGGCGCGCTACGCGGGGCTCGACCTCGACGTGCGCGCCCGCGGGGACCTGCCGCACCACCTGATCGAGGACGTGGGGATCGCGTTCGGCGAGGCGGTGCGCACGCTCGCCCCGGCGACGGCGGCGCGCTACGGCGACCGCACGATCCCGATGGACGACGCGCTGGTGCACGTCTCGCTCGACCTGGGCGGGCGCGCGTGGTACGCCGGGCGGCTGCCGGCGCGGCTGTACGACCACTGGTTCCAGTCGTTCGCGTACAACGCGCGGGCGACGCTGCACGTGCGCACCCTGCGCGGCCGCGACCGGCACCACGTCGTCGAGGCGGCGTTCAAGGCGCTCGGGCTGGCGCTGCGAGACGCGCTGGCGGAGTCGGGGGTGGTGTTCTCGACCAAGGGCGCGGTGAGCCTCACGAGCGTCGAGCGTGGAGCGTCGAGCGTCGAGGGGGCTCCCGGTGACGCCTGACCTCCCGCGCGCGAGGGCGTCCGCTCGACGCTCGACGCTCACCGCTCGACGCTTCCTCCCATGCTGACCCGCCGCCTCATCGTCTGCCTCGACGTCAAGGGCGGGCGCGTCGTGAAGGGGACGCAGTTCGTGAACCTGCGCGACGTCGGCGACCCGGTCGAGCTGGCGGCGCGCTACGAGGCCGAGGGGGCCGACGAGATCACCTTCCTCGACATCTCGGCGTCGTCCGAGGAGCGCGCGACGCTGCTCGACGTGGCGCGGCGGACGGCCGAGCGGCTGTTCGTGCCGCTGACCATCGGCGGGGGCGTGCGCACCGCCGACGACGTCGGGCGCGCGCTGCGCGCGGGGGCCGACAAGGTCTCGATCAACTCGGCGGCGGTCGAGCGCCCCGAGGTGCTGACCGAGAGCGCGTGGCGGTTCGGCGCGCAGTGCGTGGTGGCGTCCATCGACGCCAAGTGGGACGACGCGGCCGGGATCTTCCGCGTGTACGTGAAGGGCGGCCGCGCGCCGACCGACCGCGAGGCGGTGGCGTGGGCGCGCGAGTGCGTGCGGCGCGGCGCCGGCGAGATCCTGCTCACCAGCATCGACCGCGACGGCGCGCGCACCGGCTACGACCTGCCGCTCACGCGCGCGGTGGCCGACGCGGTGGACGTGCCGGTGATCGCCAGCGGCGGCGCCGGGAACGCGGAGCACGTGCGGGCGGCGATCGCCGACGGGCACGCCGACGCGGCGCTGGTCGCCGGGATCCTGCACGACGGGGTGACGACGGTGGGCGCGCTCAAGCGCACGATGGCCGACGCCGGGCTGCCGGTCCGCTGACGTGACGACGGCCGTGCGCCCGACCGCGCCCCGGATGCGCGCGCACCTCGCGCGGCGCCTCTTCGCCGAGCGCGGCGACCTCGCGGCGACGGTGGCGCGGCTCGGGTTCGTGCAGGCCGACCCGATCCGCGCCCCGGCGCGCGCGCAGGACCTGATCCTCCGCCACCGCGTGCCGCGCTACCGGGCCGGGGACCTCGAGCGCCGCTACCCCGCGCTCGGCCTCGACGAGGACTTCGTGTACGCGTACGGCTTCGTGCCGCCGGCGACGCGCGCGCTGCTGCACCCGCGCCCGGGCGCCGTCGCGCCGGAGGGGCTGGCGCGCGAGGTGCTGGCGCACGTGCGCCGCGCCGGGCCGACGCACCCGCGGGCGCTGGAGGCGGCGTTCGGCGCCACGCGCGAGACCAACTGGTGGGGCGGCCAGTCGCGCGCCACGACGTGCGCGCTGGAGTGGCTGCAGCACCACGGCTGGCTGCGCGTCACGCGCCGCGAGGGGGGCGTGCGGGTGTACGAGGCCGCGGGCGCGGCGGCGGGCGACGCACTTGCGGCCGACGAGCGGTGGCGGCGGCTCGCGCTGGTGGTCGCGCGCCTCCTCGGCCCGCTGCCCGCCGCGAGCCTGCGCGGCGCGCTGCGG
>NZ_JARGEK010000164.1 GCF_029211165.1 Roseisolibacter sp. H3M3-2
GCCGGGGACGGGCGCGGTCACGGCGCGGTCAGCCGGGGCGGCGCAGGCGCGGGTCGACCGCGCCCACCAGCAGGGCGGCGAGCAGGGAGCCCAGCGCGACGGCGGCGCTGCCGGCGACGGCGGCGCCGGTCACCAGCGCGTAGTCGCGCGACGCCACCGCGCGGGCGGCGACGAGCCCCATCCCCGGCCAGCCGAACACCGACTCGACCACCACCGCGCCGCCGACGAGCATCGGCAGCCCGAGGCCGACGAGCGTGATCGTCGGCGCGACGGCGGCGCGCAGCGCGTGGCGGAACAGCACGCGCCGCTCGCTCGCCCCCTTGGCGCGCGCGGTCCGCACGAAGTCGTCGTCCACCACGTCGCGCAGCGCCGCGCGCTGGTGCCGCGCCACGCTCGACGTCCAGCCGAGGGCCAGCGCCACCGCGGGCATCACCAGGTGGCGCAGCCGGTCCACCGCGCGCTCGGCGGGGGTGCCCACCGACTCGAGCACCGCGTCGGCGATCCCGCCCGAGGGGAGCATGTTGAGCTTGAGCGAGAACACCGTCAGCAGCACGAGCCCGAGCGCGAACTCGGGGACGGCGGAGAGCAGCACGGCCGCGCCCGAGACGGTGCGCGGCAGCGACGCGTCGGGGCGCCACGCCTGCCACGCGCCGAGCGCCAGCCCGGCGGCGAGCGCCAGGGCGAGCGCCGTCGACATGAGCAGCGCGGTGCGGGGGAGCGCGTCGCCGAGCACCTCGCGCACCGGGCGCTGCTCGGTGAACGACCACCCCAGGTCGCCGCGCATCGCCGCGCCGACGTAGCGCGCGAACTGCTCGGGCGCCGGGCGGTCCAGCCCGTAGCGCCGCCGCCAGGCTTCGCGCACCGACTCGGGGACCGTCGGCTGGTCGAGCGTCGCGCTCACGGGGTCGCCCGGGGCGAGCTGCAGCAGCGTGAAGGTCGCGGTGGCGGCGAGCGCCACCACCGCCACCGCGTGCAGCAGCCGGCGGACGAGGAAGGCGAGCATCGGCGCCGTCAGCGCCCGCCGACGCGGTCGCGCCCGATGCGCGCGCCGAGCGGGATCGACCACTCGTCGAGCTCCGCCCACCAGCCGTCGGCGCGCAGCCCGGCGACCTGGATGCGGCGGTGCACGCCGGCGACCAGCCGCGGCTCGAACAGCCAGACCGCGGGCGCGTCGTCGAGGATCGTCTGGTAGGCGCGCAGCCAGTGCGCGCGGCTGCGCTCCGGCGAGTTGGCGTCGAGCGCGCTGTCGACGGCGGTCTCGAACGCCCGGCTCTCGTAGCTCCCGTAGTTCGACCCGCCGCTGGTCCGCGTGCCGATCACCCCCCACGTCTCGCGGATGCCGGCGGGGCTGGGGTCGGTGTGCCACCCGCCCATCGCCGCGTCGAAGCGGCGGTCGTTGAGCCGGTCGACGAACACGCCGATCTCCAGCGGCTCGACGGTCACGCGCGCGCCGACGCCGCGCAGCTGCTCCTGCATCAGCACCGCCAGGCGCTGGCGGATCTGGCTCGACGTCGGGACCAGCACGCCGAAGGCGAGCGGCACGCCGTCGCGCTCGCGCGTCCCGTCGCCGTCGGCGTCGCGCCAGCCGAGCGAGTCGAGGAGGGCGCGCGCGCGGGCGACGTCGTAGGGGAGCTGGCGCAGCCGCTCCCAGTCGGGGAAGACGGCGCGCGGCACCGGCCCGACCGCCGTGTAGGCGAGCGAGTCGAAGACGTTGCGCACCACGCGCTCGCGGTCGACGGCCATCGTCAGCGCGCGGCGCAGCTCGCGGTCGGCGAACAGCGGGTGCGCCGCGCCCGACGCGTCGGCCGCGCGCAGGTTGAACTGCAGGAAGCCGTAGTCGAGCGACGGGTAGGGGACGAGGCGCAGCGAGCGGCTGCGCGTCATCTGCCCGAGCGTCTCGGGGCGCAGGTTCTCGACGAAGTCGGCGTCGCCCGCCAGCAGGCGGATCGTCGCGGTGCCGAAGTCGGGCGCGAACGCCCACACCAGCCGGTCGAGCTTCGCGCGCCCGCGCCAGTGGTCCGGCACCGCCTCCAGCTCCAGCCGCTGCCCGCGCTCCCAGCGCGCGAAGCGGAACCGCCCGCTCCCCACCGGCTCGCGCGCGAAGGGGCTCGCGGCGAGGCGGTCGGGCGCGACGTCGCGCAGGCGGTGCTCGGGGAGCACGTACAGGTGGTAGACCGCGTCGAAGAACTGCTGCGGCGAGCGGCGGGCGAACCACACGACCGCCGTCGCGCTGTCGGGCGCCGTCACCGAGTCGACGTTGGCCAGCAGCGGCGCGACGGGGCTGGCCGCGCGCGGGTCGGTGGCGAGGCGGAAGCTGAAGGCGACGTCGGCGGCCGTCACCGGGCGCCCGTCGTGCCAGCGCGCCGCCGCGTCGAGCGCGAAGCGCACCGAGAGCGAGTCGGGCGCCCAGGCCCACGACCTCGCGAGGCGGGGGCGGAAGCCCTGGTCGCCCACCGTGTTCAGCGCCGGCCCGATCTCCGCCAGCCGGTCGAACAGCTGGGCGTAGATCGACTGCCCCTGCGTCGTGTTCGGCAGGACGGGGAGGATGTTCCCCGGCTCCGCTGCCGCCGCGACGACGACGGTGCCGCCGGGCGCGGCGTCGCCGCCGGACGCGGCCGGGGCGCGGTCGCACCCGGCGAGGGCCGCGGCGAGCGCCGCCGTCGCGGCGGGGAGGAGGGCGGTCTGGAACGGAGGGCGCTTCGGCACGACGGGGCGGCGGACGGCGATCGGGGGCGGCGCGCTGCCGCCCGGTCCTAGGACGATCGACGGGCCGAACGGCACCGCGCGCAAGGTGAGCGCCTAGCGGCGCCAGGTCCAGCCGGGGTCCGCGTAGTGCGGCGCGCGTGCCTCGGCGTCGCGCCCGACCTCCGCCAGCGCCTCGCCGTCGAGCCGCGACGCGTCGGATGCGAGCAGGGCGCGAGCCGCCCCCTCCAGCGCCGCCGCCACCTCGTCGAGCGAGGGGACGCGGCCGAGCGCCTCGCCCAGCGACGCGGGCGGCGGGATCGGCGGCAGCGGGCGCGTGGCGAGCGTCGCCACGGTCGACTGGTCGTCGGCCAGCAGGATCGACCCGTGCTGCAGCAGCGCCCCGTCGTCGCGCCACTGGGCGCTCCCCACCAGCTTGCGCGGGCCGTCCGGGCGGTCGAGCACCAGCTCCCCCCCGGTCGGGACCTCGAAGCAGGGGGCGCCGTCGGGGATCGGCGCGCGGCCGGCCGGCGTCGCCTCGCGGGCGGGGACGCCGAGCGCGCGCAGCGCCGCCACCAGCACCCGATTGATCCGCCCGAGGGCGGCCGCCAGCGGCGCGTCCGGGGGCGCGAGCACGCCGATCGGTGCCGTCACGCTGTAGGTGACCTCGCGCCAGTGCAGGATCGCCCGCCCCCCGGTCGGGCGGCGCACGACGTCGATCCCGCGCTCGGCCAGCCGGACGCGGTCGTAGAGCCCCGCCGCCTTCTGGTGGCGCCCCAGCGAGAGCGTCGGGCGCTCCCAGGCGTAGCTGCGCAGGTGGACCTCGCCGGTGCGCCGGGCCCGCGCCATGAGGGCGTCGTCGAGGGCCATGTTGAGCGCCCCCGGGAGGGGCGGGGTGAGCAGCAGGCGGAGGCGCACGCGGGGAATCAAGCCGGGCGCCGGCGCCCCGTCAGCCCCCGGAACGATCGGCCGCCCGTTAAGTTCATCTGCTGTCGCGGCAACGGCTTCGCGATCCGCGCCGGCCGCGCTCCAAGCCCCCAGAGCCACCCGATGACCTCGACCCGCCCCCTGGCCGCCGCCCTGGAGTCCGACACGTTCGTGAGCCGCCACGTCGGCCCGAGCGACGCGGAGCAGCAGGCCATGCTCGCCGCCCTCGGCTACGACTCGCTCGACGCCTTCGTCGACGCGGTCGTGCCCGCCAACATCCGCCTCCGGCGCACGCTGGCCATCGGCCCCGCGCGCACCGAGCACGACGTCCTCGCCGAGCTGCGCGCGCTCGCCGGGCGCAACCAGGTCTGGCGCTCGTACCTCGGGATGGGGTACCACGCGACCCTCACGCCGCCGGTCATCCAGCGCAACGTGCTGGAGAACCCGGGCTGGTACACGGCCTACACGCCGTACCAGGCCGAGATCGCGCAGGGGCGCCTCGAGGCGCTGCTGAACTTCCAGACGGCCGTCATCGACCTGACGGGGCTGGAGATCGCCAACGCCTCGCTGCTCGACGAGGGGACGGCCGCCGCCGAGGCGATGGCGATGAGCTACGCCGCCAAGGGGAAGCCGGGGAAGGAGACGTACTTCGTCGCCCGCGACTGCCACCCGCAGACGATCGAGGTCGTGCGCACCCGCGCCGAGGCGCGCGGGATCACGGTGGTGGTCGGCGACCCGGCGACCTTCACCTTCGGCGCCGAGGTGTTCGGCGCGCTGCTGCAGTACCCGGCGACCGACGGCGCGGTGCGGGACCACCGCGCCTTCTGCGACGCCGCGCACGCCGCCGGCGCCCTGGTCACCGCCGCCTGCGACCTGCTGTCGCTCACGCTGCTGGCCCCGCCGGGGGAGTGGGGCGCCGACGTGGCGGTCGGCAACACGCAGCGCTTCGGCGTGCCGCTCGGCTTCGGCGGCCCGCACGCCGCGTTCTTCGCCACGCGCGACGAGTACAAGCGGATCATCCCCGGGCGCATCATCGGCGTCAGCCGCGACGCCGACGCGAAGCCCGCGCTGCGCATGGCGCTCCAGACGCGCGAGCAGCACATCCGCCGCGAGAAGGCGACCAGCAACGTCTGCACGGCGCAGGTGCTGCTGGCCGTGATCGCCGGGATGTACGCGGTGTGGCATGGCCCCGAGGGGCTGACGCGCATCGCCCGCCGCGTCCACACGCTCGCCCGCGTCCTGCACGCCGGGCTGGAGCGCCTCGGCTTCCACGTCACGCACGACGACTACTTCGACACGGTGTCGGTCGAGGTGGGGACGCACGGGCAGCAGGACGTCCTCGACGCCGCGGCGGCGCGCCGGATCAACCTGCGCGTGGTCGAGCCGGGCGTGCTCGCGGTGGCGCTCGACGAGACGGTGGGCCCGCGCGACGTGCTCGACGTGCTGGCCGCGTTCAACGCAGGCGCGGAGCCCGCGTTCACGGTCGAGGAGCTGCTGGACGAGGCGGACCCGCGCTACGACGAGCGCTTCGCCCGCACCAGCCCGTTCCTCACGCACCCGGTCTTCTCGACGCACCACAGCGAGACCGAGATGCTGCGCTACCTCCGCATGCTGGAGTCGCGCGACCTCTCGCTCACGCACTCGATGATCCCGCTCGGCAGCTGCACGATGAAGCTGAACGCCACCGCCGAGATGGTGCCGGTGACGTGGCCCGAGTTCGGCCAGCTGCACCCGTTCGCGCCGGCCGCGCAGTGGGAGGGCTACCGCGCGCTGTTCGACGGGCTGGAGAAGGACCTCGCCGAGATCACCGGCTTCGCGGCCGTGTCGCTGCAGCCGAACGCCGGCTCGCAGGGGGAGTACGCGGGGCTGCTCGTGATCCGCGAGTACCACCGCGCGCGCGGCGAGGCGCACCGCGACGTCTGCCTGATCCCGCAGAGCGCGCACGGCACCAACCCGGCGAGCGCGGTGATGGCCGGGATGAAGGTCGTGGTGGTCGGCACCGACCAGCACGGGAACGTGGACGTCGCCGACCTGCGGAAGAAGGCCGCCGAGCACTCGGCGAAGCTGGCGGCGCTCATGATCACCTACCCGTCGACGCACGGCGTCTTCGAGGAGGCGGTGAAGGACATCTGCGCGATCGTGCACGAGCACGGCGGGCAGGTCTACATGGACGGCGCGAACATGAACGCGATGGTCGGGCTGGCGCGCCCGGGCGACATCGGCGCCGACGTCTGCCACCTGAACCTGCACAAGACGTTCTGCATCCCGCACGGCGGCGGCGGCCCGGGGATGGGGCCGATCGGCGTCGCGCCGCAGCTCGTCCCGTTCCTCCCGGGGCACCCGGTGCAGACCGTCGGCGGCGGCCAGGCGATCGGCCCGGTGTCGGCGGCGCCGTGGGGGAGCGCGAGCATCCTCCCGATCAGCTGGGTCTACATCAAGCTGATGGGCGGCGAGGGACTGGCGACGGCCACCAAGGTCGCGATCCTCAACGCGAACTACGTCGCCCACCGCCTCAAGGACGCCTTCCCGGTGCTCTACAAGGCGCAGAACGGCACGGTGGCGCACGAGTGCATCGTCGACACGCGCGTCGTGAAGGCGGCCAGCGGCGTCGAGGTCGAGGACATCGCGAAGCGCCTGATGGACTACGGCTTCCACGCGCCGACGGTGAGCTTCCCGGTCGCCGGCACGCTGATGATCGAGCCGACCGAGAGCGAGTCGAAGGCGGAGCTCGACCGGTTCTGCGAGGCGCTGATCCAAATCCGCGAGGAGATCCGCGAGATCGAGATCGGGGTCGCCGACCGCGCCGACAACCTGCTCAAGAACGCGCCGCACCCGCAGGGGCGCCTGCTGGCCGACGAGTGGACGCACGCCTACCAGCGCTCGCGCGCCGCCTTCCCGACGGCCGCGACGCGGGAGCGGAAGTTCTGGCCGCACGTCGGGCGCGTGGAGAGCGCGTACGGGGACCGGAACCTGGTCTGCTCGTGCCTGCCGACGGACGCGTACGCGGAGGCGAACGCGCAGGGGGCCTGAGGGCCGCCTGAACGGCGGGAGTCGCCACTACGGGAGTCGAAAGAGCGGGAGTCGTAACGGCGCAGTGCGCGCTTACGACTCCCGCTCTTTCGGCTCCCGCGGTAACGACTCCCGCGGTTTCGTCGTTTACTGCCCGATGAGCCCCGAGTACGCCGCCGCGTCCATGAGCTGCGCGCGGTCGGCGTCGCCGGCGACGCGCACCTTGATCATCCAGCCGTCGCCGTACGGGTCGCTGTTGACGAGCGCCGGCTCGCCGTCGAGGCGCGGGTTGACCTCGACCACCTCGCCCGCGATCGGCGCGTAGAGCTCGGAGACCGCCTTCACCGCCTCGATGGTGCCGAACACGTCGTGGCCGCCGAACGACGCGCCGGGCTTCGGCAGGTCGACGTAGACGATGTCGCCGAGCTCCCCCTGGGCGTAGTCCGTGATGCCGATGACGACGACGTTCGGGTCGTCGGTGGCCTTCACGTACTCGTGCTCCTTGGTGTACTGCAGCTCCTGCGGGACGTTGGCCACGGGGCGCTCCTGGCGGGTCGGGGGTGGGGCGATCGGGCGACAGTCTAGGCGGGGCGCGCCGGGGGCGTCAAGGAATCGGCCCGGGCCGCCAGCTCGGCCCACACCGCGTCCACGCGGGCCTCCAGCGCGGCGCGCGAGCCGTCGTTGTCGACGACGTAGTCGGCGCGCGCGCGCTTCAGCTCCGCCGGCATCTGCGCGGCGATCATCGCCATCGCCTCCGGCTCGCGCAGCCCGCGGTCGTGCACCAGCCGCTCCAGCCGCACCGTGCGCGGCGCGTCGACGAGCACGATGCAGTCGAACTCCCCCGCCAGGTCCTTCTCGAACAGGAGCGGGATGTCGCACACCACCACGCGGTCGCCCCGCGCGCGCGCCTCGGCCACCGCCAGGTCGCGCAGCCGCCCCACCTCGGGGTGCACGATCGCGTTCAGCGCCTCCAGCTCGTCGTCGTGCTGGAAGACGAGCGCGCGCAGCTCGCCGCGGTCGAGGACGCCGTCGGGGGCGAGCACCGCCGGGCCCCAGCGCGCCACGATGCGGTCGAGCGCCGGCGTGCCGGGGCGCACCGCCTGCCGCGCCAGGAGGTCGGCGTCGACGAGCGTCGCGCCGTGCGCCACGAGGCGGCGGGCGACGGTCGACTTCCCGCTGGCGATGTTGCCGGTGAGGCCGACGAGGAGCACGGGCGTGGGACGCGGTGGAGGGAGGGCGCGCACGACGATACACGCCGCACCCGCCGCGGTCCAAGGGTCGGCGCACCGGGGCGGGTGATCGCGCGGTGATCGCGGGGTGAGCCGGGCGGGCGAGGTTGCGGCGCGATCACCCACCGCGTCCGCCACCCGCTTCCCGGCCGTCATGTTCACGCTCCCCGCCCTCCGCCGCCTGCTCGCCGCGGCGCTCGTCCTCCTGGCCGCCCTCCCGGGCGCCGGCGCCGCCCAGTCGATCACCTACCGCTTCGACGGCGCGGTCGACTTCCTGGGAACCGGCGCCCCGACCGCGGTCGGCTTCACGCTGACCGGCGACCTGGCGAACGTCGTGGACGACCCGCCGGCATCCCCGTACCCGGGCGTCGTCTCGGGGCCGCTGGCCGGGAGCGTGTACGGGTCCGACGGGTCGCAGAGCGTCAGCGGCTGGGTGGCGGCGCGCTTCGACGTCCTCGGCTCCCCGATCTTCGACGGGCTGTTCGTCGGCACCGAGTTCGGACAGCTCCTCTCGTTCCGCTTCACCGAGGCGTTCTTCCTGTCCTACGACCTCCGTTCGGCGGTGGCCCCGCGGCAGACGACGTTCGCCGTCCTCGGGATCGCGGAGGCCGTGGGGACCGGCACCTTCCAGGCGACCGTGGACGGCGGCGGGGAGCCGCCGCCGGTCGCCACCGTCCCCGAGCCGTCGACGTGGGCGATGCTCGCCGGCGGGCTGGCGCTGCTCGGCGCCGTGCGGGGCCGTCGCGCGCGCGGGGGGCGCGAGGTACGGTAGGTGCTGGGGAGGCGGCGCCCGGCCGTCGGCCCGCCGCCGATCCCTCCGCCACCGACATGCCCGACGCCGCCGACCGCCCGGACGACCGCCTCGACGCCCTGGCCGACGGCGCGCGCCGCATGCTCGCCCTGCTCGGCGAGGATCCCGAGCGCGACGGGCTGGTGCGGACGCCGCGCCGCGTCGCCGAGTCGCTCGCCTGGCTCACGCGCGGCACCGGGTGCGACGCCGCCGATGCGGTGGGGGACGCGACGTTCGACGTGCCGCGCGACAACATGGTGCTGGTGCGCGACGTCGAGTTCTACTCGCTCTGCGAGCACCACATGCTGCCGTTCTACGGGCGGGCGCACGTGGCGTACATCCCGGACGGGCGCGTCGTCGGCCTGTCCAAGATCCCGCGCGTGGTCGAGGTCTACGCCCGCCGGCTGCAGGTGCAGGAGCGGCTGGGCGAGCAGGTGGCCGACGCGCTGGAGGCGGTGCTGCGGCCGCGCGGGGTGGGCGTCGTGCTCGACGCCGTGCACCTGTGCATGATGATGCGCGGCGTCGAGAAGCAGAACGCGCGCACCGTCACCAGCGCGCTGCGCGGCGCGTTCCGGGACGACGCGCGCACGCGCGACGAGTTCCTGCGGCTGGCCCACGGCGCCCCGCGCTGAGCGGGACGCCGCGCCGGCGGCACGCCGGACGGCCGCCGGTCAGCCGGCGAGCGAGAGCGGGTCGCGTCCCGGGTCGTCGTCCCACGGCGCGGCGGCGAGCGGCGCCGCCTCGTCCGCGCCCTCCTCGTCGTGCCCCAGGTCGTCGTCGGCGCCCTCGTCCAGCCCGTCCTCGAGGTCCCCGGCGGCCAGCCCCTCGCCGTCGAGCGCGAGTGCCGACGCCTCGCGGCGCGCGAACAGGCGGTCGATGACGAACGCGGCGCCGCCGCGCGCGCGGATCTCGAGCGGGGTCGCGCCGACGTAGCGGCGGCAGACGTTGCGGAACGCGCTCCCCGACGGGAAGTCGAGCGCGAGGGCGACGCCGTCGGCGCTGCGCGTGCCGTCCTCCAGCAGGTGCGCCGCGACCACGAGGCGCCCCCAGGTCAGCATCTGGTGCGGGGGCGGGAGCTGCGCCTCGGAGAGCCGGCGGGTGAGCGCGCGGCGCGAGACGGCGATGAGCCGCGCCAGCCGCTCGGGGGTGAGGCGCTCGTGCGCGCGCGTCACGGCGAGCAGCACCGCGCCGCGCAGCGCGCGCGCCAGCCCGGCGCCGCGCGGCCGCACCAGCGCCGCCG
>NZ_JARGEK010000165.1 GCF_029211165.1 Roseisolibacter sp. H3M3-2
GCGCGGTGTCGGTCGCCGCGCGCGCCGCGCCCGGACGCGCCGGCGCGGCCGGCGCCGCGCGCTGCGCGCCGGCCGCCAGCGGCAGCGCGACGAGGAAGGCGAGGGCGAAGCGGGTCACGGCGCGGGGCTGGGGTCGGGACGGGCCGTGGCGGGAGCGTGTGGGAATCGAACCCACCAGTGACGCGAGGCGCCACCCACTGGTTTTGAAGACCAGGCAAGCCACCAGGCCCGATCCACCCCCTCGCACGGCAGGCCGCGCGCCTAGCCGACCCGCAGGGCGGGCGCGCCGCGCGCGACGACCTCGCCGACGGCGACCGCCCCGTCGACCCGGGCAAGATACTCGGCCAGCCGGTCGGGGGGCACGGCGACGAGGAGCCCGCCCGACGTCTGCGGGTCGACGCACAGCGCGCGCGTCCAGTCGTCGGCGTCGCCCCACTCGGTGACGGGGGCCACGAAGTCCGCGTTCCGCCTCGCGCCGCCGGTACGCGCGCCGGCCGCGAACGCCTCGCGCGCGCCGGGGAGCACGGGGAGCGACCCTGCGTCGATGCGGATCGCCACGCCGCTCGCGCGGGCGACGTGCGACGCGTGGCCGAGGAGGCCGAAGCCGGTCACGTCGGTGGCGCAGCGCGCGCCGGCGGCGAGCGCCGCGCGCGACGCGTCGCGGTTGAGGCGCGTCATGCTCGCGAGCATCGCCGCCTCGGCGCCGTCGACCGCGCGTCCCTGCTTCACCGCCGTCGCGACCAGCCCCGTGCCGAGCGGCTTGGTGAGCACCAGCCGGTCGCCGGGCGCGGCCGCCGCGTTGGTGAGCAGACGGCGCGGGTCGGCGCGCCCGGTCACGGCGAGCCCGTACTTGATCTCGGTGTCGGTGACCGTGTGCCCGCCGACGATGAGCGCCCCGGCCTCGTGCACCGCGTCCTGGCCGCCGCGCAGGATCTCGGTCAGGACCGAGAGCGGGAGCGCGTCGACCGGGAAGGCGGCAATGGCGAGCGCGGTGAGCGGCTCGCCGCCCATCGCGTAGACGTCCGACAGCGCGTTGGCCGCGGCGACGCGGCCGAACGCGTAGGGGTCGTCTACGATGGGCGCGAAGAAGTCCAACGTCTGCACGAGCGCGAGGTCCTCGGCGACGGCGAAGACGCCGGCGTCGTCGAAGGTCTCGCGGCCGACGAGCAGCCGCGGATCGGCGCGCAACGGGAGCGGCGCGAGCGCTGCGGACAGGTCACCCGGACCCATCTTCGACGCTCAGCCGGCGCAGCGCGCGTACTGCGTCAGGCGGAAGAGCTCCTCGCGGGAGTGCGACACCGGGGGGACGGTCAGCCGACGAGGGCGACGGCCTCGATCTCGACGCGGACGTTGCGCGGGAGGCCCGCGACGGCGACGGTCGAGCGGGCGGGGCGCGACTCGCCGAGGGCGCGCGCGTAGACCTCGTTCACGGCCTGGAAGTCGGCCATGTCGGCGAGGAAGATCGTGGTCTTGATCACCGACTTCCACGACGTGCCGGCCGCGCTCAGCACGTTGGTGAGGTTCTTCATCACCTGCTCCGCCTGCGCCACCACGTCGCCATCGACGATCTGCATCGTCGCCGGGTCGAGCGCGATCTGCCCCGCGGTGAACACCATCCCGTTGGCGATCACCGCCTGCGAGTAGGGGCCGATCGCGGCCGGCGCCTGCGGGGTGTGGACGACGGTGAGACGCGGGTCGGTCATCGGTCGGGCGGGTGTCGGGGGTGGCGGGTCGCGCGGAGCGCCGGGAGGTTACTCCCCCGCCCCGCCCCCCGGTAGCCCGAAGAAGCGCCGCGCGTTCGCGGTGACCAGCGCCCCCACCTCGGCAGCCTCGCGCCCGCGCGCGGCGGCGAGGCGCGCGACGGTGAAGCTCACCCACGCCGGCTCGTTGCGGCGGCCGCGGTGCGGCACCGGCGCCAGGTACGGCGCGTCGGACTCTGCGAGCAGGCGGTCGTCGGGGACGAGGCGCAGGAGCGCGTCGTCGTCCCACCGCTTGAAGGTGACGATGCCGCTGAACGAGACGTACCACCCGACCTCGAGCGCCGCCTCGGCGAGCGCGTGCGAGCCGGTGTAGCAGTGCAGGACGCCGAGCACCCCGGCGCGCCCGGCCTCGACGACCATCGCGCGGGTGTCGTCCTCGGCCTCGCGGGTGTGGACGACGACGGGCCGCCCCACCTCGCCGGCGAGGGCGAGCTGGGCGCCGAAGGCGGCGCGCTGCAGCTCGCGCGGCGAGTGGTCGTAGTGGTAGTCGAGCCCGCACTCGCCGACGGCGACGGCGCCGAGGCGGACCTCCTCGCGGATGGCCGGGACGTCGCGCGCCGGGTCGAAGCCGGCCGCGTCGTGCGGGTGGACGCCGGCGGTGAAGGCGACGAAGCCCGGGTGGCGCGCCGCGATCTCCCGCGCGCGCGCGGCGGCCGCCAGCGACTCGCCGATGCACACGATGCCGGCGGCGCCCGTGTCGCGGGCGCGCGCGACCAGGGCGTCGGCCTCGCCCGCGAAGGCGGGGTCGGCGAGGTGGGCGTGGCTGTCGAAGAAGGTGGTCACGACGGCTGGGCCGGATGCGACGACTCCCCGCGGGCGGGCCGCGGGGAGTCGGGCGAGCGGGGCGCGGCGGCGGTCAGCGCGCGCCGACGGGCTGCTCGGGACGGACGGCCCCGCGGTCGGGGGTCGCCGTGCCGCGCGGCGCGGTGCCGGCGATCGTCCTGCGCGGCCACTTGCGCTCGATCCAGAGGAGGAGCGGGCCGGCGACGTAGATCGAGGAGAACGTCGCGACGAAGATGCCGAACGCCATCACGGCCGCGAACGGGCGGATCACCTCGCCGGCGAACAGCAGCAGGGCGAGCGTCGCGGCGAGCGTCGTGGCGTGCGTGAGCACCGAGCGCGGGAGCGTCTCGTTGATCGCGCGGTTCAGCGTGTCGCGCAGCGGCTCCTTCCGCCGCAGGCGCAGGTCCTCGCGCACGCGGTCGAAGATGATGATCGTGTCGTTCATCGAGTAGCCGAGGAGCGTCAGGATCGCGGCGACGACCGTGAGGCTGACCTCGATGTGGAACAGCTTGATGAACGCGGCCGTGACGAGGATGTCGTGGCCGGTGGCGAGCACCGCGGCCAGGCCGAAGCGCCACTCGAAGCGGATCGCCAGGTAGATCAGCGTCAGGACGGATCCGAGCAGGACGGCGACGATGGCGCCGCGGCTCAGCTCCTCGCCGACGCGGGCGCCGACGGCCTCGGTGCGGACGACGCGCACGCCCTGCGCGCCGTACTTCTGCTGGAGCGCCGCGCCGATCCGGCGGCCCACCCCCTCGGCGCCCGCGTCGGCCGACTCGACGCCCGTCGCCCCCTGGGCGCGCACCGTGTACTCGGTCGGGGAGCCGTACTGCTGGATCTCGGCGCCCTCGGCGACCGTGCCGACCGTCGAGCGCAGCTCGGCCGGGTCGGGCGCCTGCTGGAACTCGAGCTGCATCAGCGTGCCGCCGGTGAACTCGATGCTGTAGTTCAGCGACGGGTTGACGGCGTACGACGCGAGCCCGATGGCGATGAAGGCGGCGGTGAGGCCGGCCGCCCAGCGCCACCACTTGATGAAGTCGAACGTGGTGTTGTGGAAGATGCGCAGCATGTCGGGCGTCCCGCGGTCAGATGCTGAGGGCCGTCTGGGTGCGCGGGCTGCGCGACATCCAGATGAGGAAGAAGGTGCGCGTCACGAAGATCGCCGTGAACAGCGACGCCGCGATGCCGGCGATGAGCGTGACGGCGAAGCCGCGCACCGGCCCCGTGCCGTACTGGTAGAGCACCGCGCCCGTCAGGATCGTCGCCACGGAGGTGTCGACGATGGCGCTGAGGGCGTGGCGGAAGCCCTCGTCGACCGAGAGGCGCACCGACTTGCCGCGGTCCAGCTCCTCGCGGATGCGCTCGAAGATCAGCACGTTCGCGTCGACCGCGATGCCGATCGAGAGCACCAGCGCCGCCAGCCCGGGGAGGGTCAGCGAGGCGTTGAAGCCGGCCAGGATCGCCATGGTGAACAGCACGAAGAGCGCGAGCGCGGCGACCGCGAGCGCGCCGGAGACGCGGTAGTAGCCGATCATGATGACGACCACCAGCAGGACGGCGATCCCCATGGCGGTCAGCCCCTGGCGGATCGAGTCCTCGCCCAGGCTGGCGCCGATCTCACGCGTCTCGGCGACCTTGAGCGGCACCGGCAGCGCGCCGGCCTTCAGCACGATGGCCAGGTCCTGCGCGGCCTGCAGCCCGCCGCTCCCCATGGTGATCTGGCCGCGGTTGCCGATCGCGCTCTGAATGACCGGCGCGGTGATCACGCGCTGGTCGAGCACGATGGCCATGTAGTCCTGCAGGTGGCGGCCGGTCTCGTTCTGGAACCGGCGGCCGCCCTCGCGGGACAGCTCGAACTGGACGATGTTGCCCTCGGTCGGGTCGCTCGCCGGGCGGGCGTCGGTCAGGTACTGCCCGGTGATGATCGGCCGCGAGTCGAGCACGTACAGCGGGCGGAAGGTCTGCCCGCCGCTGAAGATCGAGTCGGCGCCCCAGCGCATCACCTTGCCCGGGGGGAGCGCGCTCTGGATCTCGGGGCGCTCCGTCAGCGGGAGGAGGCGGTTGTAGTCGCTCTCGCTCACGAAGTACTGGCCGGGGTGCGACCCCTGCTGGATGGCGCGGGCGAAGAGGCCGGCCGCCTTGCGGGCGCCGGCGCGGTCGGCCCGGCGGGCCGCCGAGTCGAGGCGCGCGCCGGCGGCCGCGCTGTCGGCGCGGGCGGTGTCGCGGCGGGCGCTGTCGCCGCCGAACAGCGACGTCAGCCCCTTCGTCTGCCCGCCCGCGGCGCCGGTGTCGGCGGTCGCGACGGCGGCCACGGTCGGCGCGATCCGCGCGGCGACGGCGTCAAGGCGCGACAGCGAGCGCTCGAGGGCCTGCGACTCGTCGGCGATCTGGAACTCGAGGAAGGCCGCCTTCTGCACCACCGCCTGCGCGCGCTCCGGGTCGTCGACGCCGGGGAGCTCCACGATGATGCGGTCGTCGCCCACCTTCTGCACGACGGGCTCGCTGACGCCGAGCTCGTCGATGCGATTGCGGATGACGGTGATGGCGCGGTCGAGCGCGTCGGCCTTGTTGGCCACCGTCCCCTTGCTCTCGTCGATGTCGAGCGAGAGCTGCATCCCGCCCTGCAGGTCCAGCCCGCGCTTGAGCGGGACGCGCCTGACGGTGTCGGTCACGAAGGTGCCGTTGCGCTTGACGCGCTCCACGACGGTGCGCGGGAAGAGCGCCCAGCCGGACGCCAGCAGGAGGGCGCCGATGAGCAGCAGACGGTACTTCAGGTTCGACATGCGCCTGCGGACCGGGGAGGGGTGAGGTGGGGGGACGTGCGGAGGGGGCCGACCGTACGGAAACGGCGGAAACTCCGAAGGTTACCGGCCCCGGAGCACCGAGTCAACGCGCCCGCGGCGGGGCGGACTCGCGTCAGCGCGCGCGCTGGAGCGCCCGGCGCGCGGCCTGCGCGTCGCGGCCGAGCTGCGCGGTCAGCTCCTCTACCCCGGCGAACCGCTGGGTGTCCCGCAGCCGCGCCACGAAGTCGACGCCGACCGTCTGGTCGTACCAGTCGCCGGCCGCGTCGAACAGGTGCGCCTCCAACGAGCGGGCGGCGTCGCCGAAGGTCGGGCGGGGGCCGAGGTTGCACATCCCGCCGAAGTCGCCCCCGCGCGTGTGGACCCGCACGGCGTACACCCCCTCGGGCGGCAGCAGCTTGCGCGGGCTCTCCAGGGCGACGTTCAGCGTCGGGTAGCCGAGCAGGCGCCCGCGCGCCTCCCCCTGCACCACCGGCCCGGTGACGCCGTACGGGCGCCCCAGGCCGAGCGCCGCCCGATCGAGGTCGCCGCCGGCCACGGCGCGCCGGATGGCGGTGGACGACACGGCGTGCCCGTCGGACAGCGACACCGGCTCGATCACCTCGACGCGGAAGCCGCGCTCGGCGCCCATCCGGCGCAGCGTCTGCGCGTCCCCCGACCGGCCGCGGCCGAAGCCGTGGTCGTGGCCCACGAACAGCTCGCGCATCCGGAGCCGATCGCGGAGCACGAGGTCGACGAACTGGGCCGCCTCGTACCCCGCCAGCGTGCGGGTGAACGGGACGACGGCCACGTAGTCGATCCCGCTCTCGGCGAGCGCGGCCAGCTTCTCGCGCCCGGGAGTGAGCAGGTGCGGCGCCACGTCCGGGTTGACCACCTCGAGGGGGTGCGGCTCGAACGTGACGAGGAGGCTGCTGAGCCCCGCCTCGCGGGCGCGTCCCGCCAGCCGCGCCAGGACCTCGTGGTGGCCGCGGTGCACGCCGTCGAAGGTGCCGACGGTGACGACCGTCCCGGCGACGTCGGGCGGGAGCCAGGACTCGTCGTCCGGTGCCGGGCGCAGCGCCTCAGCCATGCATCACCACCCGCGGCTGCCACCGCTCCCCCGCCCGCTCGGCGAGCGCGACCAGCGCCCCCTCGGGGCCGACCAGCGCCCCCCACGCGCCGTCGACCGTCGCGGTGACCTGGATGCCGCCGAGGACGCGCCGGACATCGGTCGCGTCGAGCGCCTGGACCGGGTGCTCGGGGAGGGCGTCGAGCGCGGGGCGCAGCGCCACGTCGCCGTCGCGGACGCGGTCGAGCGGCACCGCGTCGTCGACCGAGAAGGCGCCGCTGCGGACGCGCCGCAGCGCGCTCAGGTGCGCGGCGCTCCCCACGGCGCGCCCGAGGTCGCGGGCGAGCGAGCGGACGTACGTGCCGCCGCCGCAGGTGACGCGCACGTCGGCCTCGACGGGCGCGCCCTCGCGCCAGGCGAGCAGCGCGAAGGCGTCGACGCGCACGCGCGCGGGCGCGAGCTCCACGACGTCCCCGCGGCGCGCCAGGTCGTACGCGCGCTTTCCCTGGACCCGCTTCGCCGAGTAGGCGGGGGGCACCTGGTCGAGCCACCCGGTGAGCGCGGGGAGCGCGGCCGCGACGGCGTCGCGCGTCGGCGGCGGCGCCTCGACGGTCGTGGCGCCGAGGTGGTCCTCGGTCTCGGTCTCGGCGCCGAAGCGGATGGTGGCGTCGTAGACCTTCGGGTCGCCGCTCACGTGCGGGACGAGGCGCGTCGCGCGGCCGGCCAGCACGACCAGCAGCCCGGTCGCGAACGGGTCGAGCGTGCCGGCGTGGCCGACGCGGCGCTCGCCGACCGCGCGGCGCACCGCGTTCACCACGTCGTGCGACGAGACGCCGACGGGCTTGTCGACGAGGAGCAGTCCCTCAGGCATCGGCGGGCGGGGCGCCCGCGCCGGGCGCGTTCGGGGACTCGGGCGCGTCGGGGGCGTCGTCGGGCCCGCGCCCCTCGCGCTCCCGGCGCACCTCCTCGAGCAGCGTCTCGATGCGGGCCGCGTAGCCGACGCTCGCGTCGGTCTTGAAGGAGAGCTCGGGGGCGACGCGCAGGCGCAGCGCGCGGCCGACGCGCCCGCGCAGGTGCGCGGCGACGGCGCCGAGCCCCTCGAGCGTCTCGGCGCGCTCGGCGTCGCTCCCCATGATGCTGACGAAGATCTTGGCGTGGCGCAGGTCGCGCGTGACGTCGACGCCGGTGACGGTCACGAGGCCGCGCACGCGCGGGTCCTTGACGCCGTCGGCGAGGAAGCCGGCGACCTCCTCGCGGATCGCCTCGGCCACGCGGTCGGGGCGGCGGTTGTCGTAGGGCATGGCTGGGAAGAAAAAGCGCCGCGCTCCGCGCCCGCCCCGGGACGTGCCGGGAGCGGACGCGGAGCGCGGCGTCGGTTCAGGAGTTGGCGCCGCCCGACTGGAGGGTGCGCGCGACCTCCTCGGTGCGGTAGCACTCGATCACGTCGCCGACCTTGAGGTCGTTGAAGTTCTCGACGCCGATGCCGCACTCGAAGCCCTCCTTCACCTCCTTCACGTCGTCCTTGAAGCGGCGCAGCGAGCCGAGGTTGCCGTCGTAGATCTCGACCGCGTCGCGGACCACGCGGACGCGCGCGCCGCGCTGGAACGAGCCGCTCCGGATGTACGAGCCGGCGATGCTGCCGATGCGCGGGACCTTGAACACCTCGCGCACCTCGGCCTCGCCGAGGACGACCTCGCGCTGCTCGGGCTTGAGCATCCCCTCGAGGGCCGCCTTCACGTCGTTCACGGCCTCGTAGATGATGCGGTACAGCTTGATGTCGACGCCCTCGCGCTCGGCCGCCGTGCGCGCCTTGGTGTCCGGGCGCACGTGGAAGCCGATGATGATCGACCCGGCCGCCTTGGCGAGCAGGATGTCGCCCTCGGTGATCGCGCCGACGCCGCGCTGGATGATGTCGACGACCACCTCGTCGTTCGACAGCTGGCCGAGCGCGTCGGCGAGCGCCTCGGCGGGACCGCCCTGGTCGGCCTTGATGAGGAGCTTGAGCGTGCGGCGCTCGCCCGCCGCCGCCTCCTTCATGAAGTCCTCGAGCGTGACCGCGCCCTTCGACGTGCGGCGCGACTTGGCCTCGCGGTCCAGCCGCTCGCGGCGCTGGGCGATCTCGCGGGCCTGCGTCGCGTCCTCGACGACGATGAGCTGGTCGCCGGCCATCGGGACGCCGGTGAGGCCGAGGATCTGGACCGGGATCGCCGGGCCCGCGGCCTTCACCTGCTTGCCGCGCTCGTCGAGCAGCGCGCGCACGCGGCCGGAGTACTGCCCGACGATGAAGTCGTCGCCGACCTTGAGCGTGCCGCCGCGCACGAGCACCGTGGCGACCGGCCCCTTGCCCGGGTCGAGCTGCGCCTCGATGACCGAGCCGCTCGCCCGCTTGTCCGGGTTCGCCTTCAGGTCGAGGATCTCGGCCTGCAGCGCGAGCTGCTCGAGCAGCTCGCCGACGCCGGTCCCCTTCTTGGCGGAGATCTCGGTGGCCAGCACGTTGCCGCCGAACTCCTCCAGCACGACGTTGTGCTGCAGCAGCTCCTGCTTGACGCGCGAGGCGTTCGCCTGCGGCAGGTCGATCTTGTTGATCGCGATCACCATCGGCACGCCGGCGTTGCGGGCGTGTGAGATGGCCTCGATCGTCTGCGGCATCAGGCCGTCGTCGGCCGCGACCACCAGCACGACGATGTCGGTCACCTGCGCGCCGCGGGCGCGCATGGCGGTGAACGCCTGGTGGCCCGGGGTGTCGAGGAAGGTGATCTGGCGGCCGCCCGGCAGCGACACGTGGTACGCGCCGATGTGCTGCGTGATGCCGCCGGCCTCGCCGGCCACGACGTTCGCCTTGCGGATGTAGTCGAGGAGCGACGTCTTGCCGTGGTCGACGTGACCCATGATGGTCACGACCGGCGGACGCGAGACCAGGTCCTCCGCCGTGTCCTCGACGACCTCGGACTCGGTGCCGGTCTGGTACTCGTCCTCGCGGACGGCCTGGAAGCCGAACTCGCTCGCGATCAGCTCGATCTGGTCGAAGTCGAGCCGCTGGTTGATGGTCACCATCAGCCCCAGGTTCTTGAGCGCGAAGCCCACGATCTGGATCGGCGAGACCTTGAGGATCTGCGCCAGGTCGGCGACGGTGATGAACTCGTTGACGCGGACGGTGGTGCGCTCGCGCTGCTCGTTGGCCGCGCGGAGCGCCTCCATCTCCTCGCGGGCGTCGCGCGCGTCGCGGCGACCGCCGCCGCGCCCGCCCGGGCCGCGCATCCCCTGCAGGGTGCGCGAGATGTTGTCGGCGACCGCCTGCTGGTCGACCGCGCCGCGCTTCCCCTTCTTCCCGCCGCGCCCGCGGTTCTGGGCGCCGGCGCCGCCGGCCGTGCCGGCACCCGCGCCGCCGCCGAACGGGCTGGCGAAGCCGCCCACCGGGCCGCGCCCGCCGTCACGGCGCGACGAGGCGCCGCCGAAGTCGGATCGTAGCCATGTCGTTCTGTGA
>NZ_JARGEK010000166.1 GCF_029211165.1 Roseisolibacter sp. H3M3-2
CTGGCCTACCGCCGCCGTCGCCGCGGCGCGCGGCGCGACGAGCAGCGCCAGGCCGATCGCGCCGGCGATCGCGAGGGTGGCCGCGAAGCCGACCCAGCGCCCCGCGACCCCCGCGGCGTCGGCGGCGTCGATCGTCGCGCTCACCACCGTGTCGACGTGGGCCGCGACGGCGCGTGCGGCGGGAGCGGATGGGGCGGGAGCGGGTGAGGCGGGAGCGGGTGAAGCGGGCGGCGGCGTGTCGGCGAGGCCGGCGGCGGTGGCGAGCACGGTGAACGGGATGCGCCCGCGCACCGGGTGCCCGTCGCGCCCCGCGACCTGCCAGGTGATCTCGTACGCGCCGGCGACGACGGGGCCCGCGACGTCGGCGACGACGACGGTGGGCGCGTCGCCGGCGCGCGGCGCGGAGAGCGCGACCGCGCGCCCCCCGGGGCCGACCAGCGCGAGGCGCGTCACGGCCAGCTCGACGCGCTCGGTGAAGGTGAGGCGGAGGGTGCGCGGGACGGCCGCGAGGCGCGACCCGCGCGCGGGGGCCGACGACCGCAGCGCGCCGGGCGCCCCCGCCGCGCGCGGCTCCAGGAACGGCAGCAGCAGCGCGAGGGCGAGGGCGAGGCGGCGCGCGGCGCGTCGGAGCGCGATCACGTCGCGGTCACGGCTTGTGGCCGGCGTGCGGGTCGGGCGCCTTCGCCGGGGGCTTCGGCGCGGGAGTCGGCGCGGGCGTCGGCGCGGGAGCGGGCGCGTGGTGCCCGGCGTGCGGGTCCGGCGCCGACGTGCGCGCCGCCGGCTTCGCGGCGGAGTCCGCGGGCGCGGCGTGTCCGGCGTGCCCGCCGCCCACCGCCTGGCCGTACGAGAACCCGGTCATCGCGCCGGTGCGGTCGTCGTGCGTCATCACCGCGCCGTAGGTGACCGTCGGCGCCGGCAGCCCGGGGAGGAAGTTCACCGCCGGCCCGCCCATGTTCTCGATCCCCATATGCCCCGCCATCGCCAGCCACGCGTCGCGCGACATCACGTACGACGTGTCGTCGCGGAACCGCGCCGCCGCCAGCAGGATCTCGGCGCGCTTGCGCGAGCGCGGCACCGCGTCGTTGGCGAGGATGTCGCTGATGACGTCGTGCATCGAGTGGAGGTTGTCGAACACGATCGCCGCCTCCGGGTAGCGCGCGGAGAACGCCGGCGCGACCGCGGGAGTCATGGGCATCTGGTGCGGGAAGCTGCGCGGCGGGTCGGCCAGCATCTGCCAGAAGCGCGCGACCGTGGCCCGCACCCCCGCCTGCCGCTCCGGCTGCGAGCGCGCGACCACCAGCGGCTCGTAGAGCCCGACCTGCAGCCAGTGGTACGCCCAGATCAGCCCGTTGAACTTGGGGTACGCGCGCCGGAACGCCAGCGAGTACGGCTGCTCCTGCATCAGCTTCATGCTCTTCGGCCGCGCGCTGAACGCGAGGTCGGGGCGCGTGCGGTAGTACGCCAGCAGGCGCGCCACCTCGCGGTCCTTCCCCGCCGCGTCGAGCCGCTCGTCGGCCAGCACGTCGTAGAGCTGCCGGTGGAGGATGTGCGCCCACTCGAACATCTGCTTCGCCTCGGGGGCGAGCTGGGCGTACTTCGGCTCGATCGCCGCCTCCTCCAGCGGGACGCGCGGCGGCTTCACGAGCACCTTCCGCGTCAGGAAGTCGTACTCCTTCTGCTCCAGCAGCGCCGCCGGCGCGTCGGGGCGCGTCCACAGCGTCTCGTAGAGGATCGCGTGGCCGTAGTCGAAGGCGTTGAACAGGCGGTCGGCGGCCTGGTACTGGTCGCGGAACACCCAGTTGTGCGGCGCCTGCAGGTAGAACTGCTCGTGCACGCGCGCCCACTGCGCGGGGAGCGCGGCCGGCGCGAGGAACGGCGCGAGCAGCAGCGCGGCGATGGCGAGGGAGCGGCGCATCAGCGGGCCCTCCACGGCAGGCCGACCGAGAACGCGGCGCCCGCGGTCACGTACCACCCGCGGTCGTCGCCGGTGAGGTGGCGCCCCGCCCCGGCGTCGAGCGTCCAGCGGGGCGCGGCCTGCCAGCGGGTGCCGAGGCCGGCGTTCCACTCCACCTCCTCGCCGCGCACGACGGGGGCGCGCGCGAACGCCTCGACGGCGACGAGCAGCGAGCGCAGGGGGAAGGTGCGGTCGATGGCGGCGCCGGCGAGCCAGCGCGACAGCTCCAGCGTGTTGCCGCCCACGGGGCCGCTCACCGGCCCCTCGGACGCGAGCGAGAGCCCGGGGCCGAACGCGGCCTGCGCGTTGAGGTGCAGGCGCGCGTTGGAGAACGTCTTGGTCGCGACCGCCTTGAGCGTCCCGTACGCGTGGTCGGGGCCGAGCGGGCCGGCGGGGAGGAGCGCGCCGGCGGAGAGCGCGAGCGCCGGGACGGTGAGCGTCTCGACGTTCAGGGTGTGCAGCACGGAGACGTCCACGCCGGCGGCGCCGGCGGTGCGGCTCGTGCCGCGGTCGACGTAGACGAGCGGGAGCCCGACCTCGACCTGCGTGCGCGGGAGGATGCCGAGCGCCATCTCGGGCTCGATCCCCCAGCGGTAGGTGCCGCCGAGGGCGCGCTCGAGGCGCAGCGGGGCGGCCTGCAGCTCGAGAGCGCGGCGCTCGACCGGGTACGCGTCCTCGATGGTGAGGGGGCGGCCGGCGTCGGTGTTGTAGAAGTCGGTCTGCGCGTGCGCGGGGCGCACGAGCGCGAGGAGGGCCGCGGCGGATGCGCCGGCGGCGAGGCGTCGTGACATGGGTCGTCCAGGAGGCGGCAAGGGGCGCGCCCGGAGGGTCCGGGGCGCCGGGGACGCGGAAGTCGCGTCAGCCTCGGGGCGGCGGCGGCTCGGGGGCCGCGCGCGGGGACGACGGGAGGGCGGGGGTGGCGGTGGCGACGTCGCGCACGACGGCCACGGTGGACGCCGGCGCGGGCGCCTCGACGAGCGCGAGGACGGCGCCGCAGCCGGCGACGGTCGCACAGTGGGTGGCGACGTCCTGGACGGGCGCGTCGTGCCCGTGGTGGTGCGCGTGCTCCGACGCGGCCGCCGGCGCCGGGGCGCACGCCGCCCGGGTCGCGGGCGCGAGGACCGCGAGCACGAGGAGCAGCAGGGAGAGGAAGGGGCGCCGACGTCGCACGTCCGTAACCTAACGCCCGTGCTTGTACATCAAGTCCACGATCTCGTCGTACATCGCCGCGGACTGCTCGGGGGTCCCCTTCATGGCGTGCGTCGCGCAGTGCTTGAGGTGGTTGCGCATCAGCTCGCGCCCCACCGCCCGCAGCGCCTCGTGCACGCTCGAGATCTGGGTCATGACGTCGGCGCAGTAGCGGTCCTCCTCGACCATCTTCTGCAGCCCGCGCACCTGCCCCTCGATGCGGCGCAGCCGCTTGAGGTTGCGGTCCTTGACGTCGGCGTCCACGGCGACCGCGTGGCGCCCCTCGTGGTGGTCGGTGTCGTCGTGGTGCTCGGTCATACGCGGGCCCGGCGGAGGCGGAGGCTGTTGGAGACGACGCTCACGGAGCTGAACGCCATCGCGGCGCTGGCGAGGATCGGGCTCAGGAGGAGGCCGAACGCGGGGTAGAGCACCCCCGCGGCCACCGGGATCCCGACCACGTTGTAGACGAAGGCCCAGAACAGGTTCTGCTTCATGGTGCGCATGGTACGGCGCGACAGCCCGATGGCGCGCGCCACGCCGGCGAGCTCGCCGCGCATCAGCGCCACGTCGGCCGCCTCGACGGCGACGTCGGTGCCCCCGCCGACCGCGATCCCGACGTCGGCCTGCGCCAGCGCCGGCGCGTCGTTCACGCCGTCGCCGACCATCGCCACCACGCGCCCCCCCTCCTGCAGCCGCCGCACCTCGGCGACCTTGCCGTCGGGGAGCACCTCGGCGACCACGCGGTCGATCCCGGCCGCGCGCGCCACCGCCTCGGCGGTGCGGCGGTCGTCGCCGGTAAGCATCACGACGTCGAGCCCCATGGCCCGCAGCCGCGCGACCGCCTCGGGGGCGCCGGCCTTGATCGGGTCGGCGACCGCGACCAGCCCGGCGAGCGCGCCGTCGACGGCGACGTACACCGGCGTGCGCGCCTCCCCCGCCAGCCGCTCGGCGTCGGCCGCCAGCGGCGCCGGGTCGACGCCCCACGCGCGCATCAGCGCCCCGTTGCCGACCGCGAGCCCGCGCCCCTCGACCGCGCCCGTCACGCCGCGCCCGGTGTCGGACGCGAACGCCTCGGGGACGGCGAGCGGGAGCCCGCGCTCGCGCGCCGCGCGGACGACGGCGTCGGCGAGGGGGTGCTCGGACATGGTCTCGAGCGAGGCGACGAGGCGGAGGAGATCATCCGCGGCGAGCGGCGAGCGTCGAGCGTCGAGCGTCGAGGGGATCGCCTCCGCCGAGCTCGACGCTCGACGCTCGACGCTCGACGCTCCCACGACGACGACGTCGGTGACAGTCGGCCGCCCTTCCGTGACCGTCCCCGTCTTGTCCAGCACGACCGTCGTGACGTCGCCCGCGCGCTGCAGCGCCTCGCCGCCCTTGATCAGCACGCCCAGCTCGGCGCCGCGCCCGGTGGCGACCATGACGGCGGTCGGCACGGCGAGGCCCATGGCGCAGGGGCAGGCGATGATCAGCACCGCGACGGCGGCGGCGAAGGCGCGCACGGCGGCGGCGCCGGGCGGCGTGCCGGTCGCGTGCGCGGCCACGAACCAGGTGGTGAAGGCGGCGATCGCGATCACCAGCACCACGGGGACGAACACCGCGCTGATCCGGTCGGCCAGCGCCTGGATCGGCGCCCGCGAGCCCTGCGCGTCGCGCATCAGCTTCACGACCTGCGCGAGCACGCTGTCGGCGCCGAGCGTGGTGGCGCGGTAGCGGAAGGCGCCGGTGCGGTTGATCGTGCCGCCGATGACGCGGTCGCCGACGGCCTTCTCGACCGGGCGCGACTCGCCGGTGAGCATCGACTCGTCGACCGCGCTCGTCCCCTCGAGCACCTCGCCGTCGACCGGGACGCGCTCGCCGGGGCGCACGAGCACCACGTCGCCCGCGCGCACCGCCTCGACGGGCAGGTCCACCTCCGCGGTGCCCCCCTCGGGCGTCGGGCGCGCGACGCGCGCCGTCGGCGGCTGCAGCGACGCCAGCGCGCGCAGCGCCTGCGACGTGCGCCGCTTGGCGCGCGCCTCGAAGGCGTTGCCCGTGAGGATGAGGGCGATGATGATCACCACCGCCTCGTAGTAGACGTCGGGGGCGAGGCCGGCGCGCGTGAACACGCCCGGCGCCACCGTCGCCACCACCGAGTACAGGAACGCCGCGCCCGTGCCGACGGCGACGAGCGTGTTCATGTCGGCCGCGTGGTGGCGGAAGGCCGCCCAGGCGCGCGTGTAGAAGTGCCGCCCCGCCCACGCCATCACGCCGAGCGTGAGGACGAGCAGCGTCCACGACAGGACCGACGCCGGCACCGCGTACAGCCACGGCAGCGCGCCGCGGAGCGCGGGGGTCAGCGCCTGCATCGCCCAGCGCATGAAGGGATCGGCCACGACGCCGTGCGCGTGGTCCCCGGCCGCCATCAGCGGCATCGACGCGACCATGGCCACCACGCCGACGGCGCCGCTGACCAGCGCCTTCGCGCGCAGCTCGCGGAACTCCGCCTCCTGCGCCGCGTCGCGCGCCGCCTGCTCGTCGAACGCGTTCGCGTCGGGGCGCGGCAGCTCGGCGCCGTAGCCGGTCTTGGCGATCGTCGCGACCAGCGCCTCGGGGGAGACGGCGGACGGGTCGTACTGCACGGTCGCGTTCCCCATCATGAGGTTGACCGTCGCGTCGACGACGCCCGGCGTCTTCTGCAGCGTGCGCTGCACGCGCCCCTGGCAGGCCGCGCACGTCATCCCGGTGACGGGGATGACGACCTTCTCTCCGGCGATGGTGTCGGACATGCTCGCTCCTACTCGGCGACGATGCGGCCCCGCATCATCCCCATCCCGCAGGTGAACTCGTAGGTGCCGGCCGCGGGCGGGGTCACCTCGACGGTCGTCTTCTGGTGGGCGGGGAGGAAGCGCCGGATCCCGAAGTCGCCGAACACGACCTCCTCCGAGCAGCCCGACGTCTCGCGGCGGTCGAACACCAGGCGCACCGGGCGCCCGGCCTGCACGCGCACCACCGCGGGGGCGTAGGCCCCCTCGACGACGATCATCGCCTCCTGCCCGGCGACCACCGACGCCGGCTCGGCGGCGAAGAAGTACCAGACCACCCAGGCCGAGGCGCCGAGCCCGCCCGCGACCACAGCCCAGTCGAGCGGGGTCACTGCGACGCCGCGTCGTTCGTCGCGACGCGCCCGTCGTAGCCCGCATCCCGCAGCGCCTCGACCAGGCGCTCCTCGACCCCGGCCGGGGTCTCGGCGTACGTCACCACCGTGGCGCTCCCCAGGTCGACGCGCTCGACGGCGACGTCCGGCACCTCGGCGAGCGCGTCGCGGACCGACTTCACGCAGTGGCCGCAGCTCATCCCCTCGACTTCCAGCTTGATGGTGCTCATGGCGCGCTCCGGCTGAATGGTTGTGTATACCCCTGGGGGGTAATATGGGACACCCTCCGGGGGTATGCAAGAGGCGGCACGTCCGGTGCCTGCGGACGCCCCCATGCTGATCGAGTCGCTGGCCGCCGCGCTGGGCGCGCCGCCGGAGGTCGTGCGCCCGGGGCGGCACCCGGCCCGCCGCGTGGGGCTGGCCCTCGACCCGTGGCCGGGGCTCGCCGACTGGGCGCGCGCCGACGCGCTCGACGCGGTGGTGCTGCACCGCCACTGGCGCTGGGACCCGGCCGGGTGGCCCGACGGCGTCGCCCTGCTCGCGTCGCACGACCCGTTCGACCGGCGCTACGCGTTCGGCGTCGTCCCCGAGCTCACCACCCTGCTCTCCCTGACCCCCGGCCCCCTCATCGCCGAACGCGACGGGTGGCCGCTCGGCACGGTCGGCGCCGGCGCGGCACGGTCGGTCGCCGCGCTGCGCGCCGCGCTCGTCGACGCGTTCGGCGGGGTGGACGGGGAGGTGGCGGGCGCCGACGTCCCCGCCACCCGCGTGGCGATGGCCCGCGCGATGACGCCGGAGCTGGTGGAGGGCGCCGCGCGGCTCGGCGCGACCGTCTACGTCACCGGGCAGGTGCGCGAGCGGGCGGTCGGGACCGCGCGCCGCGTCGGCATGCACGTGCTCGCCGTGGGCCACGCGCGCAGCGAGCGGTGGGCGCTCGGGCTGCTGGCCGGCGCGCTGCGCGCCGCGCTCCCCGCCGTCGCCGTGCGCCTCGCGCCGGACGACGCCCCCGGGTAACCTGTCGCGCATGCGCACACCCGACGACGCGATCCGCGTGGGACTCATCGGCTACGGCCTCGGCGGCTCGGTGTTCCACGCGCCGTGCATCGCCGTCACCCCCGGCATGCGCGTGGCGGCGATCGTCACCCGCGACGCCGAGCGCGCCCGACACGCCGCGGCTCACCACCCCGGCGCGCGCGTCGTGCCCGACGCCGACGCGCTGTGGGCGATGGCGCGCGACCTCGACCTGGTCGTCGTCGCCGCGCCCAACGGCGCGCACGCGCCGCTCGCGCACGCCGCGCTGGCCGCGGGGCTCCCCGTCGTCGTCGACAAGCCGTTCGCGACCACGAGCAGCGAGGCGCGCGCGGTTCGCGACGACGCGCGCGCGCGCGGCCTGCTCGTCACCGTCTACCAGAACCGCCGCCGCGACGGCGACTTCCGCACGCTGCGCCGCCTGGTCGCCGAGGGCGCGCTCGGGACGCTGCACCGCTTCGAGTCGCGCTTCGACCGGTGGAAGCCGGCGCCCAAGGCGCGCTGGACGACCGACGACGCGGCCGCGCGCGGCGAGGGGATCGCCCTCGACCTCGGGACGCACCTCGTCGACCAGGCGCTGGTGCTCGGCGGGCCCGCGGTGTCGGTGTACGCGGAGCTGCGGCGCATCACGCCGGGCGTCGCCGTGCCGGACGAGCTGTTCGTGTCGCTGGAGCACGCGTCGGGGCTGCGCTCGCACCTCAACGCGTCGCTGGCGGCGGCGCTGCCGGGGCACCGCTTCGCGGCGTTCGGCTCGCGCGGCGCCTACGTCAAGCACGGCGCCGACCCGCAGGAGGACGCGCTGCGCGCCGGCGCGCGCCCGACGGGCCCCGGCTGGGGCGAGGAGCCCGAGGACCGCTGGGGGACGCTGTCGCAGGGCGACGCGCCGCGCGCGGTGCGCACGGAGGCCGGCGACTACCCGAGCTTCTACGCCGAGGTGGCGGCGGCGCTCCGGTCGGGGGGCGCGCCGCCGGTGGACCCGGACGACGCGATCCGCGGGCTGGAAGTGCTCGAGGCGGCGGCGGTGTCGTCGGCCGAGCGGCGGGTGGTGGCGCTCAGCTGAGGGGCGCCGGCTCGCGGTCGCCGTGCGACGGCGGCTGCGAGACGACGAGGAACTCGCACGGCGCGTCGCCGACGTTCAGCGCCTGGTGCGCGGCGCCGGGCGCGACCTCGAGCGCCTGCCGCGGCGCGAGCGCGTGCGTCGTCCCCTCGACCTCGAGCGTCAGCGTGCCGGCGAGCACGTAGAAGAGCTGCCGCGCGTGCGCGTGCCGGTGCCGGACCTCGCGCGCGCCGGCCGGCATGCGCTCCTCGATCACGCTCAGCCCCGCGGCGCGCAGCAGGTGCCACCCGTCGCAGCCGTCGCCCCACGCGTAGTGCGGCGCGGTGGCGGTCGACACGGGCGTCGCGGGCGGGTCGTCGTGCGTGATGCTCATGAATCTCCTCGCGGGGGCGTGCGCCGCAGCACGAAGTGGCCGCCCGGCACGCGGCCGTCGGCCTGGTTCCAGTTGGACTGTCACGTGCCGCGCGCGGATTCGCTGACGTCGAAGGCGGACCCGCCGCGGACCGTGCCTATAACCGAGTCGCGCGGCGGCGTGAGGAGGAGCACGAGGGCGAGCGCGATCGGGTCAGCCATCGCGCGCGCCGCGTGCGGGCACGGGCCTGCCGGGCAGCGCGAGCTCCCGCAGCGGGTCCCCGCCGTCGACGAACAGGCGCCCGCGCGGCGTGAGCGCGGCCGCGATGCGCCGCCGCGCGCGCCGCCCGCGGTCGGGGTGGCGGCCGTCGAGCGCGCCGACGCGCACCGCGAACGCGAGGTCGTACGGCACCTCGCCCGCGTCGAGCGCGAGGTCCTCGGCCGCCGCCTGGCGCACAACCAGCACCCCGGCGGCGATCTCCAACGCGCCGCCCAGCCGCTCCTGCCCCACCGCGGCCGCCGAGCGGTCGATCGCGAGCACGCGTCCGCGCGGGCCGACGCGGCGGGCCACCTCGCGCGCCGCGGCGCCGGGCCCGCACCCGATCTCGAGCACGCGCAGCCCGGGGCGGAGCGGCAGCGCGTCGACGATCGCGGCGAGGCGCGGGGAGAGGTCGGCGCGGCGGGCGGGCACTGGGGTCGGCACGAGAGGTGGGCGCGTCAGCGGCGCCAGAACCGCCACCAGCGGCGCGGCGGGATCACGAGCGCGTCGCAGGCGATGTCGCACATGTCATGCAGCGCCAGCGCGACCTCCACTACAGTGGTGCGTCCGCCGTCGACGCGTACCGGGCGCTCCGCCGCGACGTACGCGATGCGCCGCACGTCGAGGCGGTACGCGCCCGCGGGCAGCGCGGGCCAGACGAGCGTGTCGCCGGCCGCGCCGGCGGGCGGCGGCGCGGGCGCGAAGGCGACGGACCGGCCCACCCAGGCGAGCGCCATCGCGCCGACGAGCGGCGTCCCGCGCGTCGAGTCGCGGAGGACCACCCGCAGGGCGCCCGTGGCCGCCGGCAACACGACCGTCGGCTCGGGCGCGGGCGCCGCCGGCGGGGCCGCGCGGCACCCCCACGCGCCGGCGCACGACGCGAGCAG
>NZ_JARGEK010000167.1 GCF_029211165.1 Roseisolibacter sp. H3M3-2
GACGGCGGCAGCGACGCCGCCGGGGCCGGCGCCGACGACGCGCACCTGCTCGTGCTCCCGCTGCCCGCGCTCGAGGGCGCGGTCCCCACCGAGCCGCCGGCGGCCGTGCTGGCCGGCGTGCTGGGCGCCGCGCTGCCGCGCGCCGGCTCCCCGTTCCTCGACGCGTCGTCGACGGCGCTGTTCGGCGCGCCCGCGGTCCGCGACGCCGAGGACGAGGAGACCGACGACGCATCGGACGACGACGCGCCCGACGCCGACGACGCGACCGAAGCGGAGGCGGACGACCCGGAGGAGCGGGAGGAGGCGGAGGAGCAGCCGCGCCGTCGCGCCGCGGCGCCGGTCGCGCTTCCCGAGCCCGAGCCGGCGGAGGTCGAGCCGGAGGCGATGGCGGCGGCGCTGGAGCGGCTGCGCGCGCGCCGGCACGCGCCGCAGCACGTGGAGGCGACGGTGGCGAGCGACGACGGCGTCGTCGAGCACGTGGCCGACGTCGCGTCGTGGCTCGCCGACGCGACCGTGCGCGAGATCCGCGCGCTGGCCGCCGAGGGGTGGGCGGGCGAGGAGGCGATCGAGGTCGCGCGCACGCTCGCCGGCGACGACCCCGAGATCGCCGAGGTGGTGCGCCACGCGCGCCGCACCGAGGGGGAGCTGATCGTCGAGATCGACGCGCGCGCCGCCGGCGCGTGGCTGCGGGCGAACCGTCCCGACGTCGCCGAGGAGCTGGAAGAGCTGCTCGACTGACCGCGGCCGGGGATCGGGGCGCTTCTGACGGATTCCGAACGCTGGGGCCTTGGGGGGCTCGACAGATTTGGGGCTCCCCTCCCCGCCTCCCCGCCCCGATGCCGTTCCCTCCCCTGCTCGCCGCGGCCGTCCTGGCCGCCGTCGTCCCCGAGTCCCTCCCGCCGCGCCGGTCCGCCGAGGGCGTCTTCCACGGCCGCCGCGGGGAGCTCGACGTCGCCCCGCCGCGCGTCGAGGCCGAGGTGCAGATCGACGGGCTGCTGACGGAGGCGGCGTGGGCGCGCGCGGCGCGGCTGACGGGCTTCTCGCGCTTCCAGCCCACCGACGGGCAGGCGGCCACCGACTCGACCGAGGTGCTGGTGTGGTACTCGCCGACGGCGATCCACTTCGGCGTGCGCGCGTTCGCGCCGGCGGGGACGGTGAACGCGACGCTGGCCGACCGCGACCGCATCGGCGGCGACGACCACGTCACGATCCTGCTGTCGACGTTCGACGACGCGCGGCAGGCGGTGGCGTTCGCGGTGAACCCGCTCGGCATCCAGATGGACGGGACGCTCGTCGAGACGGGGAACCTGAGCACGGGGGGGCTGAACAACAGCGGCGGCGCGCAGGCGCGCGAGAACGTCGACCTGTCGGCCGACTTCGTGTACCAGTCCAAGGGGCGCGTCACCGCCGACGGGTACGAGGTCGAGATCCGCATCCCGTTCAAGTCGCTGCGCTACCAGCCGCGCGACGTGCAGCGGTGGGGGATCAACGTGCTGCGGCGCGTGACGCGGCTGGGGGCCGAGGACTCGTGGGCGCCGGCGCGGCGCGGGATGGCGACGTTCCTCGGGCAGGGGGGGCGGCTCACCGGGCTCACCGACCTGCGGCGCGGGCTCGTGCTCGACCTGACGCCGGTGGTGACGCAGCGCAGCGAGGGGCGCCCGCTGCGCGCCGACCCGAACACGTGGGACTACCGCGTGCGGCGCCCCGAGGTCGGCGGCAACGTGCGGTGGGGCGTGACCAACAACCTCACGCTCAACGGCACCGTGCGCCCCGACTTCTCGCAGGTCGAGGCCGACGCCGCGCAGGTGCAGTTCGACCCGCGCTCGGCGCTCTTCTTCCCCGAGCGGCGCCCGTTCTTCCTCGACGGGATCGAGCAGTTCTCGGTGCCGAGCAACCTGATCTACACGCGGCGCATCGTGCAGCCGTCGGCGGCGGTGAAGCTGACGGGGAAGGTCGCGGGGACCGACGTCGCCGTGCTCTCGGCCGTCGACGACCCGGGGCTGCCGCGCGGGACGCCGGGGCGGCACCCGGTCTACAACATCGTGCGCGTGCAGCGCGACGTCGGCGCGCAGTCGCGCGTCGGCGCGGTGGTGACCGACCGCGAGGCCGACGGCGGCGGGTACAACCGCGTCGGGGGGCTCGACACGCGCATCGTGTTCGGCAAGGTGTACGCGCTGCAGGCGCAGCTGGTGGGGAGCCAGACGCGCGCCGACGCGCCGGCGGCCGACGGGTCGCGCGACGTGCGCGAGGGGCCGCTCTGGCAGGCGGTCATGCAGCGCAACGGGCGCCGCTTCGGCTTCCGCTACTCCACGTCGGGGATCCACCCGGACTTCGTCGCCGGCTCCGGCTTCATCTCGCGCGGCAGCATCGCGCGCGCGGCGGCCAGCCACCGCGTGACCTTCTTCAACGCGCCGACGAGCCGCGTCATGAGCTACGGCGGCGACGTCGTGCTCGACGGGACGTGGAAGTACCGCGACTTCACCGCCGGGCGCGAGGCGCTGGAGAAGAAGCTGCACTTCAACGGCAACGCGCAGCTGCGCGGCGGCTGGGGCGTCGGCGGGTCGGTGCTGGTCGAGGAGTTCCGCTACGACCCGGACCTGTACGCCAACTACTACTACACGCAGCCGCGCGCGGGGAACCCGGCGGTCGTGGACACGGTGCCGTACGTCGGCACTCCGGCGCTGCCGAACCTCGACTACGCGGTCACGCTCAACACGCCGCAGTTCAAGAAGTTCTCGGGGAACCTGTTCGCCATCTGGGGGAAGGACGAGAACTTCTACGAGTGGGCGTCGAGCGACATCCTGTTCCTGACGCTCAACACGACCACGCGCCCGACCGACCGGCTGCGCATCGACGCCGCGTACCAGATCCAGCGCTTCGCGCGCGCGCGCGACGGGAGCCTGGCCGGGCAGCAGCAGATCCCGCGCGTGCGCGTCGAGTACCAGCTCGCGCGCCCGGTGTTCGTGCGTTTCGTCGGCCAGTACATCGCCGCCCAGCGCGACAGCCTGCGCGACGAGGGGCGGACGCAGCAGCCGGTCTTCCTGCGCACGGCCAACGGCTTCGTGCGCGCCGGGGCGCAGCGCAGCAACACGTTCCGCGGCGACGTGCTGTTCAGCTTCGTGCCGAACCCGGGGACGGTGTTCTTCGCGGGCTACGGCTCGTCGGCGTCGGAGCCCGACCCGCTGCGCTTCGGCCAGCTGCGCCGGACGACCGACGGGTTCTTCCTGAAGTGGAGCTACCTGTTCCGCGTCTGAGGCCGCGTCAGGGCCGCGCCCCCGCCAACGCGCCCAGCGCCACCAGCGCGGCCTCGGGGTCGCGGCGCGCCAGGCGGACCTCGACGCGGGCCAGCGCGACCACGGGCGCGACGCCGCGCGCCAGCACGTCGGCCAGCGCGTCGAGCGCCGCCAGCAGCGCCCGCTCGTCGCGCGACTCGTGGGCGATCGTCTCCAGCTGCGCCGCGGTGTAGCCGCGCCCGATGAGCTGCGCGCCGCGCGCCGCCGCGGCGTCGAGCGGGCCGGCGTGGCCGGCGCGGAGGAGCGCCTCGCGCGTCGTGCGCAGGTCGGCGTGCGCCCGCGCGGCGGCACTCGCGACCTGCGCCTCGCTCGCCCCCTTGGCCCGCCCCTCGGCCACGCGGTCCTCGATCGGCGCGGTGGGGAGCCGCTCGGCGCGCGCGGCGTCGAGCGTCGCCTCGACGGCGGCGCCGGTCGCGAACGCGGCGTTGGCCGGGGCCTGCGCGGCGGCGGCGTGCGGGAGGACGGCGAGCGAGACGAGCGCGGCGAACGTCGCGGGCGAGGGACGCATGGGGCGGCGCGGGGACGGGGGGGACGACACCGGCGGGCGGGTACGGCCGTGAGCATGACGAGCGGATCCGCTGGCCATCATGGCGTATCACGCGCCGCGCGTGACGTCGGTCACGACGATCCGCACGGCGGCGCGCGGCGCGTCACGCGTCCCGCCGTGCGAGTCACACCGCCGGCCGATCTGTCCGTCCCGTCATGCGCGCGTCGTCGGCGGGCGCCGCCTCGGCGAGCGGCGCGTCGGGCGCCAACACTGTCGCGACCGTCATGTCGCCGGTCACGTTGACCACCGTGTTGAACACGTCGGGGATCGCGTCGGCGGCGATGAGGAGCCCGATCCCGTCGAGCGGGAGGCCGACGCTGAGCATGACCGGCGCGGTGACGACGAACAGCCCGCCGCTCGGGATCCCCGGGTTGCTGAAGCTCATGGCGACGCAGACGACGGTCATCGTCGCGATCTGCGCCATCCCCAGCTCGACGCCGTACAGGTGCGCGAGGAAGAGCGGCCCCACGAGGTCGGCGATCGGCGTGTTGAGCTTGAACGTCGACACCGCCAGCGGCAGCACGAAGCCGCCGATCGCCGGGCGGTCGCCGAGGTGGCGGCGCGCGCCGTCGACGAGCGCCGGGAGCGACGCGAGCGAGGAGCGCGTGCTCACCGCCACCATCTGCGCCGGCGCGGCCGCGCGCGCGAACGTCGCCACCGAGGTGCGCCCGAAGGCGGCGGCGATCGGGTAGCAGAGCGCGACCATCACCGCCACGAGCCCGCACAGCACGAGCACGTAGTAGCCCACCGCCCCCGCCGCGCCGACGCCGAGCTGCGCGCCCATGTCGGCGGCCAGCGCGAACACGCCGATCGGCGTGACGGCGAGCACCCAGCGCACGAGCACGAGCATCGCGTCGCGCACCGCCGTCGCCAGCGCGACCACGGGCGCGCGCGCGGTGGCCGGGAGGCGCGTCACCGCGGCGGCGAACAGCACGACGAACACGATCAGCGGCAGCATCGCCGCGTCGGCGGCGGCGCGCACGGGGTTCGTGGGCACGAGGCCGACGACGAAGCCGCGCAGCGTCGGCAGCTCGGGGGCGGCGCCCGCCGCGGCCCGGTCGGCGTCGGCGGCGCGCACCGCGGCGGCGGCCGCGGGGTCGATCGCCAGCCCCTCCATCAGCGGCGGCCCCGCGGTCGCGGCCAGCAGCGCGAACACGGTGAGCAGCGCGAGGAACCACCCGACCGCGCGCGCGCCGAGCCGCCCGACCGCGCGCGCGTCGGCCACGCCGACGACGCTCGTGACGAGGAGCGACACGACGAGCGGCACCAGCGTCATGCGGATCGCGGCGACCCAGAGCGCGCCGAGCGCCTCGGCGAGGCGGTCGGCGGCGCGCGCGGCCGGGGCGTCGGTGGCGGCGGCGACGGCGCCCAGCGCCAGCCCGGCGGCGAGGGCGCCCAGGGCGAGCGCGGTGGGCGAGCGGCGCGACAGGGTCATGGCGGCGGAGGATCGACGCCGGCGCGCCGCTCCGCAAGCGCGGACCCGCAAGCGCGGACCGCAAGCGCGGGCTTGCCCCGAGGCGCCGGGCCCGGCCACCATGCACGCATGGAGATCTGGCGTGAGTTCACCTTCGAGGCGGCGCACCGGCTGCCGCACGTGCCCGAGGGGCACAAGTGCGCGCGGCTGCACGGGCACTCGTTCCGGGTCGCCGTGCACGTGCGCGGGCCGCTCGACCCGACGCTCGGCTGGGTGATGGACTTCGCCGACCTCAAGGCGGCGTGGCGCCCGCTCGACGACGCGCTCGACCACCGCTACCTCAACGACATCCCGGGGCTGGAGAACCCGACCAGCGAGGTGCTGGCGCGCTGGATCTGGCAGCGGCTGACGCCGGTGCTCCCGGGGCTCAGCGAGGTGGTGGTGCGCGAGACGTGCACGTCGGGGTGCCGCTACCGGGGCGAGCCGGACTGATCGACGGCCGGGGGGCGCGGCGGCGCGGCGCGTGCACCGCCCGCCGGCATGCCCTCGCCCCTCCTGCAGCTCTTCACCGGGCGCCGCGGCCGCCGCGCGGTCGACACCGTCGTCCCCGAGCGGACCTTCGCCGACGTCGTGCTCCCGCCGGCGACGATGCGGACGCTGGAGCAGGCGCTGGCGCAGGTGCGCAACCACGCGCTGATCTTCGACCGCTGGGGGCTCGGCGAGCGGCACGCCACGGGGCTCGGGCTGGCCTTCAACTTCGCGGGGCCGCCCGGCACCGGGAAGACGATCTGCGCCGAGGCGATCGCGCACGCGCTGGGGCGCGACCTGCTGGTGGTGAACTACTCGGTGGTCGAGTCGATGTGGGCCGGCGAGACGGCCAAGAACGTCGCCGCGGTGTTCAAGAACGCCGCCGAGTCGGAGGCGGTGCTCTTCTTCGACGAGGCCGACGCGATCGCGGCGCGGCGCACGGCGGGCGCGCGGCAGGCGATGGAGCGCGAGGCGAACACGGTGGTGAACGTCCTGCTCAAGGAGCTGGAGGCGTTCAACGGCGTCGTGATCTTCGCGACCAACCTGGCGGCCAACTTCGACCCGGCGTTCGAGCGGCGCATCCGCACGCACGTGCTGTTCGAGATGCCGGGGGCGGCGGAGCGCGAGCGCATCTGGCAGGTGCAGCTGCACCCGCTGCACACGCCGCTGTCGGCGGACGTGGACTTCGTCGCGTTGGCCGAGCGCTACCCGGCGAGCGGCGGCGACATCAAGAACGCGGTCCTCAAGGCGGCGGCGATGGCGGCCGCCGAGCCGGGGCTGGACGTCGGCAAGCGCATCCACCAGCGGCACTTCGTGCAGGCGATGGACGACGTGCTGGCGGCGAAGGCGGTGATGCGCCAGTCGATCCTCGACGACGCGCCGCCGATGCCGGTGCCCGTGGCGACGCCGGCGCCGACGCTCGATCCCCGGCTCACCCTCGCCGCGCTCGGGTTGGGCGCCGCGGGGCTGCTGCTCGGCGTGGCCGCGCTGGTCGTGGCGGCGCTGCGGTGAGAACAGCCAGGAGAACGGATGAGACGGATCCGTTCTGATCCGTCTCATCCGTTCTCCTGGCAGTTAGTTCTCCCAGAGTGCCTCGCGGAGCCCGCTCGCGCGCTGCACCCGCTCGGCGATCGCGGCGCGCAGGACCTCCTCCGTGCCGACGACCGTCACGCGCTGGCGCGCGCGCGTCACGCCGGTGTAGAGCAGCTCGCGCGTCAGCACGGGCGACGGGCGGGGCGGCAGCACGAGGACGACCTCGTCGAACTCGGAGCCCTGCGACTTGTGGACGGTCATGGCGAAGACCGTCTCGTGCGCCGGGAGGCGGGCCGGCGCGAGGCCGCGCACGCCGCCGTCGGCCGCGCGGAACCAGACGCGCAGCGCGCCGCCCGGCTCGGACAGCACGACGCCCACGTCGCCGTTGTAGAGCTCCTGCGCGTGGTCGTTCTCCGTGACCATCACCGGCTGCCCCGGCCACCAGCGCCCGCCGGCCGCCTCGCGCGGCACGGTCCGCTCGCGCACCAGGGCGTCCACCACCGCGGCGTTCAGCCCCTGCGCGCCGAAGGTGCGCTCGCGGTGCGCCGCCAGCACGCGGAAGGCGTCGAAGGCCGCGAGCGCGGCCTTCGGGCCGTCGACGCGCACGGCGCGCCGGTACCCGGCGACCAGCCCCTCGCGCAGCGCCGCCGGGAGCGCGCGCACGTCGGCCGCGGCCGCGTCGAGCGGGAGCCACGTCACCTGCCCCGTGGGGTCGCGGCGCAGCACGGCCAGCGCGGCGTCGGCGTCGCCGGCGTTGACCGCGCGGGCGAGCGCGCCGATCCCGCCGTCGGCGGTGAAGCGGCGGCTGACGCGGAGGCGGACGACGCAGTCGGCGACGGCGGGAGTCGGCGCGGCGGGAGTCGCGACCGCGGGAGAGAGCGGGGCGCCGACGGCGGCGAGGCGCTCGGCCCACGCGGGGCTGCAGCCGGCGTCGTCGTCGCCGCACACGTCGGCGAGGATCGTCCCCGCCTCCACGCTCACCAGCTGGTCGCGGTCGCCGAGCAGCACCAGGCGCGCGCCCTCCGGCACCGCGTCGAGCAGCTTCGCCATCAGCGCGAGGTCCACCATCGAGCCCTCGTCCACCACCACCACGTCGGCGGGGAGCGGGCGGGCGGCGTCGTGGCGGAAGCGCGTGGGCTGGTGCGGCTGCCAGCCGAGCAGGCGGTGGAGCGTGGTCGCGGCGCGCGGGATCGCCGCCGCGACGTCGGCCGGCACCGCGAGGCGCGCCAGCTCGCGCGCGATCGCGTCGCCCATGCGCGCCGCCGCCTTCCCGGTCGGCGCGGCGAGCGCGATGAGCACCGGCGCGAGGCCGAGCGCGCGCGCCTGTTCGACGAGGTGGTCTCGCACGTCCAGCACGGTCGTCGTCTTCCCCGTCCCCGGGCCGCCGGTCACGCGCACCAGCGCGCGCAGCACGGCGGCCGCCGCGGCGGCACGCTGCAGGTCGGGGGGCGGGCCGGCGCGGTCGGCCTCCGGGAAGTAGCGCGCCAGCCCCGCGGCCAGCGCCGCGCGGTCGACGTCGGCGCGCTGCAGCGCGGCGCGCGCGCCCCCCGCCGCCAGCAGCCGCCGCTGGTAGCCCCAGTAGCGCGCGAGGTAGAGCCGGTGCCCGTCGAGCACCAGCGGGCAGCCGGGCGACTCCGCCGCCTCGCGCGCCGTCGCGACGACGGGGCTCGCCTCCAGCGCGGCGCGCCACGCCGCCGGGTCGGGCCACGCGACTGCCGCCGCGCCCTCGAGGCGCACCAGGCGCTCCGGCGCGTCGAGCTCCGCGTACACGTGCCCGTCCCCCGACGCGCGGCTCGCCGCCGCCAGCCCGAGGAGCACCAGCGGGTCCACGCCCCCGGCCAGCCGCGCCGCGGCGCGCGCGAAGTGCACGTCCACGTCGCGCAGCGCGCGCGTCGCGCGCCGCGCCGCGAGCGGGTCGCCCGGCGAGGCCGCGTCGCGCGGCGACCAGCGCCGGTCGAGGGCGCCCACGTCCTCCGGCTGCGCCACGGGCGGCACCGCCGGCGGCGCGGCCGCGAACAGGTCGCGCTGCGTCGTCACGCGCCCTCCCGGAGCAGGCGGTCCAGCGCCTCGATGCGCGCGCGCGGGGGACGGTCGACGAACACGCCGGTCCCCTCCCCCACGCCGCGCAGGAAGACGTAGCACGCGCCGCCGACGTCGCGGTCCCAGTCGTAGCCGGGGACGCGCAGCCCGAGCCAGCGGTGCAGCGCCACGAGGTACAGGTGGTACTGCAGCACGTAGTGGGCGTCGGCCATCTCGCGCGCCATGCGCTCGGGGGCGTAGTCGGCGCGGCGGGGGCCGAGCCGGTTCGACTTGTAGTCGAGCAGCCACCACCGCCCGTCGTGGCGCGCCACCAGGTCGATGGCGCCGGCGAGGAAGCCGCGCAGCGGGCGGAAGCCCAGGTGCGCCACGCGCGCCGCGTAGTCGCCCGGGTGGTCGGCGAAGCACGCCGCGAGCGCGTCGGCGGTCAGCGCGCCGCCGGCCGGGAGCTCGAAGCGCAGCTCGGTCATGCGCGCCGAGAGCGGCACGTCGCGCAGCCGCAGCGCGCCGAGCGGCGCGTCGAGCACGCCGCGCAGCGCGTCGGTCACGCGCCCGCCCCACGCCGACGCGTCGAAGCCGTAGGCGCGCAGCCGGTCGTCCACCAGCGGCGCCAGCGTGTCGGGGAGCGCGGGGTCGTGGTGCTCCAGCACCTCGTGGAAGAAGAGGCCGGCCTGCGCGCTCGCGGGGAACGCGGCGAGCGGCACCTCCCCCTCCTCGTCCGGGCCGCCGTCGCGCGCGTCGTTCAGCGCCTCGGGCGCGTCCTCGTCGGCGTCGCGGTGCGCGTGCGCGCCGCGCGACAGCCCCGTGAAGCTGCCGACGCGCCACCCGTCGTCGCGCGGCGCGGTGCGCGTCCACGGCCGCGCGGCCAGCGCGGGGCGTTCGGCGGCCGGCGCGCGCCCGGCCCGCGGCGAAGTCGGAGGCCAAGCGGTCTTAGGAAGACAAATCGTGGTCTCAACTCCTTG
>NZ_JARGEK010000168.1 GCF_029211165.1 Roseisolibacter sp. H3M3-2
GGCGACGGCGACCGCGCGGTGGCGCTGGCGCGCGTGCGCGCCGCGCTCGGCGCCGGGCGCACGCAGATGCAGGGGTACGCCGGGCTCCCCGGCGACGCGCGCGAGTTCGACTACGGCGAGACGCCGCCGCACGCCGACCCGCTGCTGGAGCCGCTGCGCGCGTCGCCCGACCTCGCGCGGCTGCTGGAGCCGCGCGGCTAGGCGCCGCGCGGCCGACGCGCTACGGCTTGTAGAGCAGCAGCGCCTGCGACTCCGTCTTGAACGCCGCGGCCTCGCGGTCCCACTCGTCGAGCAGCGCGGGGAGCGTGCCCCCCTCGACCGCCTTGCGCACCTGGTCCGTCCCCGTGAGGCGGTCGATCGACGGGCGCCACTGGAACTCGGCCGGGTGGCGCTTGCGGATCTCGTCGATCGCGACGAGCGCGGCGCGCACCGGGCGGTACGCCTCGCGGTCGGTGATCTGCACGCGCAGCGCGGGGATGGTGAGCCCGGGGTGCTTGGCCGCCTTCGCGTCGACCGGCATCGTGATCGCCTCGAAGCGCACGCCGGGGAGGTTCTTCGCGTTCAGCGTGGCGGCGACGCCCGGGGCGTCGAGGTACGGCGCGCCGAACTGCTCGAACGGGCGGTCGGTGCCGCGTCCCTCAGTGAGGTTCGTCCCCTCGAAGTACACGGTGCCGGGGTAGCTGTTGAGCGCCGCCAGCGAGCGGAGGTTCGGCGACGGGTTCACCCACGGCAGCCCGGTCTGGTCCTGCCACTGCGAGCGGCGCCAGCCGTCGACCTTGGCGACGTACAGGTCGGCGCCGATCCCGTGCTTGGTGTTGAACAGCGTCGCCAGCTCGCCGACGGTGAGGCCGTGGCGCGCCGGGATCGGGTACTTGCCGACGAACGAGGTGAAGCCGGGCTTGATGAGCGCCCCCTCGACGATCTCGCCGCCGATCGGGTTCGGGCGGTCGAGGACGACGAACGGGATCCCCTGCTTCTTCGCCGCCTCCATCGCCAGCGCCATCGACGACACGTAGGTCCAGGTGCGTCCGCCGACCTCCTGCAGGTCGTAGATGATGACGTCGACGTCCTTCAGCATGGCGGGCGTCGGCGTCCCGTCCTCCTGCTTGTACAGCGAGTAGACGGGGACGCCCGTCTTGGGGTCGACCTCGTCGGCGATCAGCTCGCCGGCCTGCACGGTGCCGCGGATGCCGTGCTCGGGGGCCATCAGCGCGACCAGCTTGAGCTGCGGGTGCTGCGCGACGAGGTCGACGAGGGACGCGCGCTGGCGGTCGATGGCGCCGGCGTTCGTGAGCAGCGCGACCCGCTTGCCGCGGAACCGCTCGGGGATGTCGGCCAGGAAGGTCTCGAGGCCGGGGCGCACCCCGGCGTCGGCCGGCACGGCGCCCTGGGCGGCGGCCTGCCCGCTGTCGGCGGCGGAGGCGGGCGGCTGCGCCTCGGGGCGCGCGCAGGCGACGAGGAGCGGCAGGGCGGCGGCGGCGAGGAGGTGTCTCACGCGGGCGGGGGCTGAGGGGGCACGGTCCGGGGCGCGCCGACAACCTACAGGCAAACCCTCCGTTCGGCGCGCCTGTCCGACGGAGGAGCGCCCGGACCCGCCGGGCGCCGCCCCGCGCCCCGTCCCCCGCCCGCCCCGCCATGCGCCGCGCCCTCCCCCTCCTGCTCCTCGCCCTCGCCCCGGCCGCCGCCCGGGCCCAGGACTACGCGCGCGACGAGTACACGGCGCCGCGCGAGGCCGACGTCGACGCCCGCGGGGCCCGCCGCGTGAGCGTGGAGGGGCACGCGGGCTACCTCCGCGTGCGCGGCGTCGAGGGGCTGACGCAGGTGCGGGTGCGCGGCACCGCTCGGGCGTCGCGGCGCGAGGTGCTGGATCGCATCCGCATCGAGACGCGGCGCGACGGCGACGTCGTGCTGGTGCGCGCCGACGTCCCCGACCAGCGCGACGGCGACCGCTGGGGGGACGACAACCGCGCGCTCGACCTGGTGGTCGAGGTGCCGCTCGGGATCGCGGCCGACGTGCGCGACGGCAGCGGGGCGCTCGAGGTGCGCGGCGTCGGCGCGCTGGACGTCGAGGACGGCTCGGGCGAGATCGACGTGCGCGACGTCGCCTCGGCGCGCATCCGCGACGGCTCGGGGGAGATCCGCGTGGAGGACGTGCGCGGCGACGTGCGGCTGTCCGACGGCTCGGGGAGCATCGCGGTGCGGCGCGTGCGCGGCTCGGTGCTGGTCGAGAACGACGGGTCGGGCGGGATCGAGGTGCGCGAGGTCGAGGGGGACCTCACCGTCGACCGGGCGCGGGGGCGGGCGATCTCGTACAGCGACGTGCGGGGGCGAGTCGACGTGCCGCGCGACACGCGCGGGCGGAGGTCCTGGTACTGAGGGACCGTTCGCGCTGCACGGCGGAGAGCGGGGTACGGCGAAGTGCAGGGTAAGGCGCAGAGCGGGGGACGGCGAACGAGGTGGGGCGAAGAGCGGGGTACGGCGGACCTGCAGCCTCTAGCCGGTAGGTCCGCCGTACCCCGGTTTTCGGGTCACCCCTTGGTTCGGTTCACCCCGGTCTGCGCCGTACCCTGGGGTTCGGGTCACCCCGCTCTCCGCCGTGCGACGCCGACTGGCTTCCTTCAACGCCCTTCGTAGACCATCGGCACGGCCACCTCGCCCGTCACGCCGGGAAACCGCGCGAACAGTTCGCCGCGCCCCGCGCGCCGGAAGCGCAGCGTGCCGGCCGAGTCGACGGTGGCGAGGGCGGGGTCGCCGCTGCGCCACTCGGGGGCGTCGGGGAGGGGGCGGCGCGTGCGGGCGTCGACGCGCCAGACCAGCGGGTCGGCGGCCTGCGCGGCGGGGAGCGACACGACGGGATCGCCGCCGCGCGGGACGTACACGCTCCGCCCGAGCGAGCGCACCGTCCACCGCGCCGGCACGAGGGTGAGCTCGACCTGCTCGACGGCGTCGCGGTGCCGCACGAGCGCGATGGTGCGGGCGGGACGCGCGCCGTGGTACTCGAGGGGCGCCGAGCGGCCCGGGTACTCGGTCCACGTCGTGTCGGGGGGCGCCGCGGGGGCGGTGTAGCGCCCGTCGGCGGTGAGCGTGCCGATCGTCGGGATGCCGTCGACGGCGGCGAGCGACCAGGTCACCGTGGGCCGCAGCCGCGCGAGCTGGGTGGTCTCGCCGAAGCGCACCGTCGTCTGCTCGGACGCGCCGGCGAGCGGCTGCACGACGATCGTCGTGCGCGTGAGCTCGCGGTCGGGGGCGTCGGGGGCGGCGGTCGACAGCGCGGCGTGGCCCGACCGGAGCGCGTGCACGGTGCGCGTGTCGGCGGTGCCGCCGGCGAGGCGGGCGGCGAGCGGGTTGACGTCGACGTCGGGGCGGATCGTCCACCGCACCGCGTCGGCGCCCACGCGGCGGCCGGCCGAGTCGTACGCGGCGACGGCGAGCGTGGTGTCGTCGCCCGGGAGGAGCTCGACGAGCGCCGGCAGCCCGTCGACGCGGGCGACGGGGCCGGCGGCGGGGGGCGGGGTCGGCTCGTCCCCGCACGCCGCGAGGAGCAGCGCGAGCGCCGCCGCGGGCGCGTGCCGTCTCACGCGGCGCGCCTCGCCGCGCCCATCGAGATCCCCGCCGACTCGGCGCGGCGCAGGGTGATCGCGGCGACCTCGGGGAAGGCGCCGAGGCGGAACGGGATCCCCCAGAAGCCGGTGCCGGGGTGGACGTAGAGCAGCGCCTCGCCCTGCTGGTACGCGCCCATCGCGTGCTCCAGGAACGGGGACGCGAGGCTCCAGCCCAGGCGCGGGAGGGCGAGCTGGCCCCAGTGCGTGTGGCCGCTGAGGGTGAGCGCGGCGCCGCGGTCGGCGAGGGCGGGCCAGAGCGCGGGGTTGTGGGCGAAGGCGACGACCGGCGTCTCGACGGGCACCCGCGCGAAGGCGCGTCCGAGGTCGGGGGCGGCGCCCTCGCCGCGCGACCGACCCGCCGCGGGGTCGCCCGTGCCGAGCAGGGCGATGGAGGCGCCGTCGCGATGGAGGACGCGGGCGTCGTTGACCAGCAGGTGCGCGTCGGACTCGCGCCGCAGCGTGGCGGCGACGCCCGACCAGCCCGCGTAGACGTCGTGGTTCCCCGGGATCAGGTGGGTGCCGAGCGGCGTGTCGGGGAGCGTGTGCAGCCAGGCGGCGAAGATGCGGGCGTCCTCGACGCGGTCGTCGACCAGGTCGCCGGTGGCGACGACGAGGTCGGGGCGGAGCGCGCCGACCGAGCGCGCGACGCGGCCGAGGAACGCCTGCGACGTCTGCGGGCCGACGTGGAGGTCGGAGACCTGGACGATGCGCAGCCCGTCGAAGGCGTCGGGGAGCCCCGGCACGCGCGCCTCGACCTCGCGCACCACGAGGCGTCGCGAGCCGAGCCAGCCGGCGGCGAGCACGACGCCGGCGGCGAGGAACGCGGCCGCCGAGGCGGCGCGCCCGGTGGCCAGCGCGTGGCCGAAGGGCGCGCCGAGCAGGAGCCCGACCGCGCCGGCGCCGGCGCCGACGGGGAGGAGCAGCTGGGCGTAGAGCGCCGGGCGGACGACGAACAGGCGGAAGGACGCGGTGGGGTAGCGGCGCCATCCGCCGCCGCGCGCCAGGAAGGCGGCGACGGGGAAGGTGACGTACGCGGCGGCGAGGGCGACGAGCGCCGGCCCGAGCCAGGGCGCGCGCGGCACGGCGCCCCAGGCGAGGACGAGGAGCGTCCCCCAGGCGGCGGCGAGGTAGGCGACGAAGCGCGCGGCCGCGCGGGCGACGGAGCGGGGGCGTGGGGCCATGATGGCGGTGGTACCCGGGAGCGGCGGGTCGCGGTCCCGCTTTCGGGCGTCGGGGCGGGAGGCCACCTTACGCGGCCACCCTCTCTCCGTCCCGTCATGCGCTCGTACGCCGTCCGCACCGCCCTGCTCCTGGCCGTCGCCGCCCCCGCCGGCGCGCAGTCGATGGACGCCGAGATCAAGCGCGCCGTGCAGGGGGTGATGCCCAAGGTGGTGGCGTGGCGGCGCGACATCCACGCGAACCCGGAGCTGGGGAACCGCGAGACGCGCACGGCGGCGCTCGTCGCGGAGCACCTCAGGAAGCTCGGGATGGAGGTGCGCACCGGCGTCGCGACGACCGGCGTGGTCGCGGTGCTCAAGGGCGGGCGCCCGGGGCCGGTGGTCGCGCTGCGCGCCGACATGGACGCGCTCCCCGTCACCGAGCAGGTCGACCTCCCGTTCGCGTCGAAGGTGAAGACGACGTACAACGGGCAGGAGGTCGGCGTGATGCACGCGTGCGGCCACGACATGCACGTCGCCATGCTGCTCGGCGCCGCCGAGGTGCTGGCGGGGATGAAGGACCGGCTGCCGGGGACGGTGAAGTTCATCTTCCAGCCGGCGGAGGAGGGGCCCCCGAGCGGCGAGAAGGGGGGCGCGATCGAGATGATCGCGCAGGGCGCGCTCGCGAACCCGAAGCCGGACGCGATCTTCGGGCTGCACGTCGGGATCACGCCCGCGGAGGCCGGGCACCTCACGTACAAGCCGCTCGGCTTCATGGCGGCGGCGGACTTCTACTCGGTGACGGTGCGCGGCCGGCAGGTGCACGGCGCCACGCCGTGGGCGGGCGTGGACCCGATCGTCGTCGGCGCGCAGATCGTCACCGGGGTGCAGACCATCGTGAGCCGGCAGATGGACCTGACGACGGGGCCGGTGGTGGTCACCGTGGGCAGCTTCAACGGCGGGGTGCGCAACAACATCATCCCCGACTCGGTGTCGATGCTGGGGACGATCCGCACCTTCGACCCGGCGATGCGGAAGGACGTGCAGGCGCGGCTGCGGCGCACCGTCGAGGGGATCGCGGCCGCCGCCGGCGCGACGGCGACCGTCGACGTGGCGGAGCGCACACCGGTGACGAGCAACGACCCGGCGCTGACCGAGCGGATGGTGGCCTCGCTGCAGCGCGTCGCCGGGCCGCAGAACGTGTCGCTGGGCCGCCCGGTGACCGGCGCCGAGGACTTCGGCTACTTCGCGGAGAAGGTGCCGGGGCTGTTCGTGTTCCTGGGCGTGCGGCCGAAGGGGAGCCCGGAGAGCGCGTTCGTGTCGAACCACAGCCCGAAGTTCTTCGCCGACGAGGCGGCGCTCCCGAACGGCGTGACGGCGCTGGTGACGCTGGCGACGGACTTCCTGGCGGGGACGGGGGCGGGGGCGGGGGCGCGGACGTCGACGCGGTGATCGCGGCTGCGGCTGCGGGCTGCGGGCTGCGGATTCGAAGACCCGCAGCCCGCAGCCCGCAGGGTCACTGAAGAGTCCGCTGCGTCGACGCCACTCTTGCCAAACGGACAGATCGGGCGGATACTCGGCCGCCGTTGGTGATGCCGGTCACGTTGCTCACTCGCGCCGAGGTGCTCGCATGTCGCTCCGCAGGACAGGGCTGTCCGTCGCAGTCGCCGTCGCATCGCTCGCCGGGGTGGCGGGCGCGCAGGGGCCGGTCGGGACCGGCGTGGACGTCAACGCCAACAATCGCGACCAGCGCTGGGACGTCCAGGCGGGGACGCTCCCGTTCGAGGACGCCTACCTCGTCAGCGGCAACCCGGGGTGGGGGACGTTCACCGGGCCGCAGGCCGCGCGCTGGATCTCGTTCGACTTCGACGCGTCGGGGCCGGGCGGGTCGCCGTACACGTTCCGCACGACGTTCGACCTGACGGGGTACGACCTCGCCACGGTGTCGTTCAACTTCCGCTGCTCGACCGACAACACGTTCCTCGGCTGGCGGCTGAACGGGAGCGCGCTGACCGGCGGCGGGGGCGGCGGCTTCGGGACGACCGGGGTCTGCACGACGCACCCGAACGGGATCACCGGGGCGTTCCAGTCGGTCGCGACCGGGTTCGTGGCCGGCGTGAACACGTGGGACTTCGTGGTGAACGGCGACGCGACGACCGACGCGCTGATCGTCGACGTCACGGACTTCACCGGGCGGCAGGTGAGCTCCACCGTCCCCGAGCCGTCGACGTACGCGCTGCTCGGCACGGGGCTGCTCGGGCTGGCGGGGATCGCGCGGCGGCGGCGCAGCTGAGAGCGAGGGCTGCGGGCTGCGGGTTCGAATCCGCAGCCCGCAGCCCGCAGTCGCACGCCGGCTCCGGCGCCGCGCGTAGATTCTCCCGCATGGAGATCGGCCTCTACACCTTCGCGGAGACGCGCCTCGACCCGCGCACCGGGCGCGCGCTGAACGCCGGCGAGCGCCTGCGCCACCTGCTCGAGGAGATCGAGCTCGCCGACCGCGTGGGGCTCGACGTGTTCGGGGTGGGCGAGCACCACCGCGCCGACTACGCCGTGTCGACGCCGGCGGTGGTGCTGGCCGCGGCGGCCGCGCGCACGTCGCGCATCCGGCTCACGAGCGCGGTCACGGTGCTCAGCTCCGACGACCCGGTGCGCGTGTTCCAGGAGTTCGCGACGCTCGACCTGCTCTCGGGCGGGCGCGCCGAGATCACGGCGGGGCGCGGGTCGTTCGTCGAGAGCTTCCCGCTGTTCGGGCTCGCGCTCGACGACTACGACGCGCTGTTCGCCGAGAAGCTGGCGCTGCTGCTGCGGCTGCGCGACGAGGAGCGCGTCACGTGGCGCGGGCAGTTCCGCGCGCCGCTGCACGACCAGCCGGTGTTCCCGCGCCCCGAGCGCCGGCTGCCGGTGTGGATCGCGGTGGGCGGGACGCCGCAGTCGGTGGTGCGCGCGGGGACGCTCGGGCTGCCGCTGGCGCTGGCGATCATCGGCGGGTCGCCCGAGCGGTTCGCGCCGCTGGTGCAGCTGTACCGCGAGAGCGCGCGGCGCGCGGGGCACGACCCGGCGGCGCTGCCGGTGAGCATCAACTCGCACGGCTTCCTCGCCGACACGAGCGAGGCGGCGGCCGACGCGGCGTGGCCGCCGTACGTCGAGGTGATGGGGCGCATCGGGCGCGAGCGCGGCTGGCCGCCGCCGACGCGGGCGCGCTTCGACGCCGAGCGCGGGGCGCGCGGGGCGCTGTTCGTGGGGAGCGCGCAGGAGGTGATCGACAAGCTGCTCTGGGAGCACGAGCTGTTCGGGCACCGGCGCACGCTGCTGCAGCTCACCGTCGGGCCGACGCCGCACGACCGGGTGCTGCGCGCGATCGAGCTGCTGGGGACCGCGGTGGCGCCGGTGGTGCGCGCCGAGGTGGCGCGGCGCGAGGCGGCGGCGGCGTGAGCGCGCGCTAGTCGTCGCGCAGCGCCTGGTGGAGCAGCGCGCGCGCCCGCACCCAGTCGCGGCGCACGGTGCGCTCGGACACGCCGCGCGCGGCGGCGATCTCGGCGAAGGTGAAGCCGCCGAAGAAGTGCAGGTCCACGAGCTGCGCCAGCGCCGGGTCGCGCGCCACCAGCGTGTCGAGCGCGTCGCCGACGCCGGCCAGCCGCTCGCCCAGCCGCTGCGACTCGGCGCTCACGCGCCACTCGCCGGTGAGCGCGACCTCGAGCCCGGGCCCGCGCCGGAGCGCGCCGCGCCGCCGCGCGTGGTCGACGACGAGGCCGCGCATCACGCGGGCGACGTAGCCCATGAAGCGCGGCCGGTCCTCGAACGCCACCCCCTCGCGCTCGGAAACGTTCAGGAAGGCCTCGTGCACGAGCGTGTGCCGGCCGAGGGCCAGCTCGCCGCCGTCGCGGCGGAGGACCCGCCCGGCCAGCAGGTGCAGCTCGTCGTACAGCTTGGCGAACAGCGCGTCGGCGGCGTGCGGCATGGGCGGTACGATACGCCCTCGGCTCCGGCGCGCCAGCCGGCACCGTGAGGGGCGGGAGTGGCGACGGCGGGAGTCGAGAGGGCGGGAGTCGTAACGGCGCACTCTGCGCTCTCACGACTCCCGCTTCCTCGACTCCCGCCGTGACGACTCCCGCCCTCGACCGGCGGTCAGCGCGCCGCCAGCATGTCCCGGATCTGCTTCACCGCCGCCACGCTCTCCGCCGTCTGGCCGGCGCGGGCGGTCATCGCCTGCACCATCTTCGCGTCGCGGTCGTACAGGTCGTTGCCGAAGCGCAGCTGGCCGTCCTGCGTGTAGGTCGTGAAGTAGGTGATGTAGACGGGGAGCCGCTGCGGCACCTTCACCTCGACGTTGTCCTGCCCGCCCTCCATCGCCTGCTGCACGCGCCCGCCGTCCCAGCCGAGGACCCACTGCGCCAGCTCGGCGGGCTTCTCGACGCGGATGCAGCCGTGGCTGAAGGCGCGCACGTCCTTGCCGAACAGCTCGCGGTTGGGCGTGTCGTGCAGGTAGATGTTGAAGTCGTTCGGGAAGAGGAACTTCACCAGCCCGAGCGAGTTGTCGTCGCCCGGCTTCTGGCGGACGCGCGTCTCGCCGGCCTCCTGGAACGTCTCGTAGTTCTTGGAGGCGAGGTAGTTCGGGTCGGCGTTCGCCTTCGGCCAGATCTCCTCGTCCGCGATCTCGTCAGGGACGAACCAGAAGGGGCGGAAGACGACGGTGCTCATGGTGTCGGCGAACACCGCGGTACGGCGGTTCTCGTACTCCTCGCCGACGATGACGCGCATGTCGAGCGCCTTGCGCCCGGCGTCCCACGCCTCCATGCGGAACGCGGGGACGTTGACGGCGATGTAGCGCGTGCCGAGCGTGCGCGGCATCCAGCGGTGGCGCTCGAGGTTCGCGGCGATCTGCCCGAGGCGGTACGACGGCCCGAGGTTGAGCGACTTCACCGTCTCCTCGCCGAGGATGCTGTCGACGACGATGGCGTGCGACGCCTGGTAGCGCGCGACGGCGCCCGCCAGCGCCGCGTCGTAGGCGACCTCGCCGGGGCGCTGCGCGCGCGGGCGGGCG
>NZ_JARGEK010000169.1 GCF_029211165.1 Roseisolibacter sp. H3M3-2
AGCGCGAACGACGAATCGAGCGCCGTGGCGTGGGCGTACGACGCGGCGGCCTCGCCGAGTCGTCCGGCGCGCGCGGCGCGCTCGCCGTCGAGCCACGCCCGCAGCGCCGGCGCCGAGGCCGCGGTCGACGCGGCGACGTGCGCGGTGCGCTCGGACGGACTGAGAAAGCGGCGCGCGACCAGCGCGCGCGCGAGCGCGTCGGCCGCGCCGGCCACGGTCGCGCCCTCGGCGCTCGCCTGCAGCACGACGCGGCCGTCGGGGTCGTGCACCGACGCCAGCGCGTGCAGGCGGCTCCCCTCGCGGACGACGTCCCCCCGCACGTACCCGTCGGCCGCGAGGCGCGACGCCGTGGCGCGCGCCACCGCCGCGTCGAGGGTGGCCGCGCGTGCGCGCGCGTCGGCGGGGAGCGCGCTGGGCGCGACGACGCGCCACGGCCCGGTGCCGTCGAGCGCCACCGCGAGCAGGTCCGCGAGCGCCCGCCCCAGGTGCTCGGCCGACGCCGTGTCCGCGTCGAACCCCGAGAACGGAAGCACCGCCACGCGCACCGGCATCGCCGCCGCCACCGTCCCGGTCGACGCGGCGCGCAGCCGCGCCCGCGCGGGCGCCAGGGCGAGCAGCCCCGCGACCGCGACCACGGCGACGCCGAGCGCCACGAGGCCGCCCCGGACGCGCTGCACGCGCCGCGACGCATGCGGCGGCAGCCGACGCTCGCCGGTCGTGAGGAGGCGACGCGGGAACTGCGCGGGCGCCGGCTCGTCGGGTGGTTCGACCGACGCCGTCGCGCGCGGGGCGGGGAGCGGCGCGGGGAGGGACGCGGGGAGCGGCGCCGGCGCGAGGGCGGGGTGCGGCGTCTCGGCGAGCGCGCCCGCGAGCGCGCCACGGATCGCGTCGGCGAGCGCGCGCAGCGCGGGCGACGGCTCGGCGCCCAGCTCCTCGCGCACGAGGGTGCGGTGCACGCGCCAGTGTTCGAGGGCGCCGGTCGGCGCCCCGGACGCCCAGAGCGCGCGCATCAATCCGGCGGCGGCGCCGACGTCGTACGGGTCGATGCCGGCGCAGCGTCGCCACGCCGCGATGGCGGCGGCGTGGTCGCCGTCGCGCGCCGAGCGGCGCGCCACCCCCTCGAACGCCGCCGCGGCCGCGCGGGCGAGGCGGGCGCGCTCCTCGGCGGCCCAGCGCTCGAAGTCGTCCAGCCCCGGGAAGGAGAGCCCGTCGAGGAACGGGCCGGCGTACAGCGCCGCGGCGGCGGCGACGTCGCCGCGCGCCGCCGCATCCATGAAGTCCCAACGATCGACCGCCAGCAGCGCGCGGTCCACGCGCAGCGTCGTCCCCGGCGCGAGCAGCACGCCGTCGCCGACCAGCTGCCGCACGGTGAACGACGCCTGCTTCAGACTGTTGCGCGCGCGGTCCTCGCTGCTCTCGGGCCAGAGCGTGGCGAGCACGCGGTCGCGCGCCACGCCCGCGTCGCCGTGCGACGCGACGAAGGCGAGCAGCGCGAGCGGCCGCCTCCGGACGGAGAGGCCGGCGATCGGGACGCCGTCGCGTGCGACGGCGGGCGGCCCGAAGGTGCGGAGGGACAGCTGGGGGATCGTCATCCGTGCGACGCTCGCGCTGCGACTAACCGCGGATTAACCGGCCGCGGCTAGTATCGCGGCGCTGTCCACGGCGCGCCAGAGTCGGGTTTGGCTCGACGCGCGCGACGCCGTATGGCGTCTGGCGTTGTCGACAGGTGCGCGCGTGCGGCGCGCGTCGATGTCGGCGTCGTGATGAAGCCCTGCAGCACGCGCGGACGGGCGACGGCGCCCGACGCGCGAGACTCGCCTTCCGAAAGGGCACCCCGGCCGCGAGGCCGGTCCGCAAAGCCACGGGTCTCGCGACGGCGCGAGACGGCCGGGCCGTCGAAGAGGGGATGCCGGCCGCCGGCCGGACACCTATCTGAGAGGGGGGGACATGGATCGCACTCGAAGGGCCGTCGCCGCTCCCGTCGCGTGGAGCGCCTTGCTGTCGCTCGCCGTCGCCGGGTGCACCAGCGACCAGCCGGTGGCGGCGCCGCCCGTCCCGGACGTCGGCACGACGCTGCAGCCGCGCGAGACGCCGTCGCTCGCCAGCATGCCGAGCTACGACTTCACCACGCTCGGGACGACGGCCGTCATCAACGGCGCGCGGTTCGAGGTGAGCGACTTCACCGGCTCGACGGGGACGGGCGTCTTCGACACGTTCGTCCGCTTCAACGACTCGGACGGGATGGAGCAGGGGTACAACACCTCCGGCCGCCCCGTGCAGTACGACGAGTTCACGGCCCTGAACTGGACGCGCGACCTGCGCCTCGACGGCGTCCCGGTGGTGACCGTCGGCGGCGTCGCCTACCGCGAGTTCCGGCTCGACATCAACGAGCCGGGGACGTCCGTGTCGACGCTCTCCCTCGACCAGGTGCGCGTGTTCCTGCGCAACGCCGGGGGCTTCACCGGCACGCTGGCGCAGCTGGCGGCGACGTCGCCCGAGATCTACAACATGGACGGCGACGGCGACACGCACGTCCGCCTCGACTACAACCTGTTCCCCGGCTCGGGGAACGGCGACCTGCGGCTGCTGATCCCCAACGACCGCTTCCCGGCGGGGTGCGAGTACGACGGCGAGCAGGGGAACGACTGCTCGACGTTCGTCGTGCTGTACTCCCAGATGGGCGTCAACGTCTCGGCCGACAAGGGCGGCTTCGAGGAGTGGTCGATCCGCAAGGTGCCGTTCGTGAGCGTCACGAAGACCGCCGCGACGACGTACAAGCGGACCTACAACTGGAACCTCACGAAGACCGCGACGCCCGACGTCCTGCACCTGTGGGACGGCACGAACGCCAACGTCGCGTACCAGGTGGTCGCGTCGCCCAACGGCTCGACGGACTCCGACTGGGCGGTCAGCGGCACGATCACGATCAGCAACACCTCGGGGAGCCCGGCCACGATCACGAGCGTCGCCGACGCCATCAGCGGCGGGATCAGCCCGACGGTCAGCTGCGGCGTGACGTTCCCCTACGTCCTGAACAACAACGCGCAGCTGCAGTGCACGTACAGCGGCGCGCTGCCGGACGGCGCCGCGCGCACGAACACGGCGACGGTCGCCCTGTCCGAGGGCGCGACCTACACGGGGACGGCCGCGGTCACCTTCGGCAACCCGACGCAGGAGGTCAACAAGACGGTCACGGTCACGGACACCCCCGAGGGCGGCTCGACCACGCAGCTCGGCACGGTGACCTCGCCGTCGACGGGGACCTTCCCGTACAACAAGAACTTCGCCTGCCCGGCGGACAAGAACACGCAGCAGAACCCGACCTGGGACAACACGGCGCGCATCGTCGAGACGAACCAGACGGCGACCGAGAACGTCACGGTCAACTGCTACGCGCTCGCCGTGTCCAAGACGGCGGTGCCCGAGTTCGCCCGCAGCTACAGCTGGGCGATCACCAAGCAGATCAAGAAGCAGGGGGCGGCCGACGGCACGTACGCCGCCAGCGCCGCGTACGACATGTTCGAGGGTGACGAGGGCGTGTTCACCTACAAGGTCGTCGCCACCCGCTCGGAGAGCGACGCCCAGTACAAGGTGAAGGGCGTCATCACGATCCAGAACCCGGCGACGTCGTCGGCCGCGGTGACCGTGAGCAGCGTCTCCGACGCCATCGGCGGCCAGGGCGCGGCGACCGTGACCTCGTGCACCGGCGCGGGCGACAACAGCGTGCCGGTCGTCGGCACCCCGGCCACGCACCGCACGCTCGGCCCGGGCACGTCGTTCACGTGCCAGTACGAGTACGCCTTCGCCTCGAACCCCGGGACCGGCGCGTTCACCAACACGGCGACCGCGAAGGGCGTCATCCCGACCAACAACGCCAAGGACTTCACCGGCAGCCAGGGCTTCACGTTCGCCGGCGTCACGCCGTCGATCAGCGGCCCGGCGACGGTGAACCTGACCGACAACTTCAACAACACCGGCGCCCAGGCGATCCCGGGCGGCACGAACTACGCGTCGGGCACGCCGCTGGTCTACGACCGTACCCAGACGTGCGCCGCCGGGTCGGCCGGCTCGACGACGAACTACCCGAACGTCGCGGCCATCACCGAGACCGGGCAGACGGCCCAGGCGACGGCGACCATCCGCTGCTTCAAGGTGAACGTGTCGAAGACGGCGAACACGTCGCTCACGCGCACCTGGAGCTGGAACCTGACGAAGGAGCCGGGCACGTTCCTCGACGAGCTGGGACAGCCGCAGGCCTACCCGAACCCGGTGCTCCTCTCGGTCGGGCAGACGTTCCAGTACGGCTACAAGGTGACCGTCACGGCCAGCGGCCCGGTGGAGTCCGCGCAGGCCGCCGCCGGGACCATCACGATCCAGAACCCGGCCCCGGTCGCCGCCAAGATCGCCTCGGTGACCGACGTCGTGACCCGCTCCGGCCTGCCGCCGGCCGCGGCGACCGTGACCGGCAGCTACCCGACCACCATCGCCGCGGCGTCGTCGATCGCGCCGACCTACACGGTCGACCTGTCGGGGAGCAGCGCCAACGGCACCAACACCGCGACGGCGAGCACGCAGCGCCGGCGGTGGACGGGCACGGGGGCGACCGACATCGCCGGCACGACCGCCTACACGGGCACGGCCGCGGTGACCTTCCCCGGCACGATCACGCGCGTCAACGACTGCGTGAACGTGTACGACGACCACGCGGTCCCCGAGCTGCTCGGGACGGTCTGCGCCGTCTCGGCGACGCGCCCGTTCGCCTACGAGCTCGCGCCGAAGTCGTTCACGTACCTGGACGATCTCGCGGCGCCCAACGCCTGCGAGGCGAGCGTCAACTACGTGAACATCGCCAGCACGAAGTTCCGCCTGTCCGACGGGTCCGAGGGGGGCGCGGCGACGTCCAACGCGACGCTCAACGTCCTGGTGAACTCGGCGCCCTGCCCCTCGGGGTGCACGCTCACCCGCGGCTACTGGCAGACGCACAACGCCAGCTTCGGCGCCGACCGGCGCAACGGCCGCAAGGGCCCGCCGATCCACGACTGGGTGAAGGCCGGCAACACGGCCTGGGCGAACTACGACGCCTGGAACTTCTTCGAGGGCACGCCCAACCCGACCGTGCAGAACCTCGCGACGATGGCGCCGTACGCCGCGTCGCTCCCCGCCGACCTCGTGGCGACGGGGAACCAGCCGACCTGGTTCCAGACGTTCCGCACGCCGCCGGCCGGCAACCCGTACTACCAGGCCTCGGCGCAGTTCATGGCGGCGCTGCTGAACCGCGCCAACGGCGCGGCGACGCCGCCCGCGGTGGGCACGGCGCTGAGCGAGGCGTGGGCGTTCTTCCTCCTCTACACGCCCAAGACGCAGTGGACGGACTCCCAGCGCGCGAGCCTCATCGGCTGGGCCGGCATCCTCGCCGGTTACAACGAGGGGACCGCGGGCGTGCGGCACTGCGACGAGGACGCGTCCTCGGCGCTGCCGTGACCGGATCGTCCGACGGATCCGCCTCGCACGCGGCGTGATCCGGCGGGAACGCGACGGGGTGGGCCGAGAGGCCCACCCCGTCGTGTGTCGTCCCGGCCGTACGTGCGGCTCACTGGAGCTTGCGAACCTTCACCGTCCCGGTGGCGCGCGTGGTGCGGCCCTGCGCGTCGGTGACGACCAGCGTGACCGTGTAGCTCCCGGTGGCCGAGTAGCGGCGGCTGGTCGTCGGCGCCGAGCCGGTCGCGCCGCTGCCGTCGCCGAAGGTCCACGCGTACGACACGATGCCCCCGGTGGACGCGCTCGCGTCGAAGTTGCAGAGGCTGCGCGTGCCCGGACACGATCCCCCGAAGGCCGCGGTCGGCGCGGGGGCGGGGGCGGGGGCGGGGGGGGACGGCGTCGGCGTCGGCTGCGGCGTGGGCTGCGGCGCCAGCGCCGCGCCGTCGAGGGGCGCGTCGAGTCCCGCCGTCTGGAGCAGCAGGTTGGGCGAGCCCGCGCCGAGCGCGCCGAGGCGCTGGCGCGCGGCCGCGGCGCGCAGCCGCTCCGACACCTGCGCGCTGGTCGCGCCCGGGTTGGCGTGCAGCAGCAGCGCGACCGCGCCGGTCACGTGCGGCGCCGACATCGAGGTGCCGCTCATCGTGGAGTAGATGCCGCCCTTGTACGCCGAGTAGATGCTGGTGCCCGGCGCGTACAGGTCGACGCAGCTTCCCCAGTTGGAGAACGACGCCTGCGCGTCGGCCGACGTGGACGCGCCCACCGTGATCGCCGCGGGCGCGGCGGCAGGCGACTGGCGGCACGCGTCGATCGCGCTGTTCCCCGCCGAGACGACGACGGGCACCCCCGCCGCCGCGAGGTTCGCGACGGCGGCGTCGAGCGTCGCGTCGGGAGTGCCGCCAAGGCTCAGGTTCGCCACCGCGGGACGCACGCCGTTGCGCGCCACCCAGTCGAGCCCCGCGATGATCCCGGCGTACGAGCCGCTTCCCGTGCAGCCGAGCACCCGCACCGCCCACAGCCGCACGCCCTTGGCGACGCCGACGCGCGCGCCGCCGACGGTCCCGGCCACGTGCGTGCCGTGCCCGTGGCAGTCGGTGGTGCCGTAGCCGTCGGCGATCGCGGAGAATGCGCCGTCGGCCCGCCCGCCGAACTCGGGGTGCGTGGGGTCGATGCCGGTGTCGAGGACGTACGCGTTGGCGCCCGAGCCGTCGTTCGCGAAAGCGAACGTTCCGTCGAGCGGCAGCGCGGGCTGGTCGAGCCGGTCCAGCCCCCACGACGGGACCGGCGTCTGCACGCCGTCGACCGACGCGACGCGGTTCTCGGACACGCGCGCGACGTTGGGGTTGCGCCGCAGCGCCTCGACGGCGGGGGCGGGGAGCGACGCCGCGAACCCGCGGAGGGCGGTGGAGTAGGCGTGCAGCAGCCTCCCGCCGTTCGCCGCCACGAGTTGGCGCGCGGTCCCCTCGGGATCGCGTACGTCGTCGGTGAACACGACGATCCACTCGCCCGTGATCACCGCGGCGGAGTCGGACGAACGCGTCGGCGCGGCGGCCGCGCGCGGCGCGGCGCGCGCGGCGGGCGTCGGCGCCGCCGGGTCCTGGCACACCGCGCCGAGCAGGACGAGCGCGCCCGCGGCCCGCCGGGCCGCACGCGTCGCGTGCGGACGGTGGAGCTTCATGGTGGGACTCCCCGAGTGCTGGCGGCAACCCGGCCGGCGTGGCGGCGCGCTCTCGTGCGCGGTCCGTCGTAGCCCCGTGGCTTTGCGGCCCCGGCTTTCGCCGGGTGTGCCTTTGTCGCGACTCAGGGAGCGCCCACGCGCCCCCCAGCCCCGATCGTGCCGATCGATCGCGGGCCCGCTGACGCGAACCCGTTGTGAGGACGCCGCCGCCGTTGCGGCGTCACAACGGAGTCGTTCATAAACGCCTGACGTGCAACGACTTGGCGCCTGCGGTCGTCCGCGCGCCTCAGCGCCAGGCGAACCCCGGCGCCGCGAACGCCGTCCGGAACGCGTCGAGCGACGCCGTCGTCGACTCGACCCGCCAGTCGGTCTCCTTGTCGTAGTTGAACCAGATGAACGCGCGCAGCCGCGGGTAGCTGCCGTCGGTCATGCGCGTCGCCGCGTGCGCGATCCACGCCGGCTTGCTCCCGCCGAGCTCCGACGACGCGAACTCGCCGATCATGACCGGCGGCGCCGGGTCGAGCGCGGCGATCTCGTCGTACACGCCGCGGAAGACCTGGTCGAACGTCTTCCACGCCGACGTCCACCCGTCCGCGGCGAGCGTCTGGCTGGTCCCCCAGTTGTAGCCGTCCATGCACAGCCACTCGACCTGCCCGGCGCCCGGGTAGTACGCCGTCGGCGTGTTCCACGCGGCCGCCGGGACCGACTCGTGGTTGGGGCACCACGCCATCTCGACGTTGGTCGCGCCCGCCGCGTGCAGCCGCGCGCGCACGCGCCGCCACACCTGCCTGAACCGCTCCGCCGCCTGCGCGTTGGCGCCGTTGGCCGCGCCGCTCCAGCCGTACCAGTCGCCGTTCATCTCGTGGCCGAAGCGGAGGACGAGGCGCCCCCCCTTCGCCGCCGCCGCGCGCCCCCACGTGTCGACGTAGGCGTCCCACTTCCCGGCCAGGACGTCGGCGTGGGAGATCGCGCGCCGCCCGTTCTTCATCTCCCAGGTCACCACCGGGACCGCGCCGCGCGAGCGAGCGTTGTCGACCGCGTAGCCCTGGAAGCCGCTCGACCAGTCGGCGAACCACATGACGTAGAGCGGACGCCGCCCGCCGTTGCGCTGCGTCCACTGGTCCCACGCGGTCAGCCCCGGCTTGCCGAGGGGCGCGCTCTCGATGGCGACGCCGGTCTCGACGCCGGCGGCGGCGGGGAGGGCGGCCGCCGAGGGGCGCGCGCGCGGGGCGAGCGCGGCGTCGGGGGCGCACGCGCCCAGCGTCAGGAGGGAGAGGAGCAGTCGGCGCATGGCGGCGGGGAGGGTGGGGGACGCCGCGACGATACGGCGCCCGGGGCCGCCCCGCCATGTGGCGCCGGCGCCGCGGTGAGGGGGGGTCGGCCAACCCACGCCGGGTGGGTCGGGCGCCGCTAAGCTCTCGTCGGGGCCGGACGCTGGTGTCCGGCCGACACCGGCACGCCCGCGCGCCAGCGCCGTCAGGAGACCCCCATGTCCGCCCCACGCCATCCGATCACCACCCGCGCCGCCGCCTTCCTGTGCGCGGCCGCGATCGTCGCCGCGCCGTCCGCCGCGCAGGCGCAGTTCGGCAAGCTGAAGGACCTCGGCAAGAAGGCCGCGGCGAGCGTCGTCGAGAAGAAGGTCGAGGACGAGGCGTCGAAGAAGGTGGGCGGCGCGGTGACCGCCGCCGACCCGGGCGCCGCTGCCAGGCCGCGCAGCGTCGAGTTCACCGACGACGTCCTCGAGATCACCGACGCGCGCCTCGCCCAGCTGTCGCGCGGCGTGGACGCGGAGGAGGCGGCGCGCCCCGCCGCCCAGAAGCGCTACCAGGCGCGCCTCGCCGCCGCCAAGGAGGCCGACCGCACCTACGAGGCGCGCCGCGCCGCCTACGACCGCGAGTACGCGGCGTGGGACAAGAAGAAGACCGAGATCGAGGCCTGCAACGACCGCGTGCTCAAGAAGTACGAGCACGCCGGCGACGCCGAGTCGAAGCGCAGCCAGGAGCTGCACGACAAGATGGACGCCGAGATGACCGACGCGAAGGAGGCGCGCCTCAAGGCGCTCGCCGACCGCATGGACGCCGCCCAGAAGCGCGGCGACCAGGCGACGGTGCGCGTCCTCGCCGACTCGATGCAGCGCGAGATGGCGACCTTCATGGCGGCCGGGCGCGAGGGGATGGCGATGTCGCAGCGCGTGACCGCCACCAGCGACGCGATGCAGAAGGAGTCGAAGGCGTGCGGCACGGTGCCCCCCGCGCCCAAGAACCCGGACAACGGCGGCTACGTCGACGCTGACATGGCGCGCCGCGAGGCCAGCGCCGCCGGCGCCAAGGCCGCGGGGCTCTCCGAGCGGCAGTACGCGGTGCTGCGCGAGCGCGTGGAGGGCTACGCGCGCCTCAAGGGGCGCACCGGCCGCTCCTCGCTCTCCTACACGGCCGGCGAGCTGCAGGCGCTCGGCGGCGACGCCGCGAAGGCGCTGTTCGCGAAGCCCGGCTTCGCCACCACCGAGTCGTGGTCGCCCGACGGCGACTGACCGGGCGCGCGGCGCGCCTCGCGGGGGCGGCGCTCCTCCTCCTCGGCGCCGGCGCCCCGTCGCGCGCGGCCGCTCAGGCGGCGCTCGCCGTCGAGACGGCGGGCGCCT
>NZ_JARGEK010000017.1 GCF_029211165.1 Roseisolibacter sp. H3M3-2
CGCCCGCGGCGCGGTAGAGCTCGCGCGCCTCCTCGGCGAACAGCGCGGCGTAGGGCTCCCCCGGGCGCGCCCCGCCGCCGTCGGCGACCAGCAGCCCCTCGAGCTGCAGGCGGCGCATCGCCTCGCGCACCGGCGTGCGGCTGACGCCGAGGCGGGCCGCGAGCTCGTCCTCGCCGACGCGGGCGCCCGGCGCGAGCTCGCCGCGCACGAGGAGGGCGCGGAGCCGGGCGTAGGTGGCGGGCGCGGGGGGCGGGGTCATGCGGGAACGTTCGCCCGCGGGCGCGGGATGCACCAGCGGGGCGCTGGCCCCGCGCGCGGTCCGGTGTGACGTTTGGGAGCCAGGTGGGGCGTTCTCAGATGAGGCGTTCTCTGGTACGGCGTTCTCACGAGAGCGTTCTCCAGTACGGCGTGACCCTCACCTGCCGGCGGCGGTTCACGCCCCACCCGAGAACGCCTCATCTGAGAACGCCTCATCCGAGAACGCCCTTCCCGAGAACGCCGTGAAATGGTCCTGGCGCATCGCGCGCATCGCCGGCATCGACGTCCGCGTCCACGCGACGTTCCTCCTGCTGCTCCTCTTCGTCGGGCTCGACGCGCACCGGCGCTACGGCTCCGTCGAGGCGGGGTTCGTCGGCGCGGCGTGGGTGATCGTGCTGTTCGTGATCGTGCTGATGCACGAGTACGGGCACGCGTTCGCGGCGCGGCGCTACGGGATCGGGACGCAGGACATCACCCTGCTCCCCATCGGCGGGCTGGCGCGGCTGGAGCGCATGCCGCGCGAGCCGCGGCAGGAGCTGGTGGTCGCCATCGCGGGCCCCGCGGTGAACGTCGTCCTGGCGGCGCTGCTGTGGGCCGGGCTCCACCTCGCCGGCTCCCCCCCGGACCCGACCTCGGCCGGCTTCGCGTCGCAGGAGGCGCTCGTCGGGCGGCGGATCGCCGAGCGCCTGCTCGCCGCGAACGTCATCCTCGCCGTGTTCAACCTGATCCCCGCGTTCCCGATGGACGGCGGGCGCGTGCTGCGCGCGCTCATGGCGTGGCGCACCGGGGACTTCCGCCGCGCCACGATGCGGGCCGCGGAGATCGGGCGCGCGCTCGCGCTGCTCCTCGGCCTCGTCGGCGCGTTCGGCCTCGGCCGCATCGTCGCCCCGAACGGGATGCTGGTGCTGGTCGCCCTCTTCGTCTGGATCGCCGCCGCCAGCGAGGCCGCCGCGGTGAGCGAGGAGGGGGAGCTCGCCGAGCTGCCGCTGTCGCGCGTCATGCAGACCGACGTGCGCACGCTGTCGCCCGACGAGTCGCTGGCGCGCGCGGTCGAGCAGCTGCTGGCGGGGTTCCAGCAGGACTTCCCCGTGGTCGAGCACGGGCGCGTCGTCGGCGTCCTCGCGCGCCGCGACCTGATCCCCGCGCTCAAGACGCACGGCACCGAGGCGCCGGTGCGCGCGGTGATGCGCACGGACTTCATCGTCGCCACCCCCGAGGAGCCGATCGAGGAGGCGCTGGCGCGGCTGAAGGCCTGCGGCTGCCAGGCGCTCCCGGTGGTGCGCGGGCAGACGCTGCTCGGGCTCCTCACGCTCGACAACGTCGGGGAGTACATCATGATCCGCGCGGCATTGCGGGGGGCGCGGTAGCAGGACGGCGCGGCGGGCTGCGGGCTGCGGATCCGAACTCGCGGTCCGCAGCCCGCAGCGTCCGCCGCCATGGCGGTTCCACCCGCCCCCTCCCCGTCCCCACCCGTCCCACGCGCCTCGGCTCCCGCGCCGGCGCGCGCTACGCTCCCGCCGTCACCCTCGACGCGGGAGCGTGTGCATGTCCGTCCGTCTGCTCGTGCTGGGCGCCCTGGCCGTCACGCTGAGCGCAGCGAAGCGTCCCTCCGACCGAACACCGCCCCCCCACGTCGACGGCGCCGACGGGATCCTGGCCGTCCTCGACTCGGTGCCGCTGGTCGCGCTGGTCGACGTGCACGCCGCCGCGGAGGCCGGCGCGTTCTACCGGCGCCTGATCGCCCACCCGCGCTTCGCCGACCGCGTGGACGACGTCGTCGTGGAGTTCGGCAACGAGCGGCACCAGGCGCTCGCCGACCGATACGTCGGATACCGCGCCGGGCCGCCGGTCGCCGCCGACTCGCTGCGCATGATCTGGGAGGACAACACGCAGGGGGCGCTCCCCACCACGTGGGCGCCGATGTACGGCGACGTGCTGCACGCGGTGCGCGCCGCCAACGCCGCGCGCCCCGCCGGCCGGCGCGTGCGCGTCCTGCTCGGCGACCCGGCGGTCGAGTGGCGCACCGTCACGCGCGACGCGCTGTGGGAGATCCACAAGCGGCGCGGCGACCGGATGCGCGAGCTGGCGCGCGACTCGGTGCTCGCGAAGGGGCGGCGCGGGATCGTCATCGCCGGCGGCTCGCACGTGCGCCGCGTGCCGCGCGTCGACCCGGCCACCGGCGCGCGCGCCGACGCCAAGTGGGGCGACCTCGCGTCGCGCGTGTTCGTGGTGCGCGTGCACGCGGGATTCGGCGCGCCGGCCGCGCGCCACGAGGCGACGATGGACGCGCTCCCCGCGGGGGCGCTGCTGCGCGTGCGCGGCACCTTCCTCGCCGCGCTCCCCGCCGACTCGGTGGACGCGGCGACGCCCGGCGCCCCCGACCGCCCGCCGCCGCCGGGCGCCCGCAGCGCGCAGGCGGGGCTCTCGCTGGCCGACGTCGCCGACGGCTACCTGTACCTCGGCCCGATCGGCGCGATGACGCTGTCGCACTTCGACCCCGACCGCGTGCGGCGCGACCCGGCGCGGCTGCGCGAGCTGCACCGCCGCTCCTGCATGATGTCGGGGCGCGGCGTCGACACCACGCGGCTGTTCCGCGCGCCCCCGTCGCCGCGGCTCTTCCCCGGCGGCCTGCGCGGCTCGTACGTCGACTGGGAGCCGGCGGGGCCGCTGCCGGAGCGCGCGCCGCCGCTCCCGGCGACGCTCCCTCCGCCGTGCGACACGCTGCTCGGTCGCTAGTCGCCGAACAGGGCGTCCAGCCGCGCGCGGTAGTGGCGGCTGGACGTCACGCGGGTCCCGTCGCGCAGCACGAGCACCCAGCTCCCCTTCCCCCACGGCTCGCAGTGCCGCACCGCCGCCGCGCGCACCAGCGCCGAGCGGCGCACGCGCACGAAGTCGGCGCCCAGCCGCGCCTCGACGTCGTCGAGCGTGGCGCGCAGCAGCGGCGACGCGCCCGCCGCACCGCCGCGCAGGTGCAGCCGCACGTAGTTGCCGAGCGCCTCGACCCACTCCACCGCCGCGGCGTCGACGAAGCTCACGCGCCCCTGCTCGCGGATCACGAACCGGTCGCCGCCCGCAGCGCCGCCGCGCCGCCGCCCGCCGCCGCGCGCGCCGCCCGCACGAACGCGTCGCGGAAGCGCGCCGGGTCCACCGGCTTGAGGAGGTAGTCCACGGCGTGCACCTCGAACGCGCGCACCGCGTGCGCGTCGTAGGCGGTCACGAACACCACCGGCGGCATCGCGCCGGCGCCCACCGCCTCCACCACGCCGAAGCCGTCGAGCCGCGGCATCTGCACGTCGAGGAAGACGAGGTCGGGGCGCCGCTCGCGGATCGCGGCCACCGCCGCCTCCCCGTCGCGCGCCTCGCGCACCGCGCCCACCTCCGGCTGCTCGGCGAGCAGCGCGCGCACGCCGGCGCGCGCCAGCGGCTCGTCGTCGACGACGAGGACGTCGAGCGCCGCCCCGCTCACCGCCCCCTCACCGCGCCGGCAGCTCCAGCCGCACCGCGCACCCGCCCTGCTCGGGGCGCGTCAGCCGCAGCGCGTGCGCGGCGCCGTACAGCGCGCCGAGGCGCGACGCGGTGTTGCGCAGCCCGACGCCGAACCCGCCCGCGGGCGGCGGCTCGTCGGCGGCGTCGGGGCCGTCGTCGGTGACGTCGAGCAGCACGCGCCCGCGGTCGACCCGCCCGCGCACCCGCACGTGCCCCCCGCCCTCCCGCCGCTCGACCGCGTGGCGGATGGCGTTCTCCACCAGCGGCTGCAGCACGAGCGTCGGCACGCGGCACTCCAGCGCGTCGGCGTCCACCTCGGCGGTGACGCGCAGCCGGTCGCCGAAGCGCACGCGCTGGATGTCGACGTACGCCTCCAGCAGCTCCAGCTCGCGGCGCAGCGGGACGGTCATCGCGTCGTCGGCCAGCACGGCGCGCAGCAGCTCGCTCAGCCGCCGCACCATCGCCTGCGCGCCGGCGGGGTCGGTGGGCGCGAGCACGGCCACCGAGTTGAGCGTGTTGAACAGGAAGTGCGGCTCCAGCTGCGCGCGCAGCGCGTCGAGGCGCGCCTTCGTCAGCTCGGCCTCCATCCACGCGTGCTCCAACGCCAGCCCGGCGGCCGCGCGCGCCGCCCGCCGCGCCTCCGCCACCGCGAGGACGACCAGGAACTGCAGCGCGCCGAGCAGCGTGAACACGAGGAACACCGGGCCGCCGGGGCGCATCGCGGGCGGCACGCCCCCGGCGACGATGCCCATCAGCGCCGCGAACAGCAGCGTGTGCAGCGGCGGCGCCACCAGCAGCAGCACGGCCCCGCCAAGCCAGGCCCCCCGCCCCGGCGCCCGCCGCCCGAGCCACGCCAGTGCCGCCACGAACGGCGCCCACGCCGCCACCGACAGCGCCGCCGCGACCACGTCGGCCCCGCCGACGCTCGGCACCCCGTCGCCGAACCGCACGAACGGCGCGACCGCCGACAGCGCGAGCACGAGCCCCGCCAGGACCGGCGCGGCCCAGGCGCCGCGGGGGGGAGAGTCGGTGGTGGTCACTCCCTGATGGTGCGCGCCCATCCCGTCGCGGGGTAGCCCCGTGGGACGTCCGGTCCCGCTCGTGGGACGACTGGTGCTCGGCAACGGCCGGGAGAGCGGATCGAACGGATGCAACGGATCCGTCTCATCCGGAGCATCCGTTCTCCTGGCTGTTGATCTTGTCGTCCTGAGCGCAGCGAAGGACCTACTCTCACTGGGCAGGGGCCGGCCCCGTCGCCTCGGAGAGTAGATCCTTCGCTGCGCTCAGGATGACTACACGGCCACCACGTTCGCGATCAGCTGGTTGCCGTGCGCCGGCGTCTCGTGGATCACCGGCGCCAGCGTCGCCCGCGCCGCCTCGATCTGCTCGGCGACCGCCTTCGGTCCCGTGCCGCCGATCGCCTCGCGGTGCGCCACCGACGCCCGGGCGCCGAGCGCGTCGCGCGCGTCGTCGCCGAACAGCGGGTGCGCGGCCGCGAACGCCTCGGGCGGGAGCGCGGTCATCTCGATCCCCCGCTCCTCCGCCTGGCGCACCAGCGATCCCACCGCGCCGTGCGACTCGCGGAAGGTCGCGCCCTTGCGGACCAGGTAGTCGGCGAGGTCGGTCGCCATCATGCTGCTCGACAGCGCCGCCTCCATGCGCGCCGTGTCGAAGCGCAGCTCGTCCACCGTGCCGGCCACCGCGGGGGCGACCAGCAGCATCGTGTCGACCGCGTCGAACAGCGCGCGCTTGTCGTCCTGCAGGTCCTTGTTGTAGCCCGTGGGGAGCCCCTTTAGCGCGCCGAGCATCGACACCAGGTCGCCGAGCAGGCGCGCCGCCGAGCCGCGCGCCAGCTCCAGCGCGTCCGGGTTGCGCTTCTGCGGCATCATCGAGCTGCCGGTCGAGAAGCCGTCGCCGAAGCGCACGAAGCCGAACTCGCTCGACCCGAACAGGATCAGGTCCTCGGCGAGCCGCGACAGGTGCGTCCCCGCCATCGTCATCGCGAAGATCGCCTCGGCGACGAAGTCGCGGTCGCCCACCGCGTCGATCGAGTTGCGCGCGACCGCGTGGAAGCCGAGCGACTCCTTGAGCAGGAGGCGCGACACCGGGAACGCGCTGCCGGCGATCGCGCCGGAGCCGAGCGGCAGCTCCGACGCGCCGCGGGCGGCGGCCTGCAGGCGGCGGCGGTCGCGCTCCAGCGGCCAGAAGTGCGACAGCAGCCAGTGCGCCACGCTCACCGGCTGCGCGCGCTGCAGGTGCGTGTACGCCGGCATCAGCGCGTCGCGCAGCTCCTCGGCGCGCGCCAGCAGCACCTGCTGCACGCCGCGCAGCGCGACGTCGACCTTGCCGCAGGCGTCGATCGTCCACAGGCGCGTCGCCGTCGCCACCTGGTCGTTGCGCGAGCGGCCGGTGTGCAGCCGGGACGCCACCGACCCGACCGCGTCGTGCAGCAGGCGGTCGATCATCGTGTGCACGTCCTCGTCGCTCGCCACCGGCTGCGCGCCGTCGGCGATCTGGCGGGCGACGACGTCGAGGCCGCGCTCCAGCTCGCGGCTCTCGTCGAGCGTCAGCACGCCGGCGTGGCCGAGCGCCACGGCCCACGCCTTCGAGAGGCGCACGTCGTGCGGCCACAGCCGGAAGTCGACCCCGATGCTCCGGTTGATCGCCTCGAGCAGCGGCGAGGGGCCGCCGGCGAAGCGGCCCCCCCAGAGCTTGTGCGCGCCGCCCGACTCGCTCACGCCGTCGCCTCCGCCAGCTCCGCCGCCGACGGCGGGAACTTGGCGTCGCCCGACTCGGCCGGCTTGTCGCCGACCGCCGGGTCCTGCGTGGTCAGCGAGTGCTTCGCCTTCAGCTCCTGGTCCTTGATCGCGCGCACGCGCGTCGACAGCCCGTACAGGCGGATGTACCCCGCCGCGTCGCTCTGCTGGTAGACGTCGTCCTCGCCGAACGTCACGAAGCGCTCGTCGTACAGCGCGTACTCGCTCTCGCGCCCGACCACCACCGCCGAGCCCTTGAACAGGCGCATCGTCACCGTGCCCGTGACGCGCTCCTGCGTCGCGTTCACGAACGCGTCGTACGCCTCGCGCTCGGTCGTCCACCAGCGCCCCTCGTACACCAGGTCCGCGTAGCGCGGCGCGATCAGGTCCTTGGCCGCCAGCGTGCGGCGGTCGAGGATCAGCTGCTCCAGCTCCGAGTGCGCGGCGTAGAGGATGGTGCCGCCCGGCGTCTCGTACACGCCGCGCGACTTCATCCCGATCATGCGGTCCTCGACCAGGTCGATGCGGCCGACGCCGTGCTTCGCGCCGAGCGCGTTGAGCGCCTCGACGAGGTCCACGGGGCCCAGGCGCTTCCCGTTCACCGAGACGGGGGTGCCCTGCTCGAAGCCGATCACGACCTCCTCGGGCGCGTCCGGCGCCTGCGTCGGGTCGGTCGTCAGCTGGAACATGTCCTCGGCGGGGCCGACCGCCGGGTCCTCCAGCTGCCCGCCCTCGTGCGACAGGTGCCAGATGTTGCGGTCGCGCGAGTAGATCTTGGTGATCGTCGCGGCCACCGGCACCCCCTTCTCCGCCGCGTAGCGGAGCGCGTCCTCGCGGCTGCGGATGTCCCACTCGCGCCACGGCGCGATGACCGGCAGGTCGGGGGCGAACGCCATGTAGGTGAGCTCGAAGCGCACCTGGTCGTTCCCCTTGCCGGTGCAGCCGTGCGCCAGCGCGTCGGCGCCCACCTGGCGCGCGATCTCGACCTGCCGCTTGGCGATCAGCGGGCGGGCCATCGACGTGCCGAGCAGGTACTTCCGGTTGTAGATCGCCCCGGCCCGGAGGGTCGGGAAGATGAAGTCGCGGACGTACTCCTCGCGCAGGTCCTCGACGTAGCACGCGTCGGCGCCCGAGGCGATCGCCTTGGCCTTGATGCCGTCCAGCTCGTCGCCCTGGCCGATCTCGGCGGCCACGCAGACGACCTTGGCCCCCGGATAGTGCTCCTTGAGCCACGGGACGATGATCGACGTGTCGAGCCCGCCGGAGTAGGCGAGGGCGATGGTCTTGACGGCAGGGCGCGAGGTCATGGCGGCTCCGGTTAAGTATGCAGGATCAATGCATAATCAACCATTTGGGGGCGGGAGTCAATCGGCCCCGTCGCGGCACGGCGGGCGGGGGACGGGCGCGCGATCGTGGCGCCGTCCCTTCCCCGGAGCCAGTCATGCCGACCCGCCGCGCCCCCGTCCCCCGCCGCCGCACCCCCGCCCCGCCCGAGCCCCCGCGGGTGAGCGAGACCGTCGTCGCCGACCCGCCCCCGGAGAGCGCGCCCGAGGCCCCGGCGGAGCGCGGCTACCGCGGCCTCCGCGTCTGGCAGCGCGCGATGGAGCTGGCGGCCGGCACCTACGCCCTCGCCCTCCCCGACGACGCCCTCGCCGTCCCCCTCCGCCGCGCCGCCGCCTCGGTCCCGGCCGCGATCGCCGAGGGCAACGTCCGCTACTCGGCGCGCGAGTACACCCACTACCTCGCGCAGGCCCTCGGCGCGCTGGCGGAGGTCGAGACGCTGCTGGAGCTGGCCGCGCGGCTCGAGCTGGCGGTCGAGACGGCGATCGCGCCGCTCACCGCCCAGTGCACGGAGGTTGCACGGATGCTCCGTGCGCTCAACCGGTCGGTGCAGACCGCCGGCGCCGCGAAGAACTGACGGAAGTCAGAGCCCCCCAACGGGATACGAACGCGATACACGCACGACGAGCGGAGCACGACGGGCGCCGGCCACGCGGTCGGCGCCCGTCCGCGCTCACCCCTCCGCCATCTTCTCCAGCTTCCGGATCACCCGCTCGCGGGCGGCCGCGGACCTACAGATGATGAGGATCGTGTCGTCGCCGGCCACCGACCCGAGCACGTCCGGCCACGCCGCGGTGTCGAACGCCGCCGCCACCGGCTGCGCCCCGCCGGCCAGCGTGTGGAGCACCACCAGCTCCCCCACCCCGTCCACCCGGTCGAAAAACTGGGGGAGCAGCGTCTCCAGCGCCGCCCGGGCGTGCTCCGTCTCGACCGCCTGGTCGGTCGCCACGTAGCGCATCCCGTCGTCGGTCGGCACCCGCGCCAGCCGCAGCTCGTGCAGGTCGCGCGACAGGGTGCTCTGCCCCACGTCCCACCCCCGCCCCACCAGGAGCCGGCGCAGCTCCTCCTGGCTCCCCACGGCCTCGGCCTCGACGATCTCGAGGATGGCCTTCTGGCGGTCGCGCTTGGTCGGCTGTCCGAGGGACATGGGAGGGCGGGACACGGTCGGTTGACTTGGGGGGGCACTGGAATATTATGCAGTGACTATGAATAACATCCCGGTCGGCATTCTGGGAGCCAGCGGGTACGCGGGGCGCGAGCTGTGCGCCCTCGTGGCCGCGCACCCCCGGCTCACCCTCGCCTTCGCGACCGCCGACCGGCGGCGCGGGGAGACGGTGCGCGTGCCCGCCCCCCGCGGCGTGGCCGGGGCCCCGACCGACGTCACCTTCGTCGCCACCGACGACGCCCCCCTGGGCGAGGCGGCGCTGATCTTCTCCGCCCTCCCGCACGGCGCCTCGGCCACCTGGAGCCAGCGCGCCCACGCGGCCGGCGCCAAGGTCGTGGACCTGTCGTCGGATCTGCGGCCGGGGCATGTGACGGCCGAGCTCCTCTCGACGCTCGACGCTCGACGCTCGACGCTCGCGTCGGTGTCCGCGGGAGCGTCGAGCGTCGAGCGTCGAGAGAGCGAGCCGGCGGCGATCCCCTACGGCCTCCCCGAGCTCTTCCGCGCCGCCATCCCCGGCGCCGACGTCGTCGCCAACCCCGGCTGCTACCCGACCGCGATCCTCGTCGCCCTCGCGCCGCTCGTCCGCGCCGGGCTCCTGCCGGCCGGCGCGACCGTCGTGGCCGACGCGGCCAGCGGGGTGAGCGGGGCGGGGAACTCGCCGCGCGAGGACCTGCTGTTCGGCGAGATCACCGAGAGCTTCCGCGCCTACGGCGTCGGCGGCACGCACCGCCACCTCGCGGAGATGCGGCACGCGGTGGGCGCGATGGGCGCCGACGTGGACCTCGTGTTCACGCCGCACCTGCTCCCCGTCGCGCGCGGCATCCTCGCCACGCTCACCGTCCCCGTCACCGCCGCGCCGGCCGACCTGCTCGGCGTGTGGCGCGACGCGTACGCCGGCGAGCCGTTCGTCGAGGTCACCACGCAGCTGCCGGCGCTCGCCGACGTGCAGCACCGCAACGTCGTGCGCCTCACCGCCGTGGCGGTGCAGGGGACGCGCACGCCCACCGTGCAGGTCTTCTCGGCCATCGACAACCTGACCAAGGGCGCGGCCGGGCAGGCGGTGCAGAACGCCAACCTCATGCTCGGCCTCGACGAGGCCGCGGGGCTGCCGCGGTGACGGCCCCCGCCGACGTACGGGCCGCGCTCGACGAGGCGTTCCGCGGCGCGGTCGTGGTGAAGCTCGGCGGGCGCACGCAGGGCGACCCCGCGCTCCCCGGCGCGCTCGCCGAGGTGTGGCGCGCCACCGGCGGCCGCCTGGTCGTCGTGCACGGCGGCGGCGACGCGGTGAGCGAGCTGCAGCGCGCGCGCGGGCTGACGCCGCAGTTCATCGGCGGGCGGCGCGTCACCACCGACGCCGACGTCGAGATCATCCGCATGGCGCTGTCGGGGCTCGCCAACAAGCAGCTCGTGAGCGCGCTGTTCGGCGCCGGCGTGCCCGCCGTCGGGCTGTCGGGCGAGGACGGCGTGCTGCTCGAGGCCGCGCCCACGACCGACGCGCGCATGGGCCGCGTGGGCGAGCCGGCGCGCGTGAATGTCGCGCTGCTCGCGCTGCTGCTCGGGGCGGGGTACTGCCCCGTCGTCAGCCCCGTCTCGGCGAGCGCCGCCGAGCGCGGCGTGGCGCTGAACGTCAACGGCGACGACGCCGCGGCCGCGGTGGCCGCCGCCGTCGGCGCCGCCGAGCTGTTCTTCATGGCCGACGTGCCGGGCGTCCTCGTCGACGGCGCCCCCGTGGCCGCGCTGGACCCCGCCGGGGCGGCCGCGCTCGTGCGCGACGGGACCGCGGGCGGCGGCATGGCCGCCAAGCTCGACTCCGCGCAGGCGGCGCTGGCGCGCGGCGTCGGCCGCGTGCGCATCGGCGACCTCGCCGCGCTGCCCGACGCGGCGCGCGGCACCGCCATCGTCCCGTCCGCCCCCGCGGCGACGGTCTGACCGTCCCTCGCCGTTCCCGCACCGCCCATGGCCACCGCCGTAGCGACTCCCGCCGTGTCGACTCCCGCCGTCGCGACTCCCGCCGTCACCCCGAGCACCGAGTCCGCGCTGCTCGGCACGTACAAGCGCGCGCCCATGCGCATCGTGCGCGGCGAGGGCGTCACGCTGTTCGACGACGCCGGCCGCGCGTACCTCGACTTCGCCAGCGGGATCGCCGTCAACGCCCTCGGCTACGGCGACGCGGGGATCGCGCACGCCGTGCAGCAGGCGCTCGACACGGGGCTCGTCCACGTCTCGAACCTGTTCCGCACCGAGCCGGGCGAGCGGCTGGCCGAGTGGCTGGTGGCGCACTCGTTCGCCGCGCGCGCGTTCTTCTGCAACTCGGGCGCGGAGGCCAACGAGGGCGCGTTCAAGTTCGCGCGCCGCTGGGCGCGCACGCTCGTGCCGCCGGGCGCCGACGAGGCGCCGGGGCCGTTCGGGCCGTGCGCCAAGCACGAGATCGTGTCGCTGCGCGGCGCGTTCCACGGGCGCACGATGGGCGTGCTCGCGGCCACCGACCGCCCGCAGTACCGCGCCCCCTTCCGCCCGCTCGCCGGCGGCATCTCGATCGCCGAGCGCGACGTGAAGGAGCTCGACGCGACGCTCGACGCCGAGCGCGTGGCGGCGGTGATCGTGGAGCCGGTGCAGGGGGAGGGCGGGGTGCGCGTGGTCGACCACGGGCTCCTGCGCGAGCTGCGCGCGATGACCGCCGAGCGCCAGATCGCGCTCATCTTCGACGAGATCCAGTGCGGGCTCGGGCGCCTCGGCACGCTGTGGGCCTACGAGACCACCGGCGTCGTCCCCGACATGGTGACGCTGGCCAAGCCGCTCGCCGGCGGGCTGCCCATGGGCGCCGTGCTGGTGAACGAGGCGATCGCCGGCGCGGTGCAGCCGGGCGACCACGGCACGACCTTCGGCGGCGGCCCGCTCGTGGCCAACGTCGCGCTGCACGTCTGCGAGCGGCTGGGCGACCCGGCGCTGCTGGCGCACGTGCGCGAGCAGGGCGCGTTCATGGGCGAGGCGCTGAAGGCGATCGGCGAGCGCACGGGCAAGGTGCGCGCGCTGCGCGGCGCGGGGCTCATGTGGGGCGTCGACACGCACGAGCCGGCGGCGCAGATCGTCGGGCGCGCGCGCGACGCGGGGCTGCTCATCCTCACCGCGGGCGACCACACGCTGCGCCTCCTCCCGCCGCTCGTGATCACGCGCGACGACCTGGCGCGCGGCCTCGCGCAGCTCGAGGACGTCATCGGGGTGGCGCAGTGACGCCGGTCGAGCTGGTCCGCGACCCTTCGCTTCGCTCGGGGCAGGCCCCGGTGGTGCGCCGCGCCCGCCCGGCCGACGTGGCGGGGATCTCGGCGCTGGTCGCCGAGTGGGCGGCCGAGGCGCTGCTGCTCCCGCGCAGCGCCGCCGAGGTCGCGCGCGCGGTCGAGGACTACGTGGTGGCCGTGGACGGGCGCGGCACCGTGCTCGCCTGCGCCGCGCTGCGCGAGTACTCGCCGTCGCTGGCCGAGCTGACGAGCGTCGCCGTGTCGCGCGCCGCGCACGGGCGCGGGCTCGGGCGGCTGGTGGTACACGCGGTGGAGGCGCTGGCCGCGGTGCGCGGGCACGACACGGTGTTCGCGCACACGCTCCAGCCGGAGTTCTTCGCCGCCCTCGGCTACGAGGCGACGGACCGCGCCGCGTACCCGGAGAAGCGCGCCCGCCCGCACACGCTCTGCGTGCGGCGCGCGCTCGCCGGCGAGCCCGCGGCGCTGGCGGCCGCCGCTTAGGCGGCCGGCTCGGGCCCCCCGCCCATCACCCGGCGCACCTCGATCGCCATGTTGAGCGGGGCGCCCCCCGGCCCGGGCGCCGCCGACGCGCGCTCGGCGATCGCGTAGGCGCGCTCGGGGGTCGCGACGTCGACCACCCAGAAGCCGGCCAGGAACTCCTTGGTCTCGGGGAAGGGGCCGTCGGTCACCGGCGCGCCGCCCGTCACCGCGCGCACCAGCCGCGCCTCGGCGGGCGGCGTCAGCGCCTGGATGTCCACCAGCTCGCCCGCCTCGGTGAGCTCGCGGTTGATCGCCCGCAGGTGCGCCATGTGCGCCTCGACGTCGGCGGGCGCCCAGTCGAAGATCTCGTACGACCGGGCGCCGCGCGGGGTGTGCATCATCAGCAGGTACTTCATCGGTGCTCCCGTGAGAGGGTCGGGCGCCGGCGGCCCGCGTCGGCCCCGGCACCCGTAGTCGGCGCCGCCCCCGCGCGCTCGACATCGTAGCCCGATCCCGCGCTCAGTCCAGAAGCTCGACGAAGCCGCGGGCGCCGTCCACGCGGACCCGCTGGCCGTCGCGGATGCGCGTGGTCGCGCGCTCCACCCCGACGACCGCCGGCAGGCCGTACTCGCGCGCCACCACCGCGCCGTGCGTCATCAGCCCGCCCACCTCGGTCACCAGCCCCGCAGCGGCGACGAACACGGGCGTCCAGCTCGGGTCCGTGAACGCGGTGACGAGGACGTCGCCCGGCGCGAGGTCCGCGTCCGCGACGTCGCGCACCACGCGCGCCCGCCCCTCGACCACGCCCGCCGAGACGGCGAGGCCGGCCAGCGCGCCCGCCGGCACGCCGCCGCGCCGGTACGCCCCCACCACCGCCTCGCCGTCCGAGGTGAGCACGCGCGGCGGCACGAGCGCCTGGTGGACGCGGAACGCCTCCCGCCGCGCGCGCACCAGCGCGTCGTCCGCGCGCCCCGTGCGCACGACCTCGCGCAGCTCGTCGAAGGTGAGGTGGTACGCGTCCTCCGGGTCGCGCAGCACGCCCGCCCGCGCCAGGCGCGCGGCCTCCTCCAGCAGCGCGAGGCGGTACACGAAGTAGCGGCGCACCATCCCGAACTTCGGGAACTCGCGGTAGCCGGCGAACGCGCGCACCTGGTCGATCCGCCGCTTCGCCTCGGCGGCCCTCGCCTCCCCGCCGGGGAGGGCGCGCAGGCGCGCCAGCACGTCGCGCTCCGTCCGCTCGGCCTCCCGCAGCCCCCGCGCGACGCGGCGCGCGCGCTCGCCCGGCGCGAACTGGCGCACGTTGCCGAGGAGCAGCGGCAGCAGCGCCGACGGTCGCTCGCTCCAGCGCGGCCGCGTGATGTCGATCTCGCCGACGCAGCGCATCCCGTACGCGTCGAGCCACCCGGCGATCGCGTCGCGCGCCTCGCGCCCGCCCGCGAGCGCGGGGAGCGCGTCGAGGAAGCCGTCGTCGCCGCCGGCCCGCGCCAGGCGGGCGACGACCTCCGGGTGCGGGCGGATCGCGTCGGCCACGTCGAGGAGCGCGAGCCCCATCTCCGACGTGACGTTGTGCGGCACCGACTGCGCGAACGCGTCGGCCGCGTGCCGCTCGCCGAGCCACGCGTCGAGGTGGTCGCCGAGCCACCACGCGGCCTCCATCCCGGTCATGATCGCGCGGCCGCTCGTCGGGTCGAACAGGAGCCGCCGCAGCTCCTCGACGTCGGCGCGGATGAAGTCGAGGAGGTCGAGGCCCGTGCGCCCGCGGATGTCGCGGCGCAGCGCGGCGACGGAGGCGTCGACGCGCGCGATCATCGCCTCCACCACCGCCGGGCTCACCTCGGCGGGGTCGGGCGCCCCGGCCCTCGGCCCGCTGCCGGGCGGCACCCACGCACGGTCGTCGGCGCGCGGCGCGCGGACGAAGTCGCCGCGGTCGAGCACCGCGCGCAGCGCGTCGCCGATGAGCGGGTCGGACTTCTCCAGCATCGCCAGCATCGCGTCGCGGCTCGCCGGCGACGCGAGCATCGGGGTGACGTCCACGAACAGCCGCGACGCGGCCTCCGCCATCGGGCGCGGCGTCGTCATCTGCCAGAAGGAGAGCCCGAGCGGCCGCATGGCGTCGGTCATCATCTGCTGGTGCCCGACGGAGATGTAGACGCGATTCCCGTCGTCGTCCGCCGCGGGGACGGGGAAGAGCGTCGTGATCGGCCGGCTCTGCACGACGTGGAAGTCGCCGCGCGCGAGGCACCACTCGACGTCCTGCGGCGCGCCGAAGTGCGCCTCGACGCGGCGCCCCAGCGCGGCCAGCCGCACCACCTCCGCGTCGGTGAGCACGGGCGCGTCGCCCGCGGGCGTGCGCGCGACCACCGCGCCGTCGAGCACGCGCCAGCCGTCGGCGCGCGCCGTCCCCGCGACCAGCGCCTCGCCGAGCCCGCGCACCGCCTCGATCGCGACCACCCTGCGGTGGCCGGTGCCCGGGTCGGCGGTGAACAGCACGCCGGCCGCCTCGGCGGCGACCATGCGCTGCACCACGACGCCCATGCGCACCGCGCGGTGGTCCACGCCCTGGCGGATCCGGTAGGCGACGGCGCGCTCGGTGAACAGCGAGCCCCAGCACCGGCGCACGTGCCGCAGCACCGCGTCGCGCCCGACGACGTCGAGCCAGCTGTCCTGCTGGCCGGCGAAGGAGGCGGTGGGCGTGTCCTCCGCCGTCGCGCTCGACCGCACCGCGTACGCCGCGTCCTCGCCGCCCGGTGCCGCGAGCGCGTCCGCGATCTCCGCCGCCACGTCGTCCGGGACCGGGACCGCTTCCAGCACCTCGCGGATCTCGGCGGCGAGCGCGCGCACCGCGTCGCGGTCGTCGGGCGCGACGCGCGCCAGCAGGTCGAGCCGCCGGTCGAGCGACGGCGCCTCGGCGGCGGCGCGCCGGTACGCGTCCGTGGTCACGCAGAAGCCGTCGGGGACGCGCACGCCGTCGGCGCGCGAGAGGTCGCCGAGGTGCGCGCCCTTGCCGCCGACGGCGGCGACGTGGGTGCGGTCGATCTCCCGGAAGTGCAGCACGTAGCGTCCCATCGGCCCCCAGTGGGTGAGCGGTCGCGGAGGAAAGGCGCCGGATGCGCGGCCGACGATCCTGCGACCCTCCCCCCGCCTTGCCGCAAGTCCCCGGGTCGGCTATAACCTCGGGGTGGCGGGGACGGCCGCCGAGCGCACGAGCGGGCGCCCCGCCACCGCCTGCGCGAAGCTCGCCAGGGTCAGCGCGCCCCACGCCGCCGCCGCGGCGGCCAGCGCCACGCCGCGCCGCCGCACGCCCAGCACGCCGGCCGCGAACACCGCCAGCGGGGCCGCCTGCAGCACGTGCAGGCCGAGGAAGTGCGCGACGCGCAGGTCGCCGCCCGCGCGGTTCCAGCCGACGACCGGCAGGTGCCCGGCCTCGACGCCCACCGCGTGCCCGGCCTGCGCGCTCATGTAGCCGCCGAGCAGCCCGCCGAGGAGGAAGCAGAGGACGAGCCCCGCGACGGCGGCGCGCCGGTCGGCCGGGGCGACGTCGGGCGCGGGGTGGCGCGCGATCGCGAGCGCCAGCGGGAGCGCGGCGGCGATCAGCGCCACGGCGGCGATCCCCATGAGCCCGTACAGCGCGGCGTGCAGCGCGTCGCCGCCGTTGAAGTGCGACGCCTCGGCGCGCGCCGCCTGGAAGGTGATGTAGGCGAGCTCGAACGCCGCCGTGCCGATCAGCGTCCAGACGGCGACGCGGAGCGCGCGCGCGTCGCGGCGGTCGGCGCGCACGTAGCCGGCGAACCACGCCCAGGTGAGCGCGTAGACCGCGATGGAGACGAAGAACTTGGCCGGCTTGAGCCAGAGCCGCACGCCGCCGAAGGTGCGCGCGTCGACGGCGGCGGCGGCGAACGCCAGCGCGGCGCAGGCGGCGCACCCGAGGCCGAACGCGGCCTGCCGCGGCTCGCGCCGCCGCAGCTCGGCGTTCATCGCGGCGGCGGTCACGCGGGCGCCGGCGCGCGGCGGCCGGCGACGGCGCGGAGGACGAAGAACGCCAGCAGCCCGGCCGGCCCGAACAGGAAGGTCAGCGCGAGGCAGGGAAGGATCGGCAGCGCGGGGACGCCCTCGGCGACGCCGTGGCGCGCGATCCACGTGCCGACGAACAGGTCGAACGCGAGGTAGTGCAGCCACCCGCCGGTGAGCGCGAAGTCGTGCGCGAACAGCGTGCGCACCTCGGCGATGGAGCCGAAGCCGCCGCCGGCGCCGGTGCGCGCCGCGATCGCAAGCGACGCGACGTAGGCGACGCCGAACGCCAGCGGGAGCCAGATCCCCGTGGCGCGCCATCCGGCGGCGCGGAGGCGCGGCACGAACAGCGTCGCCGCCAGCAGCAGCCACCCGACGAGGGCGACGGCGTTGACGATGCCGAAGAGCGTGGCGGCGCGCGGGTCGACGGGCGGCATGGGCGGGGCGGGGCGGGGGAGGGGAGGGAACGCTCAGGGCGCGGCGGGGCGCGCGTACGGCGTCGGCACGGGGTCCCACGCGTCGCCGGCGCGGCCGCGTGCGAACCCCGCGGAGTCGAGGCGCGCCATGAACGCGCGGTCGAACAGCCGCGACGCCGCCGGGTCCATGGACAGCGCGACGGGGATCGCGGTGTGGCGCACCTCCAGCCGGAGTCCCGGCACGTCGGCGGTCACGGCGCGCGCCAGCTCGTGCAGCCGCGCCACCTGGTCGGCCTGGTGGGCCCACAGCATCATGAGGTTCGCGCGCCCGGAGACCTGGTTGCGGCGCGACGGGTCGACGGCGCGCGGCGGCGCGTGCGTCCAGAAGTTCACCACGACCCACGTGCGCACCGTGACGTCGCCGGCGACGCCGCGCGCGCGCAGCGCCCGCCCGAGCGCGCGGTAGTCGTCGAGGCCGAGCACGGGGAGCAGGTTGCCGGCGACGCCGCCGTCGGCGTGCACGTGCCCGTCGATCAGCCGCGGCGGGAAGACGCCGGGGATCGCGGTGGCCGCGTACAGCACCGCGTGCAGCCGCTCGGCGCCGCCGGGGCCGACCGCGAGCTCGCGCCGCACGTCCCACAGCCGCCCCGTGCCGAGGTCGAGGTCCGCGGTGGCGACGGCGTACTGCCGCCCCTCCAGGAACGCCGCCTCGAGCGCGCCGCGCATGTCGGGGTCGACGACGTCGCGGATGGTGCGGGCGTACGCGTCGGTGCGCACCACGCCGCCGGTGCGGCGCAGCCAGAACAGCCAGTCGAGCTTCGGCGCGAACGCGTCGGCGGCGTTGCGGTAGAGCGCCGACATCGTGTCGAGCGCCGCGCGCGTGCCGAGCAGGGCGAACGCGCCCTGCAGCGCGCCGGTGCTGATCCCGGTGACGAGGTCGAAGCGCGGGAGGGGGAGCGGGGCGTCGCCGCGCTCGGCCCACCCGCGCAGGAACCCCGCGCCGTACGCGCCGTTCTGCCCGCCCCCCGAGAGGAGGAGGACGTCGAGGGTGCGGTCGCCGCGGCGCGCCGCGCGGTCGGCCAGCCGCGCCACCAGCGTGTCGACGGCGGCGCGGTAGTCGGCGCCCGCGCCGTCGCCCTGGGCGAGGAGCGCGGCGGGCGTGGTCGGCGGGCGGCGGACGGCCGCGCACCCCGCCAGGAGCAGCAGCACGGCGGCGGCGAATCGGCGGGGCATGACGGGCCTGGGGACGGGGGCCGGTCTGCTTGACACGCGGCGCGACCGGCCGGTACGCTACCGCGAGATCACGAACGACGTTCGGCCCCCCGCGCGCCCGCCCCGCATGCCGCCCGCCGCCCGCCGCGCCGACGCCCGCGCGCGCGACACCGACCTGCGCACCGCCGTCCTCGACGCCGCCCGCCAGCTGCTGGTGCGCGAGGGGTACCGCGACCTCAGCATGCGCGACGTCGCCAACGCGGTGGGGTGCTCGGTGAGCAGCATCTACCTCTACTTCGCGGGGAAGGACGAGCTCGTCCACACGCTGATGGACGAGGGGTTCGACCGGTGGTACCGCAAGCAGGTGGAGCTGGCCGACGACGCGGGGACGCCGGCGTCGCGGCTGGAGAACGTGTGCCGCGCCTACGTGGAGTTCGGGCTCGCCAACCCCGAGTTCTACGAGATCATGTTCATGTTCCACTCGGATCGGATGGCGCGCTACCCCAAGGAGCTGTTCCGGCGCGCGCGGCGGAACCTGGAGCTGATGGCGGAGCTGGTGACGGCCTACGCGCCGCAGTCGGTCCCGACCCCCGACGACGCGCGCATCCGCGCCACCGCGCTGTGGGCGACGCTGCACGGGATCGTGTCGACGATCGTCAGCGACCGCCTCGACCGCTCGATCGACCGGACGCGGTACGTGGAGGGGGCGATCCGGTACGCGCTGGCGGGGGTGCGGCACGCGGAACCCGAGTCGACCGCGCAGGGCTGACCTCCACATACCGGACGCTGCGGCCTGCGGACTGCGGGTCCCAACGGAATCCGCAGCCCGCAGCCCGCAGCGCCCCTCGACCTCATGACCGACTCGGTAGCCGCACGCTTCAGGATGGACGGCCGGGTGGCGATCGTCACCGGGGCCAGCAAGGGGATCGGCGAGGCGACGGCGCGCGCGCTCGCGGAGGCGGGGGCGCGCGTGGTGGTCAGCAGCCGCAGGCAGGAGGCGGTCGACGCGGTGGCGCACGCGATCGTCGCCGCGGGCGGGGAGGCGCTGGCGGTCGCGGCCAACGTCGGGAGGCCGGACGAGGCGCGCGCGCTGGTCGAGCGCACGCTCGCGCACTGGGGCGGCGTGGACGTCGTCGTCAACAACGCCGCGGTGAACCCGGTCTACGGCCCGCTGCTCGACGCGGACGACGCGGTGCTCGACAAGATCCTGGCGGTGAACGTGAAGGGGCCGCTCGAGGTGTGCCGCCACGCGTACCCGAGCATGCGCGCGCGCGGCCGCGGCAGCGTGGTCAACGTGTCGAGCATCGGCGGCGTGTCGCCGGAGCCCGGGCTCGGGCTCTACAGCGTGAGCAAGGCCGCGCTCGTCTCGCTCACCAAGGTGATGGCGCAGGAGTGGGGGGCGCACGGCGTGCGCGCCAACGTCATCTGCCCGGGATTGATCAGGACGAAGTTCTCGCAGGCGCTCTGGCAGGACGAGCGCGTGCTCGCGCACACGCTGGCGCAGCAGCCGATCCCGCGCGTGGGGGAGCCCGAGGACGTGGCGGGGCTCGCGCTCTTCCTGGCGTCCGACGCCGCGGCGTACTGCACCGGCGGCGTGTACATGGCCGACGGGGGCTACCTGACGTGACCGTCGGCCGGCCCCAGACGCGGGCCGAGGAGCTCGCGAACGCGATCACGCACGGGCTCGGGCTGGCCGCCAGCCTGGCCGGCGCGCCGCTGCTGGTGCGCGAGGCGCGCGCGGGGGGCGACGCGTGGCTGGACGCGGGGCTGCTCGTGTTCGGCGCGACGCTCGTGCTGATGTACCTCGCGTCGACGCTCTACCACGCGGTGCCGCACGCGCGGCCGAAGCGCGTGCTGCGCACCATCGACCACTCGGCGATCTTCCTGCTCATCGCGGGCACCTACACCCCGTTCCTCCTCGGCCCGCTGCGCGGCCCGTGGGGGTGGTGGCTGCTCGGCGTGGAGTGGGGGCTGGCGACGCTCGGCGTGATCGCCAAGTGGACCGTCGGCTTCCGCTTCCCGCGCCTGTCCACCGCCGTCTACCTGGCGATGGGATGGAGCGCGCTGGTCGCGATCGTGCCGCTGGCGCGCGCCCTCTCGCCGTCGGGGCTCGCCTGGCTGGTGGGCGGGGGGCTGTGCTACACGGGCGGCGTGGCCTTCTACGCGACCGACCACCGCCTGCGCTACGGGCACGCGGTGTGGCACCTGTTCGTGGCCGGCGGCAGCGTGTGCCACTTCGTGGCGGTGGTGGGGCACGCGGTGCCGGGGTGAGACGCGCTGCGGGCTGCGGCCTGCGGGTTCGAATCCGCATCCCGCAGCCCGCAGCGTCGTCCCTGGCTCAGACGGCGTCCGACGTCGACGTGAAGTTGAAGTCGCGCGCCTTCACCGGCGGCACCACGATCGCCTGCCCCGGGCTCCCGTCCTCGCTGGCGCTGACGCGCACCGGCACGCCCATCGCCTCGAGGTTGTTGAGCATGAAGATCGGCGACTCGTTCCAGCGCAGGTTCTTCACCGCGCGCGTGATCTTCCCGTTCTCGATCAGGAACGTGCCGTCGCGCGTCAGCCCCGTGAACAGGATCGTGCGCGGGTCGACGCCGCGGATGTACCAGAGGCGCGTCACCAGCAGCCCGCGCTGGGTCGAGGCGATCATGTCCTCGATCGACGTCGTGCCGCCGCTCATGCGGAGCCCCGACACCGCGGTCGGCGCGACGTTGTTCTTCTGCGCCCAGAAGCGGTCGTAGGCGAGGTTCTTCACCACGCCGTTCTCGATCCAGGTCATCGGGCCGACCGGCGTGCCGTCGCCGGTGAACGGCGCGCCCGGCGTGTCGGGGCTGAACGGGTCGGACGACAGCGTCACCCGCTCGTCGATCACCTTCATCCCGATCTTGTTGCCGCCGCCGGGCTTGGAGAAGAACGACCGCCCCTCGTCGGCGTTGCGCGCGCCGAGCGAGCCGGCGATCAGCTGCACCAGGTTGGCGACCGCCGTCGGCTCGAGCACGACGGTGTAGCGCCCCGGCTCGATGGCCGCCGGGTTGGCCGAGCGCTTGGCCTTCTCGATCGCGCGGGCGCCGAGGGCGGCGGCGTCGATCTTGGACCAGTCGTGGTGCGACGCGCCGGCCCAGCCGGAGCCGGTGCCGTCGGGGGTGCGCACCGTGGTCGTCATCGACGACGACGTCTGGCGGCGGTAGGCGAACAGCCCCTTGCTGTTGGCGATCGCGAACGCGCCGGCGTTGGTCTCCATGTAGCCGGTCGACGTCAGGTTCGCGCCGCGCGCCGGCTCGGCGACCGCGCGCACGGCCTGCGCGCGCCCGGCCGGGTCGAGCGTGGCCGTCGTCTCGCTCCAGCCGGCGTCGGAGTCGCGGTACTGCTGCGGGCCGAGCTCGGGCAGCGCCTCCGGGTCCTCGGGCGCCAGCCGCGCCAGCGCCTCGGCGCGCTGCACGACCGCGCGCAGCGAGGCGTCGTCGAGCTTGTTGGTGGTGGCGTTGGCCGAGCGGCGCCCGAAGACCGAGCGCACGGTCACGACCGCGTCGTACGTGTCGCCGGCCGTCGAGACCTGGTTGACGGCGAAGCGGGTGTTGCCGGACACGCCGCTCTGGATCGAGACGCGCGTCTCGTCGGCGGTGGCGAAGCCGAGCACCTTCTTGGCGATCGCCTCGCAGTCGGGGCGGGAGAGGTAGCGGGCGGGCGCCGCGAAGAGCGAGCGCGGGGCGCCGGCGTCGAAGAACGCGCTCACGCGGTCCGTCCGGTGTTGATGACGTTGACGTTGCGGAAGCGCGACGGGACGCACCCGTGGCTCACCGCGTTGCTCTGCGAGGGCTGCCCCTTGCCGTCGTTGTTCGCGCCGCCCAGCCAGTAGGAGCGCTTCCCGCCGATCATGTCGAGGCCGGCCCAGAACTCGGGCGTGCGGAACTGGTAGGCCACGTCCTTGAGCATCCCGGTGATCTTGCCGCCGCGGACCTCGTAGAACAGCTGGCCGCCGAACTGCGCGTTGTAGCGCTGCTGGTCGATCGAGAACGACCCGTTGCCGACGATCGCGATCCCGCGGTCGGTGGCCGAGATCAGGTCCTCCCAGACGTAGTCCTTCTCGCCCGGCATCAGCGAGACGTTGGGCATGCGCTGGAACTGCACGTCGGCCCACGACTGCGCGTACGAGTTGCCGTGCGAGCGCGTGGCCTTGTTGTTCTTCTTGTACCACCAGTCGAGGTACGGCGCCTGCTCGCGCGTCGTCTGGTAGTCCACCACGACGCCGTCCTTGATGATCATGTACGTCTCGGGCTTCACGCCCTCGTCGTCCCACCCGCAGGCGGCCAGCGACCCGACCTGGTCGCGGTCGGCCTGGATGTTCATCAGCGGCGACCCGTACTTGAGCTGCCCGAGCATCTTCTCGGGGGGCGTCACGAAGCTGGTGCCGGCGTAGTTGGCCTCGAAGCCGAGCACGCGGTCGAGCTCCGTGGGGTGCGCGACGCTCTCGTGGATGGTGAGGAACAGGTTGCTCGGGTTGAGGATCAGGTCGTAGCGCCCGACCTCCACCGGCTTGGCGGCGAGCTTCTGCGCGGCCTCCTCCGCCCACTTCGGCGCGTTGCCGACGAAGTCCGACTCGGTCACGTGCTCGTAGCCGCGCCCCATCGGCGCGACCTCGGTGCTCTGGCGCGACTGGAAGTCGGAGTTGTCCGCGGCGACGGCCGTGATGTTCATCGTCGGCGTCGTGCGGTAGAGCGTCTGCACGGTGAACGTCCCGTCGGTCGAGGCGAACGTCTTCTCCTCGCGCAGGAAATTCATCCCCGAGTTCACGAAGCGGACGCCCTTCACCTTCATGGCCGCCTCGTTGGCGGCGAGCAGCAGCGCGACCTTGTCGGCCACCGGCACGTCGAACGGGTCGACCTTGATGGGGCTCTTCCACTCGCCGCTGGCCGTCGGCTGCACGGGCGCGAGCTGGTGCGGGCGCACCTGCGCGGCGCGGTTGGCCTTGGCCTGCGCGACGGCCTGCCGCGCGGCGACGGCGATCCCGTCGGGCGACAGGTCGCTGGTGGCGGCGAAGCCCCACGCGCCGCCCACCAGGGCGCGCACGCCGGCGCCGAACGTCTCGCCGTCGGCCAGCCCCTGCACGCGGCGCTCGCGCGTGGCGACGAACTGGGTGCGGTTCTGCGAGATGCGCACGTCGGCGTAGTCGGCGCCGCTCGACTTGGCGGCGTCGAGGGCGCGCATCGCCAGCGCGCGGATCGCGGGGTCGCCGGGGGCGGGGAGGGGGCCGGTGGGGAGGGCGATCGCGCCGCGCGGGGCGCCGATCGCGGCGGCCGCCGCGGCGGCCGTCGTCCCTACGAGGAAGTCGCGTCGATTGAGGGGCACGCTGGAACTCCGGAACGCGGGAAGGGCCGGCGCGCTGGGAGGCCCGCCGGGAACCCGGATACGATAGCGCCAGACGCGGCGTTGCGGGGGGACCCGGGGGTCGATCAGCTGCGGGCTGCGGGCAGCGGGTTTGGAATCCGCAGCCCGCAGTCCGCAGCCCTACAGCGTCTCCCGCTCCCCCCGCATCACCCCCAGCCAGGCGGCCATGGCGGCCTCCCCGGGATAGCCCGGCAGCACCCGCCGCACCCGCCCCGCGCCGTCGAGCGCCAGGAAGGTCGGCGTTCCCTGGATCTGGAAGGTGAAGAGCGCCTCCGCCGCCGGCGTCACCGGCCCCGCGAGCACGGCGCCGCGCACCCCGGTCGCCTCGAGCATCGCGCGCCCGTGCTCCGCCCCCTCGAGCGTCACCAGCCAGAGGCGCGGGAGGGCGCGCCCCGCCGCCAGGCGCCCGAAGTCGCCGAGCGCCTCCTTGCACACCCCGCAGGTGCGCGAGACGACCATCACCACCGCCGGCTCGCCGAGCCGGGCCAGCGCGGTCACGCGCCCGTCGGCGGTGCGCACGGTCAGCGCGGCCACGCCGGCGCCCGGCCCGAACGCGTAGGCCGCCGCGCGCGCGTCGCCGGCCGGCACCGCGTCGACGTCGCCGGCCTGGCGCAGGCCGAGCCACAGCCCGCCCCCGACCGCGGCCGCCAGGACCGCCGCGCTGCGCCACGCCTCGCGCGTCATCCGGGGCACCGTCAGGCCGTCGGCGAGGGGTGCACCGGCTCGTGCGTCACCGGCGCCCCCTCGTCCTCGAGCGGCACGGTGAAGTTGTACTGCACGAGCGCCAGCCGCCCCGCGGCCGCCGGGCGGTACGTCGTCACCGAGCAGTTGGCGAGGTCGTACTGCCGCCACAGCTCGCCCAGCTGCTCCACCGTCAGCCCGTCGAGCACGTAGCGCGCGGACAGGATCACGATCTGGTGGCAGACGACCAGCACCCGCTCCCCGGGGTGGTTCTGCGCCACCGCCTCGAGCGCCGAGCGCACGCGGAACGCGACGTCGGCGCCGCTCTCGCCGTTGGGCGGGCGGTAGTAGAAGGGGCCGAGGCGCTGCCGCAGCGCCCACTGCTCGGGGTGGCGCGCCTCGACCCCCCAGCGCGTCAGGTCGTGGAAGAGGCCGAGCTCCTTCTCGCGCCACCGCTCGTCGCACCCGACCTGCGCCTCGGCGGTCACCGCCGGCGCCGCGCCCCCCGCCGCGACGATGCGCGCCGCGGTGCGCCGCGCGCGCTCGTACGGCGACGCGATCACCACGGTCGGCCGCTCCCCCTCGGGCCGCTCGGCGAACCACCGCCCGAGTGCCGTCGCCTGCCGCTCGCCGAGCGGCGACAGCGGGATCTCGGCGTCGGCGACGTCGAGGCCGATGTCGTCGGACTGCGCCGCGAGGGCGGCGTTGCGGGCGACGTTCGCGGCGCTCTCGCCGTGGCGGACGAGCCAGAGGGTGGCGGGGACCGGGGCGGAGGGCATGAGGGGGAATCTAGGTGCCCTTTGCTCGGCACGGCGTAGAGCGGGGGACGGCGCACGTCCGGGTGCGGCGGAGAGCGGGGTGAACCGAACCAAGGGGTGACCCGCACACCGGGGTACCGCGGACCTACCAGCTCATAGACGGTACGTCCGCCGTACCCCGGCGTGCGCCCCATCCGAGTTCGCCGTATCCCGCTCTGCGCCGTACCCGGATCTCCGCCGTATCCGGCTCTGCGCCGTCGAACGGCCGCTCAAGGCCCCCGCGCCGCCCGCTCCGCCGCCTCCTGCGCGCGGAGTCGGCGTCCCGCCTCCCGCAGCGCGATCGTCTCGGAGAGCACCAGCGCCGCGGCGACCGCGAGCGCGAGCAGGGTCAGCAGGGTCGAGCGCTCGGGGAGTCGCACGGCGGGGACCTGTGGGCGGGAGTCGCGGGATAAATTGCGGACGGGCCCCGCCGGTTCGCGGCGCCGCCATTTCCCTCCACGCGCCCGCATGCCTCGCCTCCCCCGCGCCGCCGCCCTCGCGGCGCTGCTCGCCCCCGCGGCCGCGGCCGCCCAGGCGCCGGCCGCCCAGGCGCTCGCGCCGCAGCCGCCGACGCTGGTCGTGTTCATCACCATCGACCAGATGCGCCCCGACTACTTCACGCGCTTCGGGGCGCAGCTCACCGGCGGCCTCCGGCGCCTGTACGACGGGGGCGCGGTGTTCACCGAGGGGCGCTACGACCACGCGATCACCGAGACCGCCCCGGGGCACTCGGTCGTGATGGCGGGGCGGCACCCGGGGGGGACCGGGATCCTGCTCAACGACGAGGGGGTCCCCGACGTCTTCTCCCCGCTCATCGACTCGCGCGACGTCGGCGCGTCGCCGTGGAAGTTCCGCGGCTCGGTGCTGTTCGACTGGATGCGCAACGCCGACTCGTCGTCGCGCGCGCTGTCGGTGTCGCGCAAGGACCGCGGCGCCATCCTCCCGATCGGGCGCGCCAAGCAGCCGGCGTTCTGGTACGCCCCCGACATGGGGTTCACGACCAGCAGCTACTACGCCGACACCCTCCCGACCTGGGTGCGCGACTTCAACCGCCGCAACCCGATCGCGGGCTTCGCCGGCTACCGCTGGACGCCGCTCCTCCCCGACAGCGCCTACGCGGAGCGCGACAGCGTCCCGGTCGAGAACCGCGGGCGCGACTTCGTCTTCCCGCACGTCATCCCCGCCACCCCGCCGCGCCGCGTGGGGAGCGAGCTGGCCGAGACGCCGGTGATGGACAGCCTGACGCTCGCCCTCGCCCTCGACGGCGTGCGCGCGTACGACCTGGGGCGCGGGCCGGCGCCGGACCTGCTCAACGTCTCGCTCTCCACCACCGACAACGTCGGGCACCGCTACGGCCCCGACTCGAAGGAGCAGCACGACCAGATCCTGCGCCTCGACCGCGACCTCGGCGCCTTCCTCGACGCGCTGTTCGCGATCCGCGACTCGTCGCGCGTCCTGATCGCGGTCACCGCCGACCACGGGATGACGCCGATCCCCGGCGCGGCGCGCTACACGAAGTCGGCCGACCCGGCCACCGGCGAGGGGCTGGTGAACGACACGGCGCTCGTCAGCGGCGTGCGCGACCGGCTGGCCGCCCGCGGCGTGTCGCGGAGCGCGCTGCTGTTCAACTACGGGATGCTGCGCGTCGACCGCCGCGCGCTGCGCGCCGCCGGGCTGAACGCCGACTCGGTGGTCGCCGACGCGATGCGCGCCCTGCGCGCGCACCCGCTGATGGGGCGCGTGGCGACCGTGAAGTCGCTCGCCTCGGCCGACACCACGCGCGACCAGTTTGCGCGCTGGTGGCGCCACATGCTCCCCCCCGACGAGCCGGTGGCCGCGGTGGCGTCGCTCAAGCCGTGGAACGGGTGGTCGCGCTACGGCGGCATCGGGCACAACGCCGGCAACCCGACCGACGCCCGCGTCCCGGTGATGTTCTGGGGCTCGGCGTTCCGGCCCGGCAAGTTCGCCGGCCGCGCGCTGGTGGTCGACATGGCGCCGACGCTCGCCGCCGCGCTCGGGATCGCGCCGACCGAGCGGCTCGACGGGCGCCCGCTCGTGCGCGCGCTGCGCGTCCCCCCCGACGCGCGCTGACCGCGATGTCCAGACGCCGCCGCGCGCGCGGCCCCGCCGGCGACGACGCCCCGGACGGCCCCGACGGCCCGGCGCCCGACGGGCTGGCGCAGGCGTTCGACGCCGTCACCTTCGGCGCCGACCGCACGCTCAACCTGCGCGCCCACCTCCCCACGCGCGCCGAGGCGCTGGCGCGCGCCGAGGCGTGGCTGCGCGAGAAGCAGATCGCCGGCGTCGACGAGGTGCTGGTCATCACCGGGCGCGGCGCCGGGAGCGTCGACGGCGTCTCGGTGGTGCGGCAGGCGATCCTGCAGCTCCTCTCGTCGCTGCGGCGCCGCAACGTGCTGGCCGGCTTCCGCGAGCACACCGCCGGCGCGTTCGTCGTCGAGCTGGCGCCGGTGCACGCGCTCTTCCACCCGATGCGGCGCCGCCGCGAGCCGCCCCCGCCGCCGCTCCCCGACCCGCGCACCCTGGCGGGGCTCGACGACGAGACGCGGCGCCTCCTGCGCACCCTCGGCACGGTGCGCCTGCAGCACCTCGGCGTGCACACGCCGACGCCCGCGCTGGTCGAGGACGAGATGCTCGCGCAGTACGCCGCGCTCGCGCGCAGCATCCCCGAGGGGCCGGAGCGCGAGGCGCGGCTGCAGCAGGCCGTGATCCGCGCGCTCGAGGAACTGGACGGCTGACGGGCCGCGGGGCAGCTTGTGCGCGCTCCGCGCGCCCCGTCGTCTCCCCGCCTCCCGCCGCATGCCCCGCCTCCGCCCGTCCGCCCCCGCCGCGCTGCTCGCGTGCGGGGCACTGCTCGCCCCCGCCGTCTCGCGCGCGCAACCGGTGTTGCGCGCCGCGCACGACCACGGCGCCGCCCCGCTCTCCACCGCCGGGCTGCGCGGGAAGATCGCGGAGCTCTTCATCTTCGGGCCGGGGCAGGACCCGCTCTTCCTCGCCGGCTCGGCGGGGAGCACCAACCCGGCGTCGGTGCAGGCGCACGGCACGCACTTCATCCCGTCGGCCGCCGCCAGCAACGGCTCGATCATCGGCTTCATCGGGCAGGCGCTCGGCACCAGCGTCGCCAGCATCCCGATCGGCGCCACCACCAGCGGCGAGACGTTCCGCTTCGAGGGGGGCGTCCCGGTGAGCACGGCCACGTCGGCCGGCCCGATCTTCGCCGAGCGCGCGCAGACGCTCGGGCGCGGGCGCGTGCTGGCGGGCGTCAACCGCAGCTCGTTCAACTTCTCGACCATCCGCGGCGTCCCGCTGCGCGACGTGCAGGTGACGTTCACCCACGAGAACACGAACGCCGCCGGGTGCGCCGCCGAGAACGGGGGGCAGGACTGCGCGCAGTACGGCGTCCCGGTGCTCGAGAACGAGGTGATGCAGGTCTCGCTCGACCTCGACATCGACGTCGCGGTGACGTCGTTCTACGTCACCTACGGGATCACCGACCGCGTCGACTTCGGGGTCGCGGTGCCGGTGCTCCAGAACTCCTTCCGCGGCACCAGCAGCGCGCAGATCCTCCCGTTCGGGGGCGGCAACGCGGTGCACTTCTTCGCCGGCACGCCGCAGAACCCGGTGCTCCAGGCGTCGCGCACGACCACGGGGCGCGCGTTCGGGATCGGCGACGTGGCGGCGCGCCTCAAGGTCAACGCGGCCAGCGGCCCGCGCACCGGCGTCGCCTTCCTGCTCGACGCGCGCTTCCCGACGGGCGAGGTCGAGAACCTGATGGGGACGGGCGAGTTCGTGGGGCGCGGCATGGCGATCGTGTCGTCGCGCTTCGGCAACTTCTCGCCGCACGCCAACGCGGGCTACCTCTACCGCGCCGACCGCGAGCTGGCCACCGACGCGGTGCTGGCCACCCTCGGCTTCGACCAGCTGCTCGGCAAGGGGGTGACCATGGCCGCCGACGTGCTGAGCGAGCTGCAGGTCGGCTCCAACCGCCTGGAGCTCCCGCGGACGGTGCAGTTCGACGCGCCGTTCCGCCGCACGGTCGACCCGACCAACATCCCCGAGATGCGCGACGACGTGGTCAACGGCTCGTTCGGCTTCAAGTTCACCGGCGCCAGCCGCGTGACGGCGATCGCCAACGCGCTCTTCCCGCTGAACGACGGCGGGCTGCGGTCGCGGACGACGTTCACGTTCGGGGTGGAATACTCGTTCTGAGCGGCGAGCGGTGAGCGTCGGGCGTCGAGGGGGGCTCCGCGGGGCGGGACAGTGTGTCCCCCGCGCGGAGCCCCCGTCGCGTCACGGGCCGAGCGCCGGGCGCCGAGCGCCGAGCGGACCTGTTCTCGGCGCTCGG
>NZ_JARGEK010000170.1 GCF_029211165.1 Roseisolibacter sp. H3M3-2
CACGATTTGTCTTCCTAAGACCGCTTGGCCTCCGACTTTGGCCGGGCTCCCGCCGGCCGCGGCGTTCGCCTGCGCGGCCGCGGCGGCGCTGGCCGAGCGCCCCGCGGGCCCGCTCGACGACAACGTGCGCGTGGCGCTGGCGACCGGGGGCGCGGCGGAGCTCGCGCGGCTGCTCGGGGCGGGTTAGTGCCGTACGGGCACTAATGACGGTTTCGTGAGCCGGGGGCGGCGGGCTCCGCGTTCCCTTGACAAGGGTTTGGGCCAATCCTATATAGGCCCGCGCAAGCCGTCCGGCTTGCCCTCACCCCCCGCGCGCACCTCCCACCCGTGCGCACGAAGGCGCAGGCACGCTTCCGCTTCACCGGGCATCCACCGGGCAGGAGACAGTTCCAATGGCCAGAGGGAAGGTCAAGTGGTTCAATGACGCCAAGGGCTACGGCTTCATTGAGCAGGACGGCGGCGAGGACGTGTTCGTCCACTTCTCCGCGATCATGATGGACGGGTTCAAGACCCTCGCCGAAGGGCAGCTGGTCGATTTCGAGATCAAGACCGGCGACAAGGGTCTGCACGCGGCGAACGTGACGAAGGTCTGACCGTCCGTCTCCTGGCTGTGTGACTGTCTCCGCCCGCCCGGCGCATGCCGCGGCGGGCGGTGCTGTTTCCGGGATCCTGCGGGGCTGCGGCGCTGCGGAGGAGCACTCTCGCTCTTCCGCAGCGCCGCAGCCCCGCAGCACGGCGCGGCGTGCTGCGCCGGCGCGGATTCCGCTCTAGGTTTGCCGCCATGAGCACCCCGACCCTGCCTCCCTCCCCGCGCCTTTTCCTCGTCGACGGCTACGCGCTGATCTACCGCGCGTTCTTCGCGCTCATCTCGCGCCCGCTGCGCACGAGCCGCGGCGAGAACACGAGCGCGGCGTGGGGGATCGTCAACTTCCTCAACCGCCTCGTCGCCACCCACAAGCCCGACTACCTCGGCTGGGTGCACGACAGCGGGTTGAGCTTCCGCCACGAGCGCTATCCCGAGTACAAGGCGACGCGCGAGAAGCTCACCGACGAGCTGCAGGACGACTTCGACCGCGGGATGGAGCGCATCTGCGCGATCCTCGACGCGTGGCGCATCCCGATCCTCACGCTCAAGGGCTACGAGGCCGACGACGTCATCGGCTCGCTGGCGCAGAAGGGGGTCGACGCGGGGCTCAACGTCGTCGTCGTCAGCGGCGACAAGGACTTCCACCAGCTCGTGCGGCCGGGCGTGTGGCTGCTCAACCCCGGCCGCGGCGGCCCCGCCGCCGTCGACGAGAGCTGGGTGGGCGTCGAGAACGGGAGCGAGCGCCTCGGCGTGCCACCCGAGCGCACCGTGGACTACCTCGCGCTGGTCGGCGACACGAGCGACAACGTCCCGGGCGTGAAGGGGATCGGCGACAAGGGGGCGCAGGCGCTGATCCAGGAGTTCGGCGCGCTGGAGGAGATCCTCGCCAACGTCGCGAACATCAAGGCGAAGCGGCCGCGCGAGGCGCTGCAGGCGCACGCCGCCGACGCGATCCTCTCGAAGGAGCTGGTGACGATCCGCTGCGACCTCGACGTGGCGTTCGACGTCGACACGCTGCGCATGGGGGAGCCCGACCGCGACGCGCTCAAGCAGCTCTACATGGAGCTGGAGTTCACCTCGCTGGCGCGCGACGTCGCCGCGCTCCCGTCGCCGGCCGGCGGGGCCCCCGACACGTCGTTCGACTTCGGCGCGAACGTCGCGCCGAAGCCGTCGCAGCCGGCCGCCGAGTACGAGACGGTGGACACGGTGCAGAAGCTCCAGCGGCTGCTGGCGCGCGCGCGCAAGGCGGCGCAGGGGGGCGGGATGGTCGCGGTCGACACCGAGACGGTGATCGACCCCGACTCGCCGTCGAAGGTCGACCCGCTGCGCTCGCGCCTCGTCGGGATCGCGATGGCGATCGAGCCGGGGGAGGCGTTCTACCTCCCGCTCGCGCACCGCGCCTACGAGCCGGCGCAGGCGGAGCTGGGCTTCGACGAGCAGCCGGCCGCCGACCCGAACGTGGAGCACGCCGACGGCGACGACGAGGAGGCGGCGCCGAAGAAGAAGGCGAAGGCGGCCAAGCCCAAGGGGCCCACCGAGGCCGCGCAGGCGGCGATGGGGATCGCCGGGCGCATGCTCGCCGAGCGGCGCTACCCCGTGAAGAACCTGCCGCCGCTCGACGCGCCCGAGATGCGGGAGCTGGTGGCGCTGCTCGAGGACCCGGCGGTGCCGAAGGTGCTGCAGAACGCCAAGTACGACCTGCTCGCGCTGCGGCGCGCCGGGATCGCGCTCGGCGGCGTCGCCTTCGACACGATGCTGGCCAGCTACGTGCTCGACCCGGGGCGCCGGTCGCACGGGCTCGACGTGCTGGCGCTCGAGATCCTCGACCACCGGATGACGAGCTACGACGAGCTGTGCGGGCGCGGGCGCCAGCAGCTCCCGTTCGACGTCGTGCCGATCGAGGCGGCCACGCGCTACTCGGCGGAGGACGCCGACATGACGCTGCGGCTGCAGCGCCACTTCGCGCCGCTGCTCGAGGAGACGGGGCTCATGCCCCTGTTCCGCGACATCGAGGTGCCGCTGGTGTGCGTGCTCGCCGACATGGAGTCGGCCGGCATCGCGATCGACGTCGAGCACTTCCGGTCGCTCAAGACGCGCTTCCAGGCGGAGCGCGAGCGGCTGGAGCGCGAGATCTACGTCGAGGCCGGCGAGGAGTTCAACATCAACTCCAACCCGCAGCTGCGCGCGATCCTGTTCGAGAAGCTCGGGCTCCCCGTCAAGAAGAAGACGGCGACCGGGCCCTCCACCGACGCCAGCGTGCTCACCGAGCTGGCCGACGAGGGGTACGCGATCCCGCAGCTGCTCATGGAGTACCGCGAGCTGTTCAAGCTGGAGGGGACGTACCTCGACGCGCTGCCGGCGGCGGTGAACCCGGAGACGGGGCGCATCCACACGTCGTTCGCGCAGACGGTGGCGGCGACGGGGCGCCTGTCGTCGAGCGACCCGAACCTGCAGAACATCCCGATCCGCCGCGAGCTGGGGCGCGACATCCGGCGCGGCTTCGTGCCGCGGAAGGGGTGGCGCCTGCTGGCCGCCGACTACTCGCAGATCGAGCTGCGGCTGCTCGCGCACCTGTCGCAGGACCCGGCGTTCGTGGCCGCGTTCCGGCGCGGCGGCGACATCCACCGCGAGACGGCGGCGATCATCTTCGGCGTCCCCGTCGAGCAGGTGACGAAGGAGATGCGCGCGCGCGCGAAGACGATCAACTTCGCGACGATCTACGGGCAGGGCGCGCACGCGCTGTCGCGCCAGCTCAAGATCGCCAACGCCGAGGCGCGCGCGTTCATCGAGACGTACTTCGAGCGCTTCCGCGGCGTGAAGGACTACCTCGAGGGGCAGGTCGAGTACGCGCGCGCGCACGGCTACGTCGAGACCATCTTCAAGCGGCGGCGCTACATCCCCGAGCTGAAGGAGCGCAACTTCAACATCCGCGCGTTCGGCGAGCGGGTGGCGCAGAACGCCCCGATCCAGGGGTCGGCGGCCGACCTGATCAAGATCGCGATGATCCGGATCGGGGAGGCGCTGCGCGCCCCCGACGTCGGCGCGCGCATGCTGCTCCAGGTGCACGACGAGCTGGTGTTCGAGGTCCCCGGCCCGGAGCTGGCGGCGACCGAGGCGCTGGTGCGGCGCGAGATGGAGGGGGCGGCGGCGCTGTCGGTCCCGCTGGTGGTCGACGTCGGGGTGGGGGACGACTGGCTCGAGACCAAGGGGTGAGCGGCCGTGCGACGCGTCACGGGGCCCGTGCATTTTGCGGCGATCCGGGCACATGGCGTGGGCCCCGACCGTCACGCTCCGGGTCGCCGGCCGGGCGCAAGTCGTGACGTTCCAAGCGGATGCGTCGTTTCCGGGGCGGGCGGCACCGGCGTTGCCCTTCGTTCAGGCCAGCCACGGCGCCGTTCGGCCGCCTCTCGCCCGGAGATTCCTCATGCACCCGCCCCTCCCCCAGCCCCGTCGCCGCCGCCGCCGCGCGGGCTTCTCCCTGATCGAGCTCCTGATCGTGGTCGTGATCATCGGCATCCTGGCCGCGATCGCGATCCCCGCCTTCGCCAACACGAAGGGGAAGGCGCTCGTGACCAAGGTGAAGAGCGACCTGAAGAACCTCGCCACCGCGCAGGAGGGGTACTTCTACGGCGCCAACACGTACACGACGAACCTGGCGCAGCTCGGGCTGGAGACGTCGCCCGGCGTGACGCTCACCATCGTCTCGGCGAACGCCTCCGGATGGTCGGCGACGGGGACGGCGGCCGGCGCGAACCCGACGACGTGCGCGATCTTCTACGGCTCGGCGGCCCCGGTGGCGCCGGCGACGATCGAGGGGCAGCTCACCTGCAACTGAGCCCGGGGGCGCCGTGGCGCCGGTAGCCCCGCCCGACCCCGAGCGGCGGCGGTTCTACCAGGAGGGCCCGCCGGTCGTCCAGCCGGACCCGGTGCCCTGGCGCGAGTTCGCCCGCCGGCGCGACGGGATGCTGCACGCGATGGACGGCGGCCTCTGGCTGCACCGCCACGTCTGGCGCGGCGTCCCGATGGCCCACCTGGTCTCGACCGACCGCGCCGCCCTCCTCGCCTACGGCCGCCTCGTCGGCCTCGGCCCGGAGCGGCTGCAGGACAAGCCGCTGAAGGACCCGCGCACGGGAGCGCGGCGCGCGGCGTGGCACTGGGACCTGGTCGGGAGATTTCTGCCTCCGTAGAGAACAGCCAGGAATCGGATCGAACGGATCAGATCTGATCCGTCTCATCCGATTCCTGGCTTTTCTTACTCTGGCGGCGCGTAGAACGCCTGCGTCGACCGCGTGTAGAGGACCGCGGGCGGTGCGTACTTCCGCGCCAGGCTCTCGTCCCCCACCGGCGCGAGCACGAGGGCCGCGGCGCCGCGCGGCAGCTCGACGCGGTGGTCGAGCGGCGTGTAGAAGTAGTGCAGGTACGGCGCGACCCAGCGCGCGTAGTCGGCGGTCCGCGTTCCCGAGCGGCTCGCGACCGCGAGCCCCGGCGTCCCGCGCGCCAGCGCCCCCTGCAGCGCGACCGCGTCGATCGGGCGCCCGTCGAGCAGCGGCACGGCGTCCCACTGCGCGTCGACCATCACCCACCGCCCCGCGTCGCGCAGCCACGCCTCGGCCACCACGTGCGCCACGCCGTCGGTGCGCGTCCCCTCGTCGCGCGTGAGCAGCCAGACCATGCGCGCGCGGATGCCGAGCGCGGTGAGCGCGCCGCTCACCACGGTCGCGTACTCGACGCAGCGGAAGCGGCGCCCGCCGGCGGCGTCGCGCAGGATCGACGCCGGGTCCGGGCGGGGCGCGGCGCTGGCGCCGTCGTGCCCGAAGCGCGTGTGCGCCCACCGGCTCACCGCCTGCACGCGCGCCAGGTCGGTCGCCGCGCCGGCGACCACCGCGTCGAGCCCCTGCTCGGGACGCAGCCGCGCGTAGTACGCGTCCGCCGGGTCGCTCCACACGTGCGGGAAGCGCTCGGCGGCCCCCGCCTCGTCGTAGGCCGGCGTCGGGGCGCCGGCGTCGGGCGCGGTCGCGCCCCCGCCCCCGCACGCGGCGACGAGCAGGGCGAGCGCGGCGAGGACGCGACGGGGCGGCGGCATGGGCGGAGCGGCGGGTGGCGGGGGACGCCGGTGCTACCCCGACGCTACGGCCGGTCCGTCCCCGCGGTGTTCACGGACGGTGAAAGCCGCGCCGCCTCCTCCTCCGCACGCCGCGCGTACGCCTGCCCCGCGGCGACGTCCACGCGCGACAGCAGCGCCATCCCGACGACGAAGAACGCCACGATCGACAGGATGGCGGCGCGGCTCGTCCCCCCCGCGCCCACCACGACCGCGAACAGCAGCGGGCCGAGGAGCCCGGAGAACTTCTCGAACACGCCGAAGAAGCCGAAGAACTCCCCCGACCGGTGCGGCGGCACCATCGACGCGAAGAGCGAGCGGCTGAGCGCCTGCGTCCCCCCCTGCACCGTCCCGACGAGCACCGCCAGCAGCAGGAAGTGCGTCCCGGTGCGCATCCCGTACGCGAGCGCGGTGATGACGACGTACGCCGCGAGCCCGAGCAGCACCGCGCGCTTGGTCCCGATGCGCCCCGCGAGCGCGCCGAACGCGAAGGCGAACGGGACGCCGACGAACTGCACGACGAGGATCGCCGCGATCAGCGTCGACTGCCCGATCCCGAGCTCGGTGCCGTACGCGGTGGCGAGCTTGATGATCGTCTGGATGCCGTCGTTGTAGACCGCGAACGCGAGCAGCAGCAGCGCCGCCTGCCGGAAGCCGCGCAGCTCGCGCGCGGTGTGCGCGAGGCGCACGAACGACGCGGCGACCGCGCGCCCCGCCGGCTCCCCCGCCTCGCGCGTCGCCGGCGGCTCGGCGACGCGGCGCAGCAGCGGCACCGTGAACGCGAGCCACCACACGCCCACCGACAGGAACGCGAGCCGCGTCGGGAGCGTCGCCTCGTCGGGCGTCAGCCCGGGGCCGCTCGGCAGCCCGAACGCGCCCGGGAGCTGGATCCACGCGAGGTTGAGCGCGAGCAGCACGCCGCCGCCGACGTAGCCGAGCGCGTAGCCGGCCGTGCTCACGCGGTCGATCTCGTCGGCGCGCGCGACGTGCGGCAGCAGCGCGCCGTAGAACGCCATGCTCCCCGCCGCGCCGACCATCGCCGCCGCGTACAGCGCCGACGCCAGCGTCACGTCGCCGCGTCCTACGAGGAACATCGCCGCGCACGCCGCCGCGCCGAGCAGCGCGAAGCCGGCGAGGAAGCGCTTCTTGGCCGCCGAGTGGTCGGCGAGCGCGCCGAGCACCGGGGAGAGCAGCACGACGAGCGCCATCCCGAGCGTGTTGGCGTACGCGAGCTGCTGCGCGCCGCGCCCGGCCGGCAGCCCGGCGCTGGCGACGCGCACGAAGTAGATCGGGAAGACGGCGGCCGTGATCGTCGTCTGCATCGCCGACACGGCCCAGTCGTAGGTCGCCCAGGCGCGCAGCTCGGGGCGGTGCAGGCCGAGCCGCTCGAGGAGCGCGGGCATGGGCGGGGGTGGGGGGAGGCGGCCGGGGGCCGGCGCCCGCAGATTACCCGCGATGCCACCCACCAGCCAGCGGACGCCGCGCGCGTCTCGGCACGTCGCGCCGTCCGCCGCACTGCTCCTGCTCGGCGCGCTCGCCGCCTGCGACCGCACCCCCGCGGCGCGCCCCGCCGACAGCACGATCCCGGCGCCCGCGCCGCCGCCCCCCGACTCCGCGCCCGCGGCCGCGGCGCCCACGACGACGTGGGACGGCGAGGCGGGGCTCGCGCTCGTCGTGCCCGGGGAGCAGGGGGACGCGCGCGTGGTCGTCCCCGGCACCGGCGCGGGCTCCCCGGCCGACACCGCCACCGGCGCCGCCGACGCGGCGCTCCCCAACGAGGTGCTGCTGCTGTCGCGCGCCGGCGCCGCGTGCGCCGCGTCCCCGCCCGCGCGGCTCGGCCCCGCCTCGGGCGCCGACGTGGCGCCGGAGTGGACGGTCGGGCTGGTGCAGCTCGCGTCGGGCGCGCCGGCCGTCACCGCGGTCCCGGTCGACTCGCTGCACGGCCTCGCCTCCGCCGACTCGGCGACGCTGGCGGCGGCGGTCACGCGGCTCGCGTCGGCGCTCCCGGTCGACAGCTCGGCGCGCGCGCTGCGCGGGCTCCCGTTCGTGGTGCGCGCGGCGAGCCGCTTCCGCGCCGACACGACGACGCTCGCCGTGGTCGCGGTGCTCACGCGCGCGCTGCCGCAGGAGGCGAACCCGATCGGCGAGTTCCTGCTGCTGGTCGCCGAGCGGCCGGCGGCGGCCACCGGCGCGGCGGCGTCGCGCTGGACGCTCGCGTACCACGAGCGCGCGGCCGGGCGCGAGGAGGCGCTGCCGGCGGCCGAGCTGCTGGCCGCGCTGCGCGAGGAGGCGGAGCGGCGCCCGGCGGTGCTGGTGGCGCGCGCCGCCGAGGAGGGGAACCGCTACTCGCTGCTCGAGCGCGCGGCGCCGGGGCGGTGGACGGTGCGCTGGACGAGCGTGGCCGCCGGCGGCTGCTGAGTCACGCCCGCGCGACCGCGCCGCACGCGGACGCCAACGGTGACCGCGCTCAGCGCGCCCAGCGCGAGCAGCCACCCCGCGACGTCCGGCGCGCCGTACCACAGGTCGCGCCACGTCAGCCCGACGAGCCGCGGCAGCAGCCCCACCCCGACTAGGAACGCGACGTCGGTGGCGTCGGCGCGCGTGAGCCGCCGCGGCCCGGCGCGCGGCTCGGGCGCGACGCGCCAGGTGCGCCACAGCGTGCGCAGCTGCGCGAGCAGCACGAGCCCCATCGCCGCCGCCACGCCCGCGAACAGCGCGCGGTGGCGCGAGGTCGGCGCGGGGAGCGGGCGCCCCGCGAGGTAGGCGGCGACGTCGTCGGCGAGGCGGTGGCTCGTGGGCGCGATCGGCCACGGCACGGCCGACGACGCGTTCGTGAGCACGACGACGCCCCAGCCCGCGTCCGGCAGCATCACCATCTTGCCGCGGAAGTCGGGGACGATGCCGCCGTGGTGCACCGCGCGCGCGCCGCCGACCCGCCCCTCGCGCCAGCCGAACGCGTACGAGAAGCCGTCGCCCGGCGCGCCGCCCGCGTGCATGCGCCGCACCGACGTGTCCGCGAGCAGCGTCCGCCCTCCGAACCGCCCGCCGTCGAGCTGCATGGCCAGGAAGTGCGACAGGTCCTCGGCGCTGCTCATCAGCCCCGCGGTGGGGAGGCGGTCCGGCTCCGCGGCGAGCGTCGACGGGACGGGGAACCCCAGCGCGTACACGTGCCCGCCGGCGAACGCGCGCGCGAGCGCCCGCGACCGGTCGGTGAAGCTGTCGTGCATCGCGAGCGGCGCGAAGATCTCGCGCTCGACGTACGCGGCGAACGGCACGCCGGCGACCGCCTCCACGATCGCGCCGAGCACGAGGTAGTTCGGGCTCGCGTAGGCGTGCCGCGTCCCCGGGGCGTGCGTCGGCGCGACGTCGCGCAGCGCCGCCACGCGCGACGCCAGCGACGCCCCCGCGCCGCGCGCGTCGGACGCGCCCCCCGCGCGGTGCGGGATCCCGCTCGTGTGCAGGAGGAGGTGCCGCACCGTCACCGACGCGCCCGAGTCGGCGGCGGCCAGTCGGAACGCGGGGAGATAGCGCCGCACCGGCGCGTCGAGCGCCACGCGCCCCTGCTCGACGAGCTGCATCACGGCCAGCGCGGTGATCGACTTGCTCATCGAGCCGAGCACGAAGCTCGTCCGCCCGGTGACCGGGCGCCCCGCGCGGTCGCGGCCGAAGCCGCGCACGTGGACGGGGCGGCCGTCGCGCACGATCGCCAGCGCGGCGCCGGGGACGCGGTCGGCGTCGAGCAGCCGCGCCGCGTACCGGTCGATCGCCGCGAGGTCCGGCGCCTGGGCGAGCAGGCGGCCGCGCGCGGCCCACGCCAGGGCGCACACGCCGAGGACTGCGACGGAGCCGAGGAGCGTCGGGAGTCGGGCGGGCGGGCGCATGGCGGGGTCTACGGGCGGACGGCGGCGCGGTTTCGGCCGCCGCGCCGCGTGTCGCACCGCACGCGGTCGCCTCGCCGCTCCCGGGGGCCCCGCGTACGTTGCCGGCATGCGCCGCCCCCGCCGCACCGCACTGCTCGCGCTCGTCGCCGCCGCCTGCGCCCCCGCCCTGACCCCGGCGCCGCCTCCCGCCGGCGCCCC
>NZ_JARGEK010000171.1 GCF_029211165.1 Roseisolibacter sp. H3M3-2
CGCCGGCGCCGATCGCGAGCCCGCCGGCGCCGCCGCGCGCGGGGGGCTGCGTCGGGCGCGGGGCGTGGGCGTCGAACGTGGTCATGCGGCGAGCTCCCGGGGGTGCGTGTCGCGGGTGGCGGGCGCCGCCGCGCGGCGCCCCTTGAGGGCCGCGTAGGCGACGGGGACGACGAACAGGGTGGCGAGCGTCGCGAACGCGAGCCCGCCGATCACCGCGCGCCCGAGCGGGGCGTTCTGCTCCCCGGCCTCGCCGAGGCCGAGCGCCATCGGGAGCATGCCGAGCACCATTGCCGTCGCGGTCATGAGCACCGGGCGGAGGCGCGTGTACCCGGCGTCGAGCGCGGCGTCGCGCGCCGACAGCCCCGCCGCGTGCCGCTCGTTGGCGAACGACACGACGAGGATGCCGTTCGCCGTCGCCACCCCGATGCTCATGATCGCCCCCATGAGCGCCGGGACCGAGAGCGGCGTCTGCGTGACGTAGAGCGCCCACGCGATCCCGGCCAGCGCGCCCGGGAGCGCGGTGGCGATGATCAGCGGGTCGAGCCACGACTGGAAGTTCACGACCATCAGCAGGTAGACGAGCAGCACGGCCAGCGCGAGCCCGTAGCCGAGCCCCGTGAACGCCTGCCGCATGCTGGCCACCTGCCCGCGCATCACCAGCGTGCTGCCGCGCGGGAGCGTCGGGCGGATCTCGTCGAGCACGCGGTCGACGTCGCGCGCCACGCCGCCGAGGTCGCGGTCCTGCACGCCGGCGAACACGTCGTACACCGGCTGCACGTTGTAGTGGTTGACCACCGCCAGCCCGGCGCGGCGCGTCACCTGGGCCAGGTTGTCGAGCAGCTGCGGCGCGCCGGCGCCCGAGGCGGGGAGGATCGGCGTGGCGCCGATGTCGGCCACCGACGCGACGCGGTACTGCGGCGTCTGCACCGAGACCTGGTACTGCACCCCGTTCTGCGGGTTGAGCCAGAAGTTGGGCGCCGTCTGCCCGCTCGACGCCAGCGACACCAGCACGTTGCCGGCGACGTCGCGCTCGGTCATGGCCAGCGCGGTCGCGCGGTCGCGGTCGACGGTGAAGAACAGCTCGGGGGCGTTCACCACCTGGTGCAGCCGCACGTCCACCGCGCCGGGGATCGTCTTCAGCCGCTGCTCGATCGTGCGCGCGACCTTGAGGTTCCCCGCGCGGTCGTTGCCGACCACCTGCACGTCGATCGGCGCCGGGAGCCCGAAGTTCAGGATCTGCCCGACGATGTCGGCCGCCTGGAAGAACAGCGTCACCTGCGGGTACTCGGCGCGCAGCACCCGGCGCAGCTCGCGCCGGTAGTCCTCGACCCCGCGCGTCCGCTCCTCGCTGAGCGAGATCAGGATGTCGGCGTCGCCCGCGCCGATGGTCGGGTTGTCGCTGTAGGCGAGGTTCGACCCGCCGGCGCCCGAGATGCCGACGTTGTCGAGGATCGTCGCCAGCTCGTTGGCCGGGATCACCCGCCGGATCGTGCGCTCCACGTCGGCGACCACCCGCTCCGTCTCCTCGACGCGCGTCCCCGGCGGCATGCGCAGGTGCAGGCGGAGCTGCCCGGCGTCCACGGCGGGGAAGAAGTTCTGGCCGAGGAACGGGATGAGGAGGCACGACGCCAGCGCCCCGGCCGCGAACCAGCCGGCGACGCGCGCGCGGCGGGCCAGGGCGCGCGTCAGCGCGTCGCGGTAGCGGGCGCGCATCCGCTCGAAGGCGGCGTCGAAGCGCAGGTGCACGCGCTCGATCGGCCCCGGCCCGCCGCGGCGGCGCGCCTCGTACTCCAGCGCGTACTTCACCAGCGTCGGCACCAGCGTCCGCGAGATGACGTACGACGCCAGCATCGCGAACACGACGGCCATCGCCAGCGGCGCGAACAGCGACCCGGCGGCGCCGCCGAGGAAGAACACCGGGACGAAGACGATGCAGATGGCGAGCGTCGAGACCAGCGTCGGCACCGCGATCTGCTGCGCGCCGTCGAGGATCGCGTCCTCGACGTCCTTCCCGTCGTGCAGGTGGCGGTGGATGTTCTCGATCCCGACGGTGGCGTCGTCGACCAGCACGCCGACCGCCAGCGCCAGCCCGCCGAGCGTCATCACGTTCATCGTCTGGCCGAGCGCCGAGAGGACGATGACCGAGCAGAGGATGGAGAGCGGGATCGACAGGGCGACGATCAGCGTCGAGCGCCAGGAGCCGAGGAAGAGGAGGATCATCGCCGCCGTGAGGCAGGCCGCGATCACCGCCTCGTGCAGCACCCCCTCCAGCGCCCCCTTCACGAACCGCGACTGGTCGGCCAGCAGCTCGACCTTGAGCGTCGGCGGGAGCGTGGCGAGGATCGGCGGGAGCGCCGCCTTCACCCGGTCCACGACGTCGATCGTCGACGCGCCGCCGGCCTTGAGCACCGTGATGAGCGCGCCCCGCTTCCCGTCGCGGCGCACGATGTTGGTCTGGACCCCGTAGCCGTCGCGCACGTACGCGACGTCGCGGATGCGCACGACGACGCCGTTGACCGTCCGGATCGGCAGGTCGTTGAGGGCGGCGACCGCCTCGGGGCTGCCGTTCATGCGCACGAAGTACTCGCGGTCCCCGATCTTGGCGGTGCCCGAGGGGAGGACGAGGTTCTGCGCGTTGATCGCGTTGCTGACGTCCGACGGCGAGACGCCGCGCGCGTGCAGCGCCTGCGGGTCGAGGTCGACGTTGATGAGGCGCGCGCGCCCGCCGTACGGCTGCGGCACGCTGGCCCCCTGCACCGTCGCCAGGCGGGTGCGGATCCCGTTGGTGCCGAGGTCGTACAGCTCCTGCTCGCTCAGCGTCTCGCTGGACAGCGACGCCTGGAGCACCGGCACGTTCGAGGCGTTGAAGCGCAGGATGAACGGCGGCTGCGCCCCCGGCGGCATCGTGCGCGTGACGGTCGTCGAGATCGCCGACAGCTGCGCCACCGCCGACTCGATCTTCGCCCCGGGGTGGAAGAAGACCTTGATGACGGTGATCCCGGGGACCGACTGCGACTCGATGTGCTCGATGTCGTTGACGGTCGTCGTCATCGCCCGCTCGGAGACGGTGGCGATGCGCCGCTCCATCTCCTCGGGCGGGAGCCCGTTGTACTGCCAGATCACCGAGACGACGGGGATGTCGATCTCGGGGAAGATGTCGGTGGGGGTGCGCACCAGCGACAGCACCCCGAAGATGACGACGAGGAGCGCGCCGACGACGAACGTGTACGGGCGGCGGAGCGCCAGCCGGACGATCCACATGGGGGACGACGACTCCGGGTCGGGTGGTGCGGACGACTCCGGAGCCTACGCGCGAGGCGGCGCCAGCGTTAGACGGCGGTCGAAACGCCGGGGGCGGACGCAACGAAGCCCGGCAGCACCTGGGTGCTTGCCGGGCTTGGAGTTGCCCCTCCTGGGCTCGAACCAGGACTCTTCTGATCCAGAGTCAGACGTGTTGCCAGTTACACCAAGGGGCAGTACGCACGCGGCCGGAACAGCAGGCGCGTGGGCTAGTATTGTACCCGGCCCCAAGAACGCGTGCAACCCCTCGCGCCCCGCCCCACGCCTTGCCGATCCGCCGCCCGACGCCCCGCGCCGTCCTCGTCACGCTCGCCGCCGCCGCCCTCGCGGGCACCGGCTGCGACGGCGCCGCCCGCGCCTTCGGGCCGGCCGCCGCCGCCGCGCGCACGCACGTGGACGACTTCTTCGGCGGCCTCGCGGTGCGCTTCGTCAACGTGCAGCGGAACCCGAAGTTCACCACCGCGCGCGGCAAGCTCGCCCGCCACGCCCTCTCCCCCTCGCGCCTCTGGGGCGACTCGGCGGTCTGGACCAGCCAGGGGGGCGACGCGCGCACGCTCGAGCTCGACGGGTCGTCCGACGGGCAGCGCTATCTCTTCCGCGCCGCCTCCGGCGTCCCCTCGCCCGACCGCCCGGGCGACGCGCGCCACGTGATGCGCCTGCACTCGCTGGGCGACGGCGCCTGGCAGTGGAACACCGCGGTCGAGCACGCCGTGGGACGCGCGCGGGCGCACGAGGTCGCCGCGGCGATGACCGGCGGGATCGCCGCCCTCGCCCGCCCGCAGGCCGACCTCCGCCCCGTGCTCCGCGCCGGCCTCCCCCGTACCGCCGCCGCGCTGGGGCGCCTCCTGACCCTCGAGGAGGCGAGGAGCACCCCGCTCGCCGACGGGTCGCGTCTGGTCGAGCTGCGCGCCCGCTTCGAGCCGAACCGGCTCAAGGCGACGATGCCGGCGTTCGCCCAGTACGTCCAGAAGTGGGTGCACCCGTCCAAGTTCTCGCTCGCCCTCGCCGACGCGCGCGGCGGACCGGCCCGCTGGCTCACGCTGACGCTCCGGGAGGACGTCCTCACCGTCCGCCTGCGTGCCCGCGCCGACGGCGAGCTGCTGGCGCTCGACGGCCCCGCCCGGCCGATGCCCGACACCCTCCAGTTCCGCACCGACAGCCGGATCGACTACATGATCTGGGACGTCGGCATGGACAAGCTCGCCGGCGAGATGACCGCGATCCGCGGCGCCCACGAGCGCGGCTGGGCGATCCGCTGGCGCAAGGCCCCCGAGTGGCACATCCCCCTCGGCGTGCGCCACCTCATGAGCGGCACCCTCAACCGCCCGTTCGAGGGCGAGGGGATGCTGCTGCGGCTGGCGCTCCGCGACAGCGACGTCTCGCAGACGCTCCTGGTCCGCCGCTTCGACGTCGCGGTCAAGGAGAGCGCGATCGTCCGCTGGATCGGCGGGCTGGGCTTCCGCGCGATGGACGACTTCTCCGGCCGCGCCGAGGTGGAGGAGAACCGGTTCCTGGCGGAGGCGCTCTATGCGATGCGGGCCGACCTGGGGGCGACGCTGGTCGCCAGCGGGGAGCCAGGGGCGGCGGGGCCGGAATGACGCGAGGGGTCGGCGACCGCTGGTCGCCGACCCCTCAACACTGGACGCTAGCCACGCGCGCCGTCATTGGAACTCTCCGTCCTACCGAACAGCGGCGGGCAGCGTGTATTGCTTTGGATCGCAACCTTCGTACCGGCGATCCGTCGTGCCTTTTATGGAGCTGAGGGGGATCGAACCCCTGACCTCACCGATGCGAACGGTGCGCTCTCCCAGCTGAGCTACAGCCCCGTAGATCGAAAACGGCCCCGCGACTGGTCGCCGGGGCCGAACCGACGAGGAGAAAACTAGCGGCAAGACCGACCGTGTCAAGCACGCCACGGAGGCGGCCGGTGTCGCCCGGCCGCGACGTGGCGACCGGTTGCCAGGATGACGCGCGGACCGGCCGGACGTCACACCCGCCCCGCTCCGGTCGCGCCACCCGGTCGCGCCGCGCGGCGCCGGATGCCCGCTCGGCACCCGGCGCCAACGCGCGCCCGCGCCCCGCCGTGCGGGTCAGCGCGGGTCGGCGCCGCGGGTCGTCTCGCTGCTGCTCTGCCGCGTCATCCCGCTCGACGACGAGGCCCCGCGGTCGAGCGACATGCCGCCCTCGCGGGTGACCGGACGCTGCATCTCGCGGTCGGACGACATCCCGCGCCCCTGCTCGCGCGCCAGGCGGCTCGCGCGGCTGCGCGACTCGCCCCCCTCGCGGCCGATGGCGGCCATGTGCGCGCGGTCGCGGCTCACCGCGATCCCGCCCTTCTGGCCGGCCACGCGGGCCTCGTCCGACGACCACTCGTGGGCCGTCCCCTTCGCGTGCGCCGCGCGCCCGCCCTTGCTGGCGATCTCGCGCTGCCGATTCGGATCCATCGAGGCGAAGCCGCGCTTGCTCTTGCCCCCGTTCCCGTTGGTGCTGCCGTTCGGATTGCCGGCCATGGTGGTTCCCTCCACTCGTCTCCGGATCTTCGCTCCGACGGCCACACCCCCTGTGCCGCCGCGGAGCAGGACTCCGCCGCCTGTCACCTGCGTGCCCAGCCTTGACGTGCGTGCGTGCCCGCCGCTGCCGAGCAAACAACGGGCCGTTGGCAGCCTCGTGCGGCGATCAGTCGAGGCCGCCTGCGTCCGACCCGCACCTTCCGTCACCCCGCGGTGGTCTCGCCTCCCAGGAGCGTGAGCACCTCGCCGGTGATGTAGCTGGAGTCGGCCAGCGACGCGAAGAACACGTACGCGGGCGCCATCTCCTCGGGCTGCGCCGGCCGCTTCATCGGCGTGTCCTGCCCGAACGCCGCCACCTGGTCGGCGGGCTTCGACTGCGGATTGAGCGGGGTCCACACGGGCCCCGGCGCCACGCAGTTCACGCGAATCTTCTTCTCCACGAGCTGTTGCGCCAGACTCTTCGTGAAGGCATGGATCGCGCCCTTCGTCGCCGAGTAGTCCAGCAGCGTCTTGCTCCCCTCCAACCCGGTGATCGAGCCGGTGTTGATGATCGCCGCGCCGGGCTTGAGGTGCGGCAGCGCGGCCTTCGCGAACCAGAAGTAGGCGAAGATGTTCGTGCGGAAGGTGCGCTCGAACGCCTCGTCCGAGATGTCGGCGATGCTCTCGGTGTCCTTCTGGTGCGCGGCGTTGTTCACCAGCACGTCCAGCCCCCCGAGCTCGCGCACCGTGCGCTCGACGGCCTCGCGGCAGAACGCCGCGTCGGTCACGTCGCCGGCGATCGCCACGCAGCGGCGCCCCTCGGCCTCCACCGCGCGCCGCGTCTCGTCGGCGTCGCGCTGCTCCTGCGGCAGGTAGACGATCGCGACGTCGGCGCCCTCGCGCGCGTACAGCACCGCCACCGCGCGCCCGATCCCCGAGTCGCCGCCGGTGATCAGCGCCCGCTTCCCCGTCAGCTTCCCCGCCGCCCGGTACGCGGGCGCCTCGTACTGCGGGCGCAGGCGCAGGTCGGCCTCGAGCCCCGGCTCCTCCTGGTGCTGCGCGGGCATCTGCGCCGGGTACAGGTCGACGCGGTCCTCGGGGCGCACGCGCGCGGACTGCTTCGGGGTGTCGTCGGGTGCGGCGGACATCGGGACTCCCTCGTGACGCTCGGACGGACGGTCGGGGGCGCGCCCGGCGGGAGGCCGGCGCGCGTCGAGGGCGGCGGGGTGCGCACGAGTCGCGCCGCGACGCCGCCAGTGTACGGAGCCGTCCGCCCCCGGCACGCCGCCGCGCCGCGCCGCGGGCGTCACGCCGTCCGATGGGCGGCCGCCGGGCGTGTTTAGATTCGCCCCCATGTCGCTGACCCTCCGCTTCCTCGGCACCGCCGCCTCGCGTCCCACGGTGGAGCGCAACGTCTCCGGCCTCGCCGCGACGCGCGAGGGCGAGACGCTGCTGTTCGACTGCGGCGAGGGGACGCAGCGCCAGATGATGCGCTACGGCGTCTCGTTCGCGCTCGGCGACATCCTGTTCACCCACATGCACACCGACCATGTGCTGGGTGTGATCGGGCTCACACGCACGCTGCAATTGGGGGGGCGCACCGAGCCGCTGCGGCTGTGGGGACCCCGCGGATCGGCGCGCCAGCTGCGCCAGGCCCTCGCCTTCGGCGGCGACCGCCTCGCCTTCCCCGTCGACGTCGCGGAGGTCGAGCCGGGGACCCCGATCCGCCGCGACGAGTACGCGATCGTCCCGTTCGAGGTCGAGCACCCGGGGAGCAGCGCCGTCGGCTACGCGATCGTGGAGCCCGAGCGGCGCGGGCGCTTCAACCCCGAGCTGGCGCGCGAGCTGGGGATCCCCGAGGGCCCCCTGTGGGGGCGCCTGCACCGCGGCGAGACGATCACGCTCGACGACGGCCGCACCGTCGACCCGGCGACGCTCGTCGGCCCCACGCGCCCCGGCCGCACGGTCGTCATCACCGGCGACACGCGCCCCTGCGCCGCCACCGTCGACGCGGCGCGCGGCGCCGACCTGCTGGTCCACGAGGCCACCTTCGCCGACGACGAGGCGGACCGCGCCCGCGAGACCGGCCACTCCACCGCCCGCGAGGCCGCGCAGGTCGCCCGCGTCGCCGAGGTGCGGCGGCTGGTGCTCACGCACATCTCGGCGCGCTACTCGCGCGACGCCCGGGAGCTGGAGGCGCAGGCGAGGCAGCTGTTTCCGGAGACCGTCATCGCGCGGGACGGGACGGAGATCGAGGTGCCGTATCGGGAGGCCTGAACCCCCAAGAGGCGGGAGTCGTGACTGCGGGAGCCGAAGGAGCGGGAGTCGGAAGAGCGCACTGCGCCGTCACGACTCCCGCAGTGATGACTCCCGCAGTCACAACTCCCGCTCTCGGGACGTCAGCCCGGCTCGAACCGCGGAACCCGACTGTCCACCGGCATCGACTTCCGGAACAGCCGCGCGAGCGCACGCTCGTCGAGCTGGCGCAGCACCGCCTCGGCGCTCAGGCGCGCGGTCACGGAGCGGGCCTCGGGGCCGTCGGTGACGTACCAAGCGTAGCGGTCCTGGCGCGACAGCGGGTCTGGGTGCTGGAAGACGACCATCGCGTTGGACGCGCCGGGGGCGCGCACCTCGACGTCCCAGCGCGTGCCGTCGGGCGCGCGGAAGGCGCCGCGGGCGAGGTCCTGCAGCCCGAGCCTCCAGCGCTTCATGCGTCCCCCCCGACCGCGGCGGCCGAGACGAGGGCGCCGGCGATCGGCTGGCGGCCGCCGAAGCCCGCGTCGCGCCGGTGCCACCACGACACGTCGGCCTCCCCCGGGCGCCAGCACAGGAACGCCGGCGCGCCGTCGACCACCGTGGGGAAGTCGATCAGCCCGTCCTCGAGCGACTTGCACTGCACCCCGAGCAGCGCGAGCTCGCCGAGCGAGGTCTGGATGTCGGCGGCGAGCGCCTGCGTCTCGCGCTGCAGCCGGCGCGCGGTGGGCGCCGGGAGCGCCGACGACGGGGCGCGGCGGGCCACCTCGATGGCGCGCACGCGGGCGCGCCAGCGCGCGTAGTCGCGCACCAGGTCCTCGGCGACGCGGCGCACGAAGGGGAGCGTCGCGTTCGCCGCGTCGACGGTGTAGAGGCGCTCCGCGACGGGGACGTCCGGGACGTCGGGTCGGTCCGGCTCGGGTCGATCCGGCACGGTCAGGGGGTCGGGGTGGCGGGGGCCTCGGCGGCCGCCTCGCCGTCGAGGCGCTGCTGCTCGGCGTTGCGCTCCTCGAGGCGGAGGCGGCGGCGCTCCTTCGCCGCGTCGTAGCGCCGCACCTCCTCCGGCGTCTCGGCGTGCAGCGGCGGGACCTCGATCGGGCGGCCGTTGCGGTCGACGGCGACGAAGGTGAGGTAGCACGAGTTGGTGTGGCGGCGGCGCCCGGTCGTGAGCTCCTCCGCCTCGACGCGCACGCCCACCTCCATCGAGGTGCGCCCCACGTAGTTGACGCTGGCCTTCATCACCACCAGGTCGCCGACGTGGATCGGCTCGCGGAAGTCGACGCGGTCGATGCTCACCGTCACGCAATTGTTGCGCGCGTGGCGGAAGGCCGCGACCGCGGCGGCGGTGTCCATCATCGAGAGGATCACGCCGCCGAACACGTGCCCCAGGTTGTTCGCGTGCTCGGGCATCATGAGGGCCGACGTCTCGTGCCGGCTCTCGCGCGGCGTGCGCGGGGTGAACAAGGGCATCGCGGGGTCGGGGGTGTCGGTCAGCGCGGCGCGCCGCGCCGCCACGCGACGCTCGTCGTGACGTCGTCGTAGAACGCGCTCTCGTCGAAGGCGCGGCGCAGCGCACGGCGCGCGCCGTCGCCCGCGCGGGCGCGCGGGAGCGCGAGCAGCTGGTGCACCGGGCCGGTCACCTCGCCGACGGCCACGGCCCCGCGCGCGCCGGC
>NZ_JARGEK010000172.1:0-7654 GCF_029211165.1 Roseisolibacter sp. H3M3-2
GCCGTGGCGCCGCGCCTCCCGCTGGTGCTCGCCCCCGACGGCGCGGCGCCGGTGGGCGGCGTCTGGGGGGACGCGACGCTCCCGATGCCGCCCGCGCCCGCGTGGCGCGACGCGCTCACCGGGCGCCGCTACCCGGGCGGGGAGTCGCTCCCGCTGGCCGCGGTGCTGGCCGAGCTGCCGGTCGCGCTGCTGCTGGCCGACGGCGACTGACGGCGACTGACGAAGACGTCACGGTCACCTCCGATCCGGGCGGTCGTCTGGGGGGTACCGGGGGGAGGCCCGTCCAGCCCGCCGACCGGCCGTGTTAGCTTCCCCGACGTCCGCCGCCCCCGGGCGGCTTCCCCACCTATTCAGTCCCCGAGGTACCCCATGGCCGCGGCCCGCCCCACGACCGTCGCCTACTTCTCGATGGAGATCTGCCTCGAGCAGGCGATCCCCACGTACAGCGGCGGCCTCGGCGTCCTCGCCGGCGACACGCTGCGCTCGGCCGCCGACCTGCGCCTCCCCGTCGTCGCCGTGACGCTGGCGCACCGGCAGGGCTACTTCCGCCAGCACCTCGACGCGGAGGGCGGGCAGACGGAGGCGCCGTCGGAGTGGCAGCCCGAGAGCCGCCTGCCGCAGGTCCCGCAGACCGTGACCGTGCAGGTCGAGGGGCGCACGGTGACCGTGCGCGCCTGGCGCTACGAGGTGCGCGGCGTGACCGACGGCGTCGTGCCGGTGTTCCTGCTCGACACGCGGCTGCCGGAGAACTCGGAGTTCGACCGGACGCTGACCGACACGCTCTACGGCGGCGACTCGCGCTACCGCCTCTGCCAGGAGGTCGTGCTCGGGATGGGCGGCGCCGCGCTGCTCGACGCGATGGGGTACGGCGAGGGGACGCAGTACCACATCAACGAGGGGCACGCCGCGCTCCTCTGCCTGCACCTGTTGGAGCGCCGCCTGTCGGGGCGCCAGCCGTGGGAGGCGAGCGTCGAGGACGTGGAGGCCGTGGCGCGCCGCTGCATCTTCACGACGCACACGCCGGTGCCGGCGGGGCACGACCGCTTCACCGGGGAGCTGACGCGCGAGGTCCTCGGCGACCGCGCGGCGACGCTCGACTCGTTGAAGCTGTGGGAGGGGACGGACCTCAACATGACGCGGCTGGCGCTGCGCTGCTCGCGCTTCATCAACGGCGTGGCGCTGCGGCACCAGCAGGTGTCGCAGGAGATGTTCCCGGAGTTCCCGATCGGCGCCGTCACCAACGGCGTGCACGCGGTGACGTGGACGGCCGAGCCGTTCCGCCGGCTGTTCGACAAGCACTTCCCGGAGTGGCGGCGCGACAACAACTACCTGCGCTACGCCATCACCGTCCCGATCGAGGAGATCCGCGACGCGCACCGCGCGTCGAAGGCGGCGATGCTCGACGAGGTGGAACGCCGCGCCGGCGTCCGCCTCGACCCGCGCGTCTTCACGATCGGCTTCGCGCGCCGGGCGACGACCTACAAGCGCACGGACCTGATCTTCCAGGACCTCGACCGGCTGCGCGCGATCGCCCACAAGGTCGGGCCGATCCAGATCGTGTACGGCGGCAAGGCGCACCCGAAGGACGACAACGGGAAGGCGATGATCCGCCGCATCCACGAGGCGGGGCGCAAGCTCGGCGACGCGGTGCGCGTGGTGTACGTCGAGAACTACGAGATGACGCTCGGCCACCTGCTGACGTCCGGCTCGGACCTCTGGCTCAACAACCCGATGCGCCCGCTCGAGGCGAGCGGCACGAGCGGGATGAAGGCGGCGCTCAACGGCGTGCCGAGCCTGTCGGTGCTCGACGGCTGGTGGATCGAGGGGTGCCTGGAGGGCACGACCGGCTGGGCGATCGGCGACGACTACACCCTGCCGTCCGACCCGGCGGGGGACGTTACGGAGCTGTACTACAAGCTCGAGCGCGTGGTGGTGCCGCTCTTCTACGGGATGCCGTACAAGTGGGGCGAGGTGCAGCGCAACGCGATCGCGATCAACGGGTCGTTCTTCAACACCCAGCGGATGGTGATGCAGTACCTGCAGAACGCCTACGTGCCGGGGTCGGGGGCGGACTCGCTGCTGGTGCAGCCGACCGCCTGAGCGTCGAGCGTCGAGCGTCGAGGGGGCGCCGCGAGGCGGGACGGTTTGTCCCCCGTGCGGCGCCCCCTCGACGCTCACCGCTCGACGCTCGACGCTCCTTCGTCCGTCATCCGCCAGCACCGCAGCAACTCCGCCACGCTCCACGCCTGCGCGACGCACCCGCGCGGCGTGAACGGCGCCTCGGCGTCGAAGATCTCGGCCACCGAGCCCACGCCGAAGTCGTCGAGGTGGCCCACGAGCCCAGACAGCCAGCGGCGCGCGCCGGCGCGGTCGCCCGGGTGGACCCTGAGCCAGGCGTCGACCCACGGGCCGATCAGCCACCCCCACACGGTGCCCTGGTGGTACGCGCCGTCGCGCGCGCGCAGGTCGCCGAAGTACTGCGCCTTGTACTCGGGGCTTCCCGGGGCCAGCGAGCGCAGCCCCATCGGCGTGACGAGCGTGCGCTCGGCCACGGCGACGACCGACGCCCAGCGCGACTGCTCGACCACCGGGTGCGGGAGCGCGACCGCGAGCAGCTGGTTCGGGCGCAGCTCGGCGCTGTCGCCGTCCGGTCCGTCGACCACGTCGTACAGGTGGCCGCCGCCCTCGTACCAGAAGCGGCGGTTGAACGACGCGCGCTGCCGCGCCGCCTCGTCGCGCCACCGCGCGTCGCCCGTCCACGCGGCCAGCAGGCAGAGCGCGTTGTGCCAGAGCGCGTTCAGCTCGACCGCCTTGCCGCGCCGGGGCGTCGGGATCCAGTCGCCCATCTTCGCGTCCATCCACGTCAGCTGGTACCCCTCGGCGCCCTGCGTCAGCAGGCCGTCGGCGGGGTCGACGCGGATGCCGTAGCGCGTGCCGCGCAGGTGCCGCTCGGCCACGTCGACGAGCACCGGCAGCAGCCGCCGGAGCGTCGCGTCGTCGCCGGTCACGCGGTGGTAGCGGTCGACCGCGTGGAAGAACCAGAGCGTGGCGTCGGCGGTGTGGTAGAGCCCCTCGTTGCTCCCGTCGGGGAACATGTTCGGGATCAGCCCGTCGCGGACGTACTGCGCGAAGGTGCGCAGGATGAACCCGGCCTCGCGCCACCGCCCGGTGGAGAGCGTGAGCCCCTCGAGCGCGATCATCGTGTCGCGCCCCCAGTCGGTGAACCAGTGGTAGCCGGCGATGACGGTGCGCACCTCGTCCCCGACGGCCTGCGCGCGCACGCGGTCGCGCAGCCGGCCGGCGGGCGTGATGAGGAACTGGTCGGCCGCCAGCACCAGCTCGGCCGCGGTCACGTCGTCGTCGGCCAGGCGCGCCGAGTCGAGCAGCCGGCGGCGTCGCTCCTCCTCGGCGGCGCGCGCGTCGGCCGGCGACAGCGCCGCCAGCACCTCCGGCGGCTCGGTCGAGGCGACCAGCGTCGCGGTCTCGCCGCGCGCGAGCGTCACGTCGAAGGCGCCCGGCGACCAGAGCACCCCGGTGTACTCGTACCCGCGCGCCGCCTCGACGCGGTACAGCAGTTCGTTGGTGCGCGTGTCCTCGACGCGGCAGGTCGCCGCGGCGCCGTGCACCGCCAGGCGGAGCGCCGGCAGCGTCGCTGCCCCCTCCGTCGTGACGACGAAGTGGCCGTCGGCCACCCCGAGCAGGTAGCGCGCCTCCTCCGGCGTCGTGACCGGGTCCTCGTAGCCGCGGAAGTGCAGGGCGGGGCGCAGCGTCAGCCCCACCGAGTCGGCGCCGTCGAGCAGCGCGTACGAGACGTGCACCGTGTTCTGCCGGTGCGGCATCAGCACGCGCTTCTGCACGCGCACGGTCGCCGCGCCGGCGGGGATCGCGTACTCCCACACGGGGAGCCCGGCCTCCAGCCGGAACTCGACCAGCCGCTGCGCGCCCGACGCGTCGAGCCGCCCCTCGGCCCACTCCTCGCCGCTCAGCGCCTCCTCGCGCCCGTCGGGGAGCCGCACGCACTCGACGAGGTGGTTGAGCATCACCATGCGGCCGAGCGGGTTGGCGAGCGACGCGACCAGCAGCCCGTGGTAGCGCCTGGTGATGACGCCCGCGAGCGTGCCCGACGAGTAGCCCCCGAGCCCGTTGGTCACGATCCACTCGCGCGCGAGCAGCGCCTCGACGTCGCGCGCCTCAGCGGACTCCCAGGTCAGCCGGCGCGTGACGCGCTCCAGCGGCGGGGCGCTCACGCGCCGCCCTCCGCCGACGGCTCGGCGGCCATCAGCACCGCCGACTCCGCGGGAAGCCGCCAGTTCTCCATGAGCCAGTGCGCCTTGTGGCCGGGCTCTGGGGTGCGCGGCGACTCCGACGCCTCGACCGGCGGCGTGCCGTGGCCGCCGTACGCGGGCGACTCGCTGGACCAGCGCAGGTGCCAGCGCCGCCCGCGCGGCGGCGCGAGGAGCGGCTCGGGGATCGGGTCGAGGTGCGCGGCGCGGTCGAGGTTCACGAGCAGCAGGCGGTCGTCGCCGTCCTCGCCGAACCAGCGCAGGAGGAAGGCGTGTTCGGTGAGGGTGGCGGCCTCGTAGCGGCCGGGCGTCGTGCCGACGCCGAGGCGCGGCGTCGACAGCACGGGGTCCCCGCGCCGCAGGCGCAGCAGGTCGCGGTGCAGCGCCGTCTGCGCCGGGTGGCGCTCGGCCTCGCCCCAGTCCAGGACGCAGCGCTCGAACGCGTGCGGGTGGTGCGGCACTGGCAGGTGCGCCTGCGACTCCTCGAGAGCGAGGCTGGGGAACTGGCGCAGCTCGCGGAAGCGCCCCTCGTGCACGAGCTTCGCCAGCTCCGGCTCGTGGTCGGCGAAGTACACGAAGCGGCGCGTCGAGCCGAACTCCTGGCCCTGGAAGAGCATCGGTGTCTGCGGGCCGAGAAGGAGGAGCGCGGTGAGCGCGCGCCAGCGGGGAGGGCTGGACTGGAGGCGCGGCCGCTCGCCGAAGCCGACGTTCGCGACCTGGTCGTGGTTCTCGAGGAAGTGCACGAAGCGCCACGGGGCCACGTCGAGCGCCGGGGTGCCGCGGCGCTGCCGCTGCCAGCGGTACCACTGCCCCTGGTACAGGAAGCCGAAGCGCGCCGCCGCGACGAACTCGCGCGCGGTCCCGCGGTGGTCGCTGAAGTACGCCTCGTCGCGGCCGGTGAGCGCCACGAGCGCGCTGTGGTGCCAGTCGTCGTTCCAGATCGCGTCGAGGCCGAGCCCCCCGTCCTCGGGGGCGCGCACGAGGTCCGCCCGCTGCTCCTCGTTCTCGTTGACGATCCACACGCGGCGCCCGCGGCCGGCCGCGCGGGCCCGCGTGCCCACGTCGCGCAGCACGTGGCGCGGCGACTCGTCGACGATGGCGTGCGTCGCGTCGAGGCGCAGCCCGTCGAGGTGGAACTCGTCCACCCAGTAGGCGGCGTTGGCGGCGAAGAACTCACGCACCGGCCCGCTCCCGGGCCCGTCGAAGTTCAGCGCCTCGCCCCAGTCGGTGCGGCGCGTGGGGTGGAAGTACTCGCGCGCGTACTGCGCGAGGTAGTTGCCGTCGGGGCCGAGGTGGTTGTACACGACGTCGAGGATCACCGCCAGGCCGAGCGCGTGCGCGCGGTCGACGAAGGCGCGCATGTCGTCGGGCGTCCCGTACTGGTGCGCCGGCGCGTAGAGGCCGACGCCGTCGTAGCCCCAGTTGAAGCGGCCGGGGAACTGCGCCACGGGGAGGACCTCGAGCGTCGTCACGCCGAGCGCGACCAGGTGCCCCAGCCGCTCGGCCGCGCCCGCCCACGTGCCCGCCGGGGTGAAGGTGCCGAGGTGCAGCTCGTACACGACGTGGCGCTCGGGCGCGATCCCGCGCCAGCCCGCGTCGGACCAGCGGAACGCCGTCGGGTCGACCACGGCGGACGGGCCGTGCGGCCCCTCCGGCTGCCAGCGCGAGGCGGGGTCGGGGAAGGCGTCGCCGCCGTCGAGGCGGTAGCGGTAGCGCGTGCCCACGTCGGCGTCGGGGGCGTGGCCGGCGTGGTAGCCGTCGGGCTCGGAGTCGAGCGCCACCGCGCGCGGGGTGCCGCCGTCGGGCGACTCGAGCAGCACCTCGACGCGGCGGCGCGCCGGGGCCCAGACGCGGAAGTGCACGCCGCCCTCGGGCGCGCGCTCGGCGCCCACGGGCAGGCGCCGCCAGGTGGGGAGCTGGAGGGTCGCGGTCGTCATCGTCCCCGCGGGAGCGCAGAAACGGTACCATCGCCGGCGCGCGCGGCACGCTGCTGGCGCTCCTGCCGCGGTAGCTTCCCGCCCACCGCATGCGCCTCGAGATCCCCGACCCGTCGCTGGTCCTGCTGGTCGGCCCCACCAGCAGCGGCAAGTCGACCTTCGCCCGCGCGCACTTCGCGCCGACGCAGGTCGTCTCGTCCGACGCGTGCCGGGCGATGGTCGCCGACGACGAGAACGACCAGACCGCGACGCACGCCGCGTTCTCGGTGCTGCACCACGTCGTGGCGCGGCGGCTGGAGCGCGCGCGCCTCACGGTGGTCGACGCCACCAGCGTGCGCGCGTCGTCGCGCGCACCGCTGGTCGAGCTGGCGCGCCGCTGGCACCTGCCCACCGCGGCGCTGGTGTTCGACCTGCCGCTCGACGTGTGCGAGGCGCGCCGCGCGGCGCGTCCGGACCGCGACGCCGGCGCGGACGTGCTGGCGCGCCAGCGCGAGCAGCTGCACCGCGAGATGGAGTCGCTGGCGACCGAGGGGCACGCCGTCGTGCACGTGCTGCGCACGCCGGAGGAGGTGGCCGCGCTCCGCCTCGTGCGCGTCCCGCTCCCGCCCGACCGGCGCGCGGAGCGCGGACCGTTCGACGTGATCGGCGACGTGCACGGGTGCGCGGACGAGCTGGAGGCGCTGCTCGCCCGCCTCGGCTACGCCCCCGACGCGGCCGGCGTGTGGCGCCACGCCGCGGGGCGGCGCGCGGTGTTCGTCGGCGACCTGGTGGACCGCGGCCCGCGCATCGTCGACGCGCTGCGGCTCGCGATGGACATGGCCGACGCGGGGAGCGCGCTCGTCGTCCCGGGCAACCACGACGACAAGCTGCTGCGCAAGCTGCAGGGACGCGCGGTGCACGTGGCGCACGGGCTGGAGCTGACGCTCGCCGAGCTGGCGGCGTCGCCGCCCGCGTTCGTGCGCCGCGTGCGCGACTTCCTGGCGGCGCTGCCGCGCCACCTGGTGCTCGACGGCGGCGCGCTGGTCGTGGCGCACGCGGGGCTGCCGCTGGCGCTGCACGGGCGCGACTCGCGCCACGTGCGCGACCGCGCGCTGTTCGGCGAGACGACGGGCGTCCCCGGCGCCGACGGGCTGCCGATGCGCATCGACTGGGCCGCCGAGTACCGCGGGCGGGCGCTGGTGGCGTTCGGGCACACGCCGGTGCTCGCGCCGCGGTGGAAGCACGAGACGGTGGACCTCGACACCGGGTGCGTGTTCGGCGGCGCGCTCACCGCGCTGCGCTGGCCGGAGCGCGAGCTGGTCGCCGAGCCGGCGCGGCGGCAGTACGCGGTGCCGGGGCGGGCGATCGCGGCCGATCCGTTCGTGAGACTGGATAGGGCGAACTCGGATAGAGCGAACTCGGATAGAGCGAACTCGGATAGAGCGAACTCGGTAG
>NZ_JARGEK010000172.1:7749-9701 GCF_029211165.1 Roseisolibacter sp. H3M3-2
GAGCGAACTCGGATAGAGCGAACTCGGATAGAGCGAACTCGGATAGAGCGAACTCGGGAAGGGCGAACTCGGGAAGCGCGGCTCCGGAAAGAGCGAGCCCGTGAGGGGCGAACTCGCGGAAGGCGACCAGCTGATCGCGAGCGCGCGGTTCCCGAGTTCGCCGCATCCGTGTTCGCCGTATCCGCGTTCGCCGTATCCGTGCTCGCCGTATCCGCGCTCGCCTCTTCGTCCCGTCAATCCGCCCGATGATACCCGTGGATCGCCCACCACTGCACCCACCCCTGCACCTGCTCCCGCTCCGCGGGCGCCACGCGGTCGAGGCAGGCGCGGACGCGGGGGGCGAGGGAGCCGAGCATCTCGGTCGGGTCGAGGGCCACGTCGCGGGCGAGGCGGCCGTAGCGGATCACGGCGCGGCGCAGGGCGTCGTGCGACAGGCGGGGGGCGCACAGCACCTGGACCACGGCGTCGGCCGCCCGGCCCACGGCGCCGCGGGCGGGATCCGACGGCGGTCCGTCGGGCGGGGTGAGGGGCGTCGGGACCTGACTGCTCATGCGGGCGCTCCTGGGCAACCGGTGTGAGACGGCGTCGGGACGGGACGCATGGGGCGGACGACCGGCGCAAGGCGCGGGCCCCGGCGGGCGGGACGCCTGGGGCGCTCCGCGCCGTTCCCGCATGGTAGGGCGCGCCTCCGGCGTGTAGACTTCGCGCCCGGCGGGCGACCGCCCGGCGGAGCAGCGCCGCGACCCCGTAGCTCAGCTGGTTAGAGCAGGCGACTTTTAATCGTCAGGTCCTGGGTTCGAGTCCCAGCGGGGTCATCCGGTCTGGCGCGCCGCGCGCGCCCGCCGCACCTTCGCGCATCCGCGTCCCCGTCCCGGACCCGCTGCGCCGATGCCGTCCCGCCGCGCCCGCGCCGCCGCCCTGCCGCTCCTGCTCGCGCTGGGGGCGTGCGACATCTCCGTCCCCGAGCCGACCGTCGTCGTCCCGGGGCTCTCGACCGTCGCCCGCGAGTACGTCGACGAGGTCCTGCGGGTGATGCGCACCAACGCGCTGCGCCACGACGCCATCGACTGGGCCGCCCTCCGCGCGCAGGCCGTCGCGACCGCGCCGGTGGCGCAGACGCTCGAGGAGACGCACCCGATCATCACCGCGGCGCTGTTCGGCCTCGGCGACGGCCACAGCACGTACCGCGCGAGCAGCGGGCGGCTGCTCGCCTTCAACGTGCGGCGCTGCGCCGCCGCCGCCGCGACGCCCCCCGCGGACCTCCCGGCCGACGTCGGCTACGTCCGGGTCGTGTCGTTCACCGGCGGCCTCGCGCCGTCGATCGCGTACGCCACCGCGCTGCACGCGGCCATCGCCGCCGCCGACCGCGACGCGCTCGCCGGGTGGGTCGTCGACCTGCGCGGCAACGGCGGCGGCAACATGTGGCCGATGATCGCCGGGATCGGCCCGATCCTCGGCGACGACGCGGTCGTCGGGCACTTCGTCGGCGCCGACGGCGCGACCTCCTCGTGGGGGTACCGCGGCGGCGCGTCGGTGTTCGGCAGCGCGACCCAGGTGCCGGTCGAGCGCCCGTACACGCTGCGCCGCCCGCGCCCGCGCGTCGCCGTGCTCACCGACGGCGCGGTCGCCAGCTCGGGCGAGGCGGTGGCGATCGCGTTCCGGCGGCGCGCCGACACGCGCTCGTTCGGCGCCGCGACGTGCGGGCTGTCGACCGCGAACGCGCCGTTCCTGCTCAGCGACGGCGGGGTGCTCAACCTCACCGTGTCCGTGATGGCCGACCGTGCGCGCACGCCGTACGGCGACCGCGTGACGCCCGACGAGGCCGTGGCCGACCCCGAGGACGCGGTCCGCCGCGCGGTGGCGTGGCTGCGGCAGCCCCTCTGAGCGCGCGGGCGCGTCGCGGGGGCGTCGCGCTGGCGGCGCTGCTCGCGGCGGCCGGCGCCTGCAGCGAC
>NZ_JARGEK010000173.1 GCF_029211165.1 Roseisolibacter sp. H3M3-2
GCGTCCCCGGCGGCGGCGCGGGCGGCGCGGCGGGCGGCGCAACCGGGGCGGGCGCGGCACCGGGACGGCCCCCGGGGGCGAGGAGCGGCGCCTCGACCCGACCGACGACGACGACGGGGACGACGGCGACGAGGCCGAGGAGTAGGCCGCGGCTTGTGGGGGGTGTGAGATTTCAGGGGCACCGTCCACTCCAGCCCCGCCCCCGTTGTCCGACCCCGCGCCGTTCTTCCTGACCACCGCCATCGACTACGCGAACGGCGAGCCCCACCTGGGGCACGCCTTCGAGAAGATCGGGGCCGACGTGATCGCCCGCTACCAGCGGCAGGCCGGCCGCGCCGTCCACTTCCTGATCGGGATGGACGAGCACGGGCAGAAGGTCGCCCAGACCGCGGAGGCGCGCGGCGTCGCGCCCCACGCGCTGGTCGACGAGATCGCGGCGAGCTTCCGGGCGATGTGGGCGCGCCTCGGCATCTCGTACGACCAGTTCATCCGCACGACGACCGCCGAGCACCAGGAGGGCGTGCGGGCGCTCATCGCGCGCATCTTCGAGCGCAGCCCGGACGACTTCTACGAGAAGGCGTACGAGGGGTGGTACTGCGTCGGCTGCGAGGCGTTCAAGAACGACGCCGAGCTGGTCGACGGGAAGTGCCCGCTGCACCCGACGCGCGAGCTGCAGTGGACGCGCGAGACCAACTGGTTCTTCCGCCTGTCGCGCTACCAGCCGTTCCTGGAGCGGCTGCTGCGCGAGCGCCCCGCGTTCTGCCAGCCCGAGAGCCGCCGCAACGAGATCCTCGGCCTGCTCGCGCAGGGGCTGGAGGACGTGTCGGCGAGCCGGTCGCGCTTCTCGTGGGGCGTCCCCTTCCCCCGCCCGACGAGCGACGGCGAGACGCAGACGACGTACGTCTGGTTCGACGCGCTGCCGAACTACCTGACGGCGACCGGCTTCCCGGCGGCTGGCTACGAAGCGCGCTGGCCGGCGCAGCTGCACGTCATCGGCAAGGACATCACGCGCTTCCACTGCGTGATCTGGCCGGCGATGCTCGAGGCGGCGGGGCTGCCCCTCCCCGAGCGCGTGTGGGCGCACGGCTTCGTGCAGCTGGGCGGGGAGCGCTTCAGCAAGAGCGCCGGGGTGAAGCTCGAGCTGGGCGAGGCGATCGACCGCTTCGGCCCGGACGCGTTCCGCTACTTCCTGCTGCGCGAGGTGCCGTTCGACGGCGACGGCAACTTCTCGTGGGAGCGGTTCGAGGAGCGCTACACCGCCGACCTCGCGAACGCGCTGGGCAACCTCGCCAGCCGCACCGTGGCGATGGTCGAGAAGTACTGCGACGGCCGCGTCCCCGCGGCGTCCGACGCGGCGGTGCTGGCCGCCGACGCCGCCGACCTCGCGGCGTACCACGCGGCGATGGACGGCTCGCGCGGCTACCTGCTGCACGAGGGGCTGGCCGCGCTCTGGCAGGTGGTGTTCCGCGCCAACGCGTACGTGCAGGAGCGGCAGCCCTGGTCGCTCTCCAAGGACCCGGCGCGGCGCGACGAGCTGGAGGCGGTGCTCGGCACCCTGGTGCGGCAGCTGGCGCCGGTGGCGGTCGCGCTCGCGCCGTTCATGCCCGCCAAGGCGCAGGAGCTGTGGGAGTCGCTGGGCGGCGCCGGGCGCGCGGAGGACGTGCGCTTCGCCGCCGTCGCGGCCCTCGACCCGACCGGGTGGCGGGTGCACAAGGGCGCGGGGCTCTTCCCGCGCCCCGAGCCGCCGAGGCCCGCGGCGTGAACGCGGAGAGGGGGAGCGTCGCGAGACGCTCCCCCTCTCCGCATCACCCGCTCCTCAGTTGGCCGCGGTGCAGCCGCTGAAGTTGGGGTTGTTCTCCTCCTCGTTCGGGATCGGGAGGCTCGGCTGCTCCGAGTAGACGCGCCCCTGCTTGAAGTACGCGCCGGTCGGGAAGACCTGGGCGTACGTCAGGTTGTACGGCGCGCGCAGCAGGCGGCGGAAGTCGCCCAGGCGCTGGCTCTCGGCGTACAGCCAGAAGCCGCGCTCGCGGAACAGCAGGTCGCGCTGCTGCGCGGCCGTCTGCCCGGTGAACGCGAGCGCCGGCAGGCTGGCGCTCGTGCGCAGCGCGTTGAGCAGCGTGAGCGCCGCGCCCGACTCGCCGGCCTGCAGCGCGCCCTCGGCCTCGATGAGGCGGGCCTCGGTGCCGCTGGCGAGGCGGATGGACGTCGTGCGCGCCGGGTACTTCTCCTGGTTCAGGATGCGCACTGCGACGCCGTCCAGCCCGTTGCGCGTCGACTGCGTGACGCGGACGCGCGGGTCGTTGGCCGTGAAGAACGGCAGCCCGACGCCGCCCTCGCGGTCGGCGACGCCCCAGCGGCGGCGCACGTTGTTGAACGTGTAGATCGCGTTGTTCTGGCGGCCCGTGTTCTCCGAGTACTCGACGTTGTAGGCGAACGCCGTGGGCACGCTGGCCACCGCCGTGCGGGCCTCGGCGATGCGGCCGAGCCCCAGCAGCGCGCGGGCGCGGCCGACGCGGGCCAGGTTCACCTGCGCCGTCGCCGCCGTGCCGCTGCCGGCCGCCTGCGCGACCGCCAGGGCGCTGTCGAACTTCGCCAGCGCGCGCTGGAAGATCTGCTCGCGCCCGAGCGCCGCGCCGTAGACGAACCGGCCGCTGGCGTCGAGGTCGGAGAACGGCACGCCCGGGCAGAACAGCTCGCCCAGGAAGAGCGTGGAGTAGCCGGCGAGGCTCAGCACCTCGGCGTAGCCGGCGTCGGTCGGGGCGAGCTCGCGGTAGCGGCTGCCCGCGAACTCCGAGGCGCGGCGCGCGCGCTGGATGTTGCGGAACAGGTCGCGCAGCGAGCCGTTGTCGATGCGCGCCGTGCCCAGGTCGATGTCGCGGCGCTCCTCGAAGGTGTCGCGGTTGAGGAACTCGTCGGCGCGCAGCCCGCCGACGAGGATCACCCCCTCGTCGCCGGCGTTGTCGTCGCCGCCGAAGGCCGCGCCGAAGTCGCCCAGCGCGCCGGCGCGCAGCGTCGGCAGCGAGGTCTCGTCGGCGAGGTTGTCGGGGTCGACGATGCCGGGGGTCGCGACGTCGAGCGAGCACCCGGCGAGGAGCCCCGCCGCCAGCGACCCGGCCGCGGCCCGCCGAAGGGTCCGGAAGGTCATGTCGGTCACTGCAGCCTCAGAAGTTGACGTTGACGCGGGCGGAGAAGCGCCGCACCGGCGCCTGGCTCAGGAAGTCGCTCTGGATGAAGTTCGACTGCGCGCTGGCGTTGACCTCGGGGTCGACGCCGGTGTAGTCGGTGATGATCCCGAGGTTGTAGCCGGCGAGCGTCAGCCCGACCCCGCGCGTCTTCAGGTAGCGCTGCGACAGGCGCTCGGGGAGCGCGAAGGTCAGCGTCACCTCGCGGAAGCGGACGAAGTCCGCCTTCTCGATGAAGCCCGCGTAGTTGCCGTAGTTGTACGCCGCCACCGCGCGCGCCTGCTCCTCCTGCGACGACGAGGGGTCGATGATCCCCTTGCACGTCGCCGTGATGCCGCAGCGGAAGTCCTCGGACGAGTTGTACTGCTTGTACCCGCCGCGGTAGTCGACCAGCGCGCCGACGCGCACCGCGTTGTTGAACAGCGACAGCTGCGGGTTGAACGAGAACAGCGTGCGCGGCTGCGAGTAGCCGAGGAACTGCGGCTCCTCGCCGAACTCGACGTCCTCGACGATGCCCTGGGCGTTCGTGATCACGTTGGTGATCGGCGAGCCCCAGTAGCCGCCGGCCGGGAAGCCCTGCGCGTGCTGCTGCGACCCGTTCGCCGTGATGAGGATCGGCGTCGTGTCGCGCAGCGTGAGGATCTTGTTCGTGTTGTACGAGTAGTTGAACGTCAGGTCGAGGCCGACCGCGCGCGTGTCGAGCGGGCGCAGCGTCATGAGCGCCTCGAAGCCGCGGTTGCGGATCTCCCCGATGTTCTCGAAGCGGGTGCGCACGACGCCGACCGACGGCGCGATGACGCGGGCCACCAGCGCGTCCTTCGACTGGCGGTTGTACGCCGTCAGCTGCAGCGTGGCGCGGCGGCTGAACGCCTCGAAATCGACGCCGCCCTCGAACTCGGTCGTCACCTCGGGCTTCAGGTCCGGGTCGCCGACGCCGCCGACCGACACGGCCGCCAGCTCGGCGCCGTTCACGCGCGACGGGACCGGGTTGAAGTACGTCAGCGCGTCCACGTTGCCGGGGCGGAGCCCCGAGCGGCCGAACGAGCCGCGGAAGCGCACGAGGCCGAGCGGCCCGCGCGGGAACCACTCCTCCTCGCTCGCCACCCACGACGCCTGCGCCGTCGGGTAGAACACGGTGCCGAAGTTCTCGCCGAACGCCGAGCTGTTGTCGCCGCGCACGCCGGCGCTCACGAACAGCCGGTCGCGCCAGCCGATCTGCTGCGACAGGATGCCGCCGAGCAGGCGGCCGTCGCCGTACGCCTCGTCGGTCTCGAAGCGCGTCACCGCGCCGCCGAGCGACGAGGTCCCGGCCACCAGCCGGTAGCCGCCGCCGAACACGCCGTCGTTGCGGTCCTGCTGGTACTGGAAGCTGGCCGTCGTGGTCGACGACAGGTTCTCGGTCGGGGCGAACTGCGCCGTCGCCGTGGCCTGCGCCGTGTACGTGCCGGCCTGCAGCCGGTTCGCGAAGCGGTACCCCTCGCTCGTCTCCGTGTCGAGCTCGATGCGGCCCGGCGGGATCTGCTGCGTGTCGAGGCGGTTGGTCTGGTCGATGCCGGCGACGCCGTTGAAGCGCAGCCACGACAGCGGCCGGTAGTTCGCCTGCAGCGAGCCGGTGAAGCGGCGCGCCTGCTGGAAGTTCTGGTAGTAGTCCAGCGACGCCGGCCCGAGCGGGTCGTAGCCGTCCCCGTTCACCGACCCCGGGTTGTCGATCTGCGCGAACCCGGCCAGCCCGTTCGAGATGTAGCCGAGGAACGTGTTGTCGTTGCCCGGCAGCTGGATGTTGTTCGCGACGTAGCCGGTCGAGACGTTGACGTCCGCCTTCTCCGACACGAACGCGCGCAGGTTGGCGCGCAGGCTCGTGCGGTTGACCGAGTTCGTGTAGTAGACGCCCGCCTCGCGGTCGGTCTCGCCGCTCAGGAAGTAGCCCACGCGCTCGGTGCCGCCGGCGACGTTGGCGCCGAGCTGCGTGCGCGCGCCGTCGCGGAAGGGCGTGGTGCGCGAGTCCTTGAGCGGGTTGAACGACACGATCTCCGTCTGCGTGCACAGCCCGCCCGCCACGCTCGGCAGGTCGCAGAAGAAGTCGGTCTCGCCGTCGTAGTCGCCGAAGGCGCCGTAGTTGGGCGGGAAGTTGCTGACCTCCTGGGTCAGCCCGCGCTCGCCGTAGACGGTGTAGTTGGTGCGGCCGGCGCGCCCGCGCTTGGTCGTGATCTGCACGACGCCGTTGGCCGCCTGCGTGCCGTAGAGCCCCGAGGCCGCCGGGCCCTTGAGGACCTCGATGCTCTCGATCTCCTCGGGGTTCAGGTCGTCGAGGCGCGACGGGGCCTGCCCGCCGACGGCGATCGAGTTCGAGTTGCCGCCGCCCTGCACGCGCACGCCGTCGATGATGATGAGCGGCTCGTTGGAGAGCGACAGCGAGTTCGCGCCGCGGATGCGGATGCGCGACCCGGTGCCGGCGGTGCCGGAGCTCTGGAGCACCTGCACGCCCGCGGCCTGCGCCGACAGCGCCTGGCTGAACGCGGGGAGCGCGGGGACGCGGTCGGGGGTCAGCTCGACGCGGGCGACGGCGTTCCCCTGCTCGCGCACGCGCTGCCCCTCGCCCGTCGCGGTCACGACGACCTGCTCGAGCGTGGTCGCGGCGGCGCGGCCGATGGCGAAGTTGGCGGTCGCGGTCGCGCCGGCGGCCACCGTCACGCCCTGCGTCGCGGGCTCGTAGCCGAGGCGGCGGACGCGCACCTGCACCGCGCCCGGCGCGACGCCGAGGATGCGGTACACGCCGGCGTCGTTCGTGATCGCGCCGCGCGTGGTGCCGACGACCTGGACCTGGACGGCCGCCAGCGGGGCGTTGGAGCCCTGCTCGGTCACCGTGCCGGTGATGGTGCCGGTGGCGGCGGGCTGCTGCGCGCCCGCCGCCGGCGCGACGATCGCGACGACGGCCAGCGGCAGCAGCCGGGGGATGTGGGTCATGCGCCGTGCCCTCTGGAAACGGGAGGATGGGAGAGGCAAACGCGCGACCCCGACGCCGGCGGGGACGGGCGTCCGCCCCCGAGCGCAGGGTCGCGCGGTCGTTCGGGAGACCACGCCGCCGGACGGCGCGGTCACCGAACTGATGTGTAACTGCCTCCGTCGAGTTCCCGCAACCGACGGGACGGGCCGTGCCTCCGGCGGGGCCGGCCGCGCCTACCGCGGGGCCGGCGTCGCCGGGGTCGCCGGAGTCGACGCGGGCGCGGCCGCGCCGGCGGCGTCGGGGCGCGAGAAGTCGACCGTCGGCGCGCTGCGCGCCGCCGCGTCGGTGACCTCGAAGTACGTCCGCTGCTGCGCCCCCGTGACCTTGGCCGTCAGCGCCGTCGGGAAGGTCCGGATGAGCGTGTTGTACTCGCGCACGGCGCCGTTGTAGTCGGTGCGCGCGGTCGCGATCCGGTTCTCCGTCCCGGTCAGCTCGTCCTGCAGCCGCAGGAACTGCTGGTTCGACTGCAGCTGCGGGTACGCCTGCACCAGCGTCAGCATCGGCACCAGCGCCCGCGACAGGTTCTCGTTGGCGTTGGCCAGCTCGGTCGGGTCGCCGCCGCCGGGCCGCGCCAGCGCGCCGGTGAGCCCGCGCTGCGCCTCGGCGACGCGCGTGAAGATCGTCTCCTCCTGCTGCGCGTACCCCTTCACCGTCGCCACCAGGTTCGGGATCAGGTCGGCGCGGCGCTGGAGCTGCACCTCGATCTGCTGCTTCGCCTGGGCGGCCTGCTCGTCGAGCGTCTGGATGCGGTTGTAGCCGCAGCCGGTGGGGCCCAGCGCGAGCCCCACGGCGAGCGCCACGGCGAGCGCGCGGCGGGTCAGCGGGCGGGGCGGGATGCGGTCACGCATGCGGATCCTCTGAATGGTGGTGTGAGTTTGCTCAGGCCGGCGGCACGACCAGCGCGTCGACGTGGGCGGCCAGCCGCTCCATCCCGGCCAGGTAGCCGGCCAGCACGTCGGTCGCCTCGGCGGCCGGCAGCGCCGACGCCCCGCGCACGTGGCGCGCGACCCGCGCGAACGGCGCGGCGTCGAACCCCGCCCGCGCGCCGACCGCCTGCGCCAGCGCCTCGCGGTCCTCCGGCGGCCGCTCGCCGTGCAGCCGCAGCACGGCCCGGAACACCGCCATGAACGTCCCCAGGCTCTGCTCCAGCAGCTCCAGCTGCCGCTTGGGCTGCCACCCGGTGGCGACGATCGCCGACCGCAGCTGCAGGAGCTTCCCCAGCGTCTGCTGCTCGACCTCGACGCGCAGGTCGCGCGGGTCGACGCGCACCCCGTCGAGCGGCAGCGCGCCGTGGAGCACGCGGTGCCGCTCCAGCAGGTCGGCGTACTCCATCGGGAACACGTCCGCCGACGCGCGCCACTCGGCGGCGGTGAGCGTCAGCGGGGGCGGGTGCCCGGCCTCCGCCCACGCCCGCGCGGTGGCGGCCACGGCGCGCAGCTGGGGCATCCCCAGCCCGTCCACCACGACCAGCACGTTGTAGTCGGACCGTTCGGGGACATGGTCGCCCCCCGCGGCCGACCCGTACAGCACGACCGCGCGCAGCGCGTCGCCGTACGCGGCGCGCAGCTGCGCCACCAGCTCGTCCAGCGTCATCCGGGCCATCGCAGTCCTCGTCAGAAGTCGCGGCCCGCGCCGCCGCCGCTGAATCCCCCCCCGCCGCCGAAGCCGCCGAAACCGCCCCCGCCCCCGCCACCCCAGCTCCCGCCCCCGCCCCAGCCGCCTCCGCCCCAGCTCCCTCCGCCGTAGTAGCCGCCGCCACCGGAGGGGAACACGATCGGGATCGGGATGCACCCCCCGCACCCGCCGCGCCGCCGCCGTCCGCCGAACGAGCCCAGCAGGTTGAGCACGATGAAGACGACGACGATCACCAGCACCGGGTTGATCCCACCCGTCCGGCGCGCGCGCCGCTCGACCGGCGGCGGCCGCGGGTCGGCGAAGCCCCCCGGATCGGCCGACACGGTGAACCCGAACTCCCGCCCGTAGTGCTCGGCCACCCGCCGCGTCATCAGTTCCAGCGCGCCGCCGTAGTCGCCCTGCCGCAGCTGCGGGAGCGCCTCGTCCTGGATGGCGCCCGCCTGCGCGTCGGTGACGAACCCCTCGGTCCCCTGCCCCGGCGCGATGAAGACGTGCCCGCGCCCGGTCGAGGAGCGCTCGCGCGGGACCAGCAGGATGACCGTCCCGGCGTTGCGCGTGCGGTCGCCGATGGCCGTGGCGGCGCCCACCCCCCACTGCCGGCCGATGTCGCGCGCCACCTCGCTGGGGGCGCGCTGGCCGATGTCGGGGAGGACCGCGATGGCGATCTCCCCGCCCGACTTCTCGCGGACCTCGCGCGCCAGCCCCTCGATGCGCGCGGCCCGCTCGGCCGACACGACGCCGGCGAGGTCGTTCAGGTAGCCGCGCGGCGCGGGCAGCTCGAGCGCCTGCAGCAGCGCCAGGACCGCGAGCAGGACCACGGACGCGAAGCTGTTCATGAGCGATGTATGTTAGTACGCGCCCTCCGAGGGCCGGGTGTCACCGGCCGGGCGCTCCCCCCTCCGTCTCCCCGCCCCCCATGCCCCTGCGCGTCTCCCTCCGCCGCCCCGCGCTCGTCCTCGCCGCCCTCCTGGCCGCCGCGGGATGCCAAGCCTCGGGCGAGACGCGTGCCGCGGCGGCGACGCCCCCGGCCACGGCCACCGCGACCGCCGGCGGGGAGGCCGCGCTCCCGGCCCCCGGGGACAGCACGGCGCTCCGCGCGCTGGCCGACAGCGGCCGCATCGGCGGGGCCCCGGGCGCCAAGGTCTGGCTGCTGATGGTCAGCGACTTCCAGTGCCCGTACTGCAAGATGTGGCACGACCAGTCGTACGAGGCGATCCACAAGGAGTACGTCGCGACCGGCAAGGTGCGCGTGGCCTACCTGCACTACCCGCTCGACCAGCACGAGCAGGCGATGCCGGCCGCCGAGGCGTCGATGTGCGCGTCGGCGCAGCGCAAGTTCTGGCCGTACCAGTCGGCGCTGTTCGGCTCCGTGGACCGCTGGGGCAAGTCGGGCGACCAGACCGCGGTCTACGAGTCGCTGGCGCAGGCGCAGGGGCTCGACATGGCGCGCTTCCGCAGCTGCATGTCGTCGCACGTGATGCGCGCGCTGATCGAGGCCGACAAGGACCGCATGGGGCGCGCGGGCGTGCAGAGCACGCCGTCGTTCTTCGTCGGCAACCAGGGGATCGCGGGCGCGCAGCCGACCGACGTCTTCCGCCGCACGCTCGACGCCGCGATCGCCGCCGCGCGCTGACCGGCGGGTGACGGCGGTCACCCGCGCGTCGCCGGCCGCGCGCCTAGACTTCGCGCGGCCATGAACCCGCTCGTCCGCTCGCTCTACGCCGTCGCCGGGCAGGCCGCGCGCGACGCCACCGGGATCGCCGCGGCCGGCGAGGTGAAGGTCCGCCGCTCGCTGCGCGCGCGGCGCGGGGTG